>JAEUPF010000092.1 GCA_016790425.1 Rubrivivax sp.
GCTACAGCCTGCTCGACCGCGACTGCCCGCACCGCGGCGCCGACCTCAAGTACGCGCGGCACGAAGGCGACGGCGTGCGCTGCCCCTTCCACGGCTGGAAGTTCGCCGCCGACGGCCGCTGCCTCGAGACGCCGGCCGAAGGGGCCGGCAGCACGCTGTGCCAACGCGTGCGCCAGCGCAGCTACCCGCTGCGGCAGGCGGCCGGCACGCTCTTCGCCTACCTCGGCCCCGAAGGCAGCACGCCGCCGGAACTGCCGGCCTTCGACTGCTTCAAGGCGCCGGGCACGCACAGCTTCGCGTTCAAGGGGATGTGGCGCTGCAACTGGCTGCAGGCCTTCGAGGTGGGCATCGACCCCTCGCACGCCTCGTTCCTGCACCGCATGCTCGACGAGGACACCGACCCCGGCCACACCTACGGCCGCCAGTTCCGCGGCGCCACGGTGGGCGAGATCGACGGCGAGCGCTGGCCGATGACGCGCGTGCTGCGCGAGTGCCACTCGCCCGAGATCCGCCACGAGCCGCTGGGCGACAAGCAGCACGGCCTCACGCGCCTGACGACGCTGCGCATCGTCAACGAGCGCCTCACGCACGTGCGCATCACCAACGCGCTGTTCCCCTACACCTTCGTGATCCCGCTGTCGGAGACGGTCACCATCACGCAGATGCACGTGCCGGTGGACGACCACCACACCTACTGGTACAGCTTCTTCACGAGCTTCGACGCGCCGCTGGACAAGGAGACGATGCGCCAGCAGCGCCTCGTCAACACCGAGTTGCCCGACTACCTGCCGAAGAAGGGCCGCGAGAACGACTGGGGCTACAACGCCGACGAGCAGCTCACGCGCACCTACCTCGGCATGGGCGAGGCCGACATCAACGTGCACGACCAGTGGGCCTGCGAGAGCATGGGCGCCATCCAGGACCGCACGCGCGAGCACCTGGGCACGAGCGACAAGGTGATCATGGCCAACCGGCGGACGCTGCTGGCGGCCATCGAGACGGTGCGCGGCGGCGGCACGCCGCCGGGCGTGTTCGACGCCGCGGCGGCGGCCGTGCTCACCGGCCCGCACACCATCGACTGCGTCGCGCCGGCGGCGGGCTGGGAAGCGCACTGGCGCGAAGGCTGCGCCGCCAAGCGCGCGCGCGCCGCGTGGCTGCGCAGCGGCGCACCGGTGCCCTTGGACGCGCCCTTGGACGCGCCGGCGGACGCGCCGGCCGCGGCTGCCTCTGCGGCAGCCCCTTCCTCGTCCTGACGCCGTGACGACCCTGGCCGAGCGCGCCGGCCTCGCCGGCGCCGCGCGCGCGAGCGCCATCGAAGCGGTGCTGGCGCGCGCGCGCGAAGCGGGCCTGGCGCAGGTGCGCATCGCCTGGGGCGATCTGCACGGCACCTTCCGCGGCAAGACCGTGGTGCTCGAAGGCGTCGACGCGCGCACACTGCGCGGCGCCTTCGACGAAGGCATCGGTCTGGTCAGCACGATCCTGCTCAAGGACACCTCCGACCGCACTGCGTTCAAGGTGTTCGACCCCGAAGCCCCGGTGGCGCTGCCGGGCTTTCGGGGCGCCAACAACCTCTTCCTGCTGCCCGACCCGGCGAGCTTCGTCGTGTTGCCGTGGACGAAAGAAGGCGCCGGTGAACACAGCCCCGCGCGCACCGGCTGGCTGCGCGCCGAACCGTTCTTCCCCGACGGCAGCGAAGTGGCCATCGACCCGCGCCGTGCGTTGCAGCGCGCGCTGGCGGCGCTGGCGGGCGAAGGCTTCGGGCTCGTCTGCGGCCTCGAGGTCGAGTTCCACATCTGGCGCATCGAGGACGACGCGCTCGCCGCCGCGGAAGCCGCCTGGCCGGCCGAGCCGCCGGCGGTGCGCCTGTTGCACCCGGGCTACAACCTGCTGGCCGAGAACTGGACCGACCTGGCGCACGAGGCGCTGGCCCTCGTGCGCGACAACGCGCTCGCGCTCGGCCTGCCGCTGCGCTCGCTGGAAGTGGAACTCGGCCCCAGCCAGTTCGAGGCCGTCTTCGGCGTCACCGATGCGCTCACCGCGGCCGACCAGGTGCTGCTCTTTCGCAATGGCATCCGGCAGGCGCTGCGCCGTGCCGGCTACCACGTGAGCTTCGTCTGCCGGCCGCCGCTGCCCAACGCCATCGCCAGCGGCTGGCACCTGCACCACTCGCTCACGTCGCTGGCCGACGGCGGCAACGCCTTCCGCCGCGAAGGCCGCGCGGGCCGCGAATACGGCGAAGGCGGCGAAGGCGGCGTAGGTGGCGAGGGGCGCGCGCCGCGTGCCGACGCCGGCGCCGACGCGCGCTCGGCGCGGCAGGTGCTTTCCGACACCGGTGCGCACTGGCTCGCCGGGCTGCTGGCGCACGCGCGCGGCATGGCGGCGCTGTGTGCGCCCACGCTGCCGGCGTACAGCCGCTACCAGGGCAGCGTGATGGCGCCGCAGGCGGCGCTGTGGGGCCGCGACAACCGCGGCGCGATGCTGCGCGTGCTGGGCGAGCCCGGCGAAGCCGCCACGCGCATCGAGAACCGGCTGGGCGAGCCGATGGCCAACCCCTACCTCTACATCGCCGCGCAGGTGCTCGCCGGCCTGGACGGACTCAGCCGGCGGCTGGAGCCGCCGCCGGGCACCGAGACGCCGTACGCGGCGGCGCCGGTGATGCTGCCCACGTCGCTGGGCGAAGCGCTCGATGCGCTGGCCGCCGACGAGGTGATGCAGCAAGGCCTCGGTGCGCCGCTGGCGCTGTTGATCGAAACGGTCAAGCAGCAGGAACTGACGCGCCACGCCGCCGCCGAAGACCGCCAGGCCTGGCTTCGGCGTGAGTACTTCGGGCGTTACTGAAGAGCACCCCGAATGCCCGTGCGCATCGAGTTCGTCGCTGCCGACGGCAGCCGCCGCGCCGTCGAGGCCGCCGAGGGCAAGAGCGTCATGCGCGCGGCCGTCGACCACGGCGTCGAAGGCATCGTCGCCGACTGCGGGGGCACGATGACCTGCGCCACCTGCCACGTCATCGTGCCGCCCGAGTGGGCGGCGCGGCTGCCGCCGCCCGGCGCCGACGAAGAAGCGATGCTCGAGATGACGGCGGCACCGCGCGAGGCCGGCAGCCGGCTGAGTTGCCAGCTCGTCGTCACTCCGCAGTTGCACGGGCTGACGCTGCGGCTGCCGTCCACACAATACTGAGCACCCTCCGGCGGCACGCCGGAAAACGAACGAGGGCGGCCCCGCGGCGGCGGTGCCGGGCCGAAGAGGAGCATCGATGCGGCTGCTTGAGACCTTGGGAACGGCCGCTCGCGCCTGCGCGGTGCTGGCCGGCGTGCTGCTGACGGTGATCACGCTGATGACCTGCGTCAGCGTCATCGGCCGCAACACCGTCGGCTGGACCATCGTCGGCGACTTCGAGCTCTCGGGCTCGGCAGCGGGGGCGGCGATCGCGCTGTTCCTGCCGTGGTGCCAGTTCCGGCGCGGCAACATCATCGTCGACTTCTTCACCGCCCGCGCCAGCGCCGCCACGCAGGAGCGGCTCGACCGCATCGGCGCGCTGATCCTCGGCGTGGCGATGGCGCTGCTCGCCTGGCGCACGGGCATCGGCGGCGTCAACGCCTGGCGCTCGCAGTCGGGCTCGATGATGCTCGGCTTCCCCGAGTGGATCGTCTACAGCTTCATGGTGCCGCCGCTGGCGCTGACGGCGCTGATCGCGCTGGTGCAGGCGGTGCGCGGTTTCGCAGCGGCCGACGCGGGGCACGCGTCATGAGCCCGATCGCACTGACGGTCCTCATCTTCGCCCTGATGCTGGGCCTGATGGCGGTGCGCGTGCCGATCGCGGTGACGATGTTCGTCGCCGGCTGCATCGGCTACGTGCTGCAGGCCGGCTGGCTGCCGCTGGCCAGCTTCCTCAATACGCAGGCCTTCGCGCGCTTCGCGAGCTACGACCTCAGCGTCATCCCGCTGTTCATCCTGATGGGCAACTTCGCCACCCAGGGCGGCATCAGCCAGGCGCTGTTCGAGTTCGCCGCCGCGGTGATGGCGCGCTTCAAGGGCGGCCTGGCGATGGCGGCGGTGATGGCCTGCGCCGCCTTCGGGGCCATCTGCGGCTCCAGCGTCGCCACCGCGGCCACGATCACGCAGGTGGCGCTGCCCGAGCTGAAGCGGCACGGCTACTCGGGGCGGCTGGCCACCGGCACGCTGGCCGCCGGCGGCACGCTGGGCATCCTGATCCCGCCTTCGGTGCCGCTGGTGATCTACGCCATCCTCACCGAGCAGAACATCGCCAAGCTGTTCGCCGCGGCGATGGTGCCCGGCATCATCGCGATGCTCGGGTACATGGTGGCCATCGCGATCTACGTGCGCCTGGTGCCGGGCCACGCGCCCGAGCACGACGATGCGCCGCGGCTGACCGCTTCGTCGCTGTGGGGCATCGCGCCGATCGCCGTCATCTTCGTCGTCGTCTTCGGCGGCATCTACTTCGGCATCTTCACGCCCACCGAGGGCGCGGCGGTGGGCGCGGCGGCGACCTTCGTCGCCGCGCTGGCCAAGCGCGAGATCAACTGGGCCCGGTTCAAGCAGTGCTTCTACGCCACGGCCGAGAGCTCGGCGATGATCTTCATGATCTTCCTCGGCGCCGACCTGATGAACGCGGCGCTGGCGCTGACGCAGGTGCCGGGGCAGTTGGCCAGCGTCGTGCAGGGCTTCGGCCTGTCGCCACTTGCGGTGGTGGGAGCGATCCTGCTCTTCTACGTCGTGCTCGGCGCGGTGATGGACGAGCTGTCGATGATCCTGCTGACGATCCCGATCTTCTTCCCGATGGTGATCGGCCTGGACTTCGGCATGCCCCGCGAGAGCGTGGCGATCTGGTTCGGCATCATGGTGCTGATGACGGTGGGCTTCGGCCTGCTGGCGCCGCCGGTGGGGCTGAACGTCTACATCGTCAACGGCATGGCCAAGGACCTGCCGATCGCCGAGAGCTACCGCGGCGTGCTGCCGTTCCTGATCTCCGACACGCTGCGCACGCTGCTGCTGCTGTTCGTGCCGCCGATCTCGCTGTGGCTGGTGAAGTACGTGGGCTGAGGGCGTGGCCGGCGGCGGCAGCGGCCGGCGCAGCGCGGCTGCGGCTCAGGGTAAGTCTCGAAGGCAGGGCCGGCGGCCGGCCGTTAACTTTGGACTTCCGCCCCCATCGACTCCCTCACCCGCGAGGCCGCCTGCCATGACGATCCGCCGCCGTTCCCTCCTGCAAGGGGCCTCCGCCCTTTCAGCCGCCGCCACGCTGGGCGCGCCGTTGGCCGCGCTGGCGCAGCAAAGCGTGACGCTGAAGTTCCACACCTTCATGGCGCCGCTGTCCAACGTCTGGCTGACGATGCACAAGCCGTGGATGGAGAAGGTGGAGAAGGACTCGGGCGGCCGCATCAAGTTCGAGGCCTACCCGGCGATGCAGCTGGGCGGCACGCCCGTGCAGCTGTACGACCAGGCGCGCGACGGCGTCGTCGACATCGTCTGGACGCTGCCGGGCAACACCGCCGGCCGCTTCCCGCGCATCGAGGTCTTCGAGCTGCCGTTCATCATGAACAACGCCGAGGCGACGTCGAAGGCCTACTGGGAGTACTACCAGACGCAGGCTCCCGACGAGTTCAAGGAAACGCAGGTCATCGCGCTGCACGTGCACGGGCCGGGCATGTTCCATTCGGCGACCAAGCAGATCAGGAGCGCCGCCGACCTCAAGGGCATGAAGGTGCGCGGCCCCACGCGCCTGGTGACGAAGATGCTCGCCTCGGTGGGCGCGACGCCGGTGGGCATGCCGCTGCCGCAGATCCCCGACGCGCTGTCCAAGGGCACCATCGACGCCTGCGTCATTCCGTGGGAAGTGGTGCCTTCGGTCAAGGTGCACGAGCTGACCAAGTTCCACAGCGAGTTCGACAACACCGGCGCCGCGCTGTACACCACCACCTTCGTGATGGCGATGAACAAGGCCAGGTACGAAGGCCTGGCACCCGACCTCAAGAAGGTGATCGACGCCAACTCGGGTTCGGCCACCTCGGCCTGGCTGGGCAAGACGCAGCAAGGCAACGACGTGCCCGGCCGCAAGCCGGCGGTCGACCGCGGCAACACGATCTACCAGTTCACCGCCGCGCAGCGCGAGGAGTTCATCAAGCTGTCCAGCCACGTCGACGAGGAATGGGTCGCCGACATGGACAAGCGCGGCTTCAAGGGCAAGGACCTGCTGGCCAGCGCCAAGGCGCTGATCGCCAAGCACGGCAAGGGCTGAGCGGGCACACCGCGCGGCTCCCTCCGCCGCGCGCGGCAGAGGGAGCAAGGGCGATCAGCCCCCGAAGCGCGCGCGCCAGGCGTGCAGCAGCGCGCGCGTCTCGTCGTCGGCACGGGCGGCGAGCTTGCGGTACTCGCTGCAATCGCTCTTGCGCGTGAGCAGGCGGTGGTTGACCAGCTCGCGGCGCAGCGTCACGTGGTCGCCGAAGGCGTTGGCGTCCTTCAGGATCGCGTTGACCTCGCGCTCGCTGTAGACGCGCTTGCCCTCGAAGCGCGTCCACAGCACCCACATCACGAGCCGCTGCACCGAGAACTTGACCGGCCAGCGCACGAGGCGGCCGGCGGCGTCGAACTGGCCGAGCGCCTTGCGTGCGTTGTCGCTGAGCGTGGCGGGTGTGGCAGGCGCGGCAGGCGCGGCGGTCGTGGCGGCCGCGGCAGGCAAGATCGCCGCGGCCGGCGTGGCAGGTGCCGCGAGCGCGGCGCGCAGCGACTGGAAGTTGCGGTGCCCCGCCGCCGCGGCGATGAGGTTCAGCAGTTCGTTGTGCCCCGGCGGCGCCGGGTCGTGCGCGTGGCGCGCCTTGAGTGCGCGGCCCAGGCTGCGCGCGAAGGCCGACAGATCCGGCGCCGTGAAAGGCAAGGCTAGGCGGGTCATCTCGTTGCTCCGGCCCGGCCGCGGGTTCTCGAATGCCCCGGCGGCACGATGGGCTCATCGTGGCGAGCGCGTGTGGCGGCCCCGCATCGGGGTGCCGGTGGTTGCCGACTTCCGACTTCGCGCCCGCACCACGGTGATGCGACCGGACGAAACGTCGATGGGAACAGGTGTGGCAGGTTCAGCTCGCTGCTCCGCGACGGAGCGGGACAGCGCGGCAACGCCTCGGTGGACTGCCGACCGGGGGCGCGAGTGTAGCGCCGGTGCGTGCGGCCCCGGCGGTACGCCACCCCAGCCGCCCGGCTTTACCTGGCCGATGCGGAGGCCGCGTTCAGCGGCGGGTACGGAAGCCGCCCGGCCGTGGACGCAGCCACCCTCGCGACGGCCAGCGCGACGCGGGGCACGCTGCGAGCCAGCCGCTCCGCGTCTTGCGCAAACCCCGGGCGGCTGGCGCAACCGTCGAGGAAGACGATCCGGCCCTGCACCGTGAGCCAGATGGAGCTTTGCTGCAGTTCGGGATGCCGCTTCCAGGCAGCAGCGAGCTGCTCCGCGATCGAGGCGTCGTACTCGTACGCGTTGGGGCGCTCGCATTCGCCGCGCAGCCAGCAGGTCGTGCCCCGCTCGGCCCGATGGTGCGACTGGCTCAGGCGATCGGCGGCGCTCATCCGGGGACCCTTGGGCTCGGGGCAGCCGGCAACGGCGTGCGACAGCGGCACGAAGGGGTCGTTGAACCAGTTCTCGAGCGCCTCGGCCGCGGGACAGATGCGGCCCGCAACGGCCAATGTGCTCAGCAACAGCGCCGAGGCGAGGCGACGCATCGACAGTGCCCTCCACAGCCGGCCGTTGCGACGGGCCTCATCGGGGTCATCGGGGTCATCGGGGTCATCGGGATCATCCGGGTGGGGGCTGCAGCAGCGCGCGCCCGAGCCACGCGGCGCCGCGCACCCCCGAAGCGTCACCGTGCAGGCTGGTGGTCAGCCGCGTGCGCACCGGTTCGCGCACGCCGCCGCTGACGACCCAGCGCTGCCACAGCTGCGGCACGCGCTCGACCAGGTGCGGCATGCGCGACAGCCCGCCGCCGAGCACGATGATGTCGGGGTCGAGCACGTTGATGACGCCGGCCAGCGCGCGCGCCAGGCGCGAGGCATGCCGCTCGAGCGTTGCCGCGCTGGCCGCATCGCCGCGCGCGGCCGCGGCGGCGATCTCCTCGGCGCCGAGCGCGGCACCGCTGCCACCGTTGCGCGCGAACTCGCGATGGTCGCGCGCCAATCCCGGCCCGCTGGCGAGCGTCTCGACGCAACCCACTTGGCCGCAGTAGCAGCGCCACTGCGGATCGTGCCCCGGCTCGGCCCACGGCAGCGGGTTGTGGCCCCATTCGCCGGCCACGCCGTTGGGGCCGGTGAGCACGCGCCCGTGCACGGCGATGCCGGCGCCGACGCCGGTGCCGAGGATCGCCGCGAACACCACGCCGTGGCCGGCGCCGGCGCCGTCGGTGGCTTCCGACAGCGCCAGGCAATTGGCGTCGTTGGCCACGGCCACCGGCTGCCCGAGCGCCGCTTCGAGGTCGCGTTGCAGGAAGCGGCCGTTCAGGCACTGCGAGTTGCAGTTCTTCATGCGGCCGTCGGCGGTGACGGTGCCCGGCGTGCCGATGCCGATGCTGATTCGTGCAGCCTGCTCGGCGGTCGTCGCCGCGTCCGCCGAAGCCGCCGCAGCGCTCGCCGCGGCGCGGCCGCGCTGCACGAGGCCCACCAGCATCGCCAGCGTCGCGGCGTAGTCGCCGGCCGGCGTCGGGACGCGCTCGCGCCAGCGAACCTCGCCGGCGCCGCCGCTTCCCGGGGCAGCGCCGGGGCGGCCTTCGTCCGCCGCCGCGGCCGCTGCCAGCAGCACCGCCTCGGCCTTGGTGCCGCCGAGGTCGATGCCGAGCATGAGGTTCATGGCGAAGGCGTCGGGTTCCTCCGCGTCGCGCTTCAAAGCGCTGCGGTGCGCCTTTCGAGCCAGGCGCGCGCGGCGCCGTGCACGCGCGGCGCGAGGCGCTCGCGCACCGTCGCGTGGTAGGCGTTCAGCCACGCCACTTCGTCGGCGCGCAGCAGGCCGGGCTCGATGCAGCGGGTGTCGATCGGGCACAGCGTCAGCGTCTCGAACTCGAGGAACTCGCCGAAGGCAGCCCCTTCGCCGGTGTGCGCCGGCACCGTGAGCACGAGGTTCTCGATGCGCACGCCCCACTGCCCGGGGCGGTAGAGGCCCGGCTCGATGGAGGTGATCATCCCCGGCTCCATCGCCATCTGCGGCTCGGGCGTCGTGCGGCTGATCGTCTGCGGCCCCTCGTGCACGGCGAGGAAGTAGCCCACGCCGTGGCCGGTGCCGTGGCCGAAGTCGATGCCTTCGGCCCACAGCGGCGCGCGCGCGAGCGCGTCGATCATCGGCCCTGGCGTGCCGCGCGGGAAGCGCGCGCGCGACAGCGCCATCGTGCCCTTGAGCACGAGCGTGAAGTCGCGCTTCATCGCCGCGCTGACGCTGCCCAGCGGCCACACGCGCGTGATGTCGGTGGTGCCGCCGAGGTACTGGCCGCCGCTGTCGATGAGCAGCAGGCCGTCGCCTTCGAGAACCGCGTGGTGCTCGGGCGTGGCGCGGTAATGCGGCAGCGCGCCGTTGGCGTTGAAGCCGGCGATCGTCGAGAACGACAGGCCGACGAAGCCCGGGCGCCTGGCGCGCGCTGCGGAAAGCCTCTCGTCGATGGTGAGCTCGCTGACCGCGCCGTGCGGACGCGAAGGCGCCAGTGCTTCCTCCATCCAGGCGTAGAACTCGCACATCGCCGCGCCGTCCTCGGCCATCGCCTCGCGCACGTGCGCCGCCTCGGCTTCGGTCTTGCGGCTCTTGGCCAGCGTGCTCGGGTTGATGGCCTGCACCACCGCGCAGCCGCGGCCGACGCGCTGGCGCAGGCCCAGCGTCACGCGCTTGGGGTCCAGCAGCAGCGAGTTGCGCTCGCCGAGCGCGGCCAGCGCCGCGCCCGCTTCGCCGTAGGGCGCGAGCACGATGCCGTCGGCGGCGAGCGCGGCGCGCTCGGCCGCGCCGACCTTGCCGTCGCCGACGAATAGGCGGCCGCCGCGGGCGTCGAGCAGCAGGTGGGCGAGAAAGACCGGGTTGTATTCGACGTCGCTGCCGCGCAGGTTCAGGAGCCAGGCGATGTCGTCGACGGTGGAGACGAAGTGGTGCGTGGCGCCGTGGCGCGCCATCGCCTCGCGCACCGCGGCCAGCTTCTCGGCGCGCGTGCGCACCGCGTGCGGCGGCCGGTGTTCGTATACCGGCGCGGCGGGCAGCGCGGGCCGCGCGGGCCAGATGTCGCCCAGCAGGTCGCGTCCGGTATCCAGCACGATGCCGGCTGCTTCGAGCCGCGCCTGCAGCGCCTGCGCCGACGCCAGCCCGAGCACCTGGCCGTCGACGGCGACGGTGCCGCCACGCGGCACGTTCTCGACGATCCACTCCAGATGCGCCGGCGCCGCGGCAGAAGCGATGCGCACGAGCTCGATGCCGCTGCCTTCGAGCTCGCGCTCGGCCTGCTCCCAGTAGCGGCTGTCGGTGAACAGCGCCGCGGCCCGCTGCGCGACGACGAGCGTGCCCATCGAACCGGTGAAGCCCGACAGCCACTGCCGCCCCTGCCAGCGCTCGGGCAGGTACTCCGACAAGTGCGGGTCGGCGCTGGGCACGAGCAGCGCCTGCACCCCTTCGCGAGCGAGAACTTCCCGCAGTCGCGTGACGCGCTCGCGGAACGGAGAGGTGCGGGTGTCCATCGCGGTGTGCCGCAGGCGCGTGTGGCCTGTCGTCCTGTGGCCGAAGAGGTGCGGAATTCTAGGTGGCCGGCCGCAAGAAAGAGGCCCCGGGGCCGGGAAGCCCGCGGGGCCGAAACGTCTCGCAGTGAGAACGTAGGAGGAATCGGTGTGGCGGAGGGTCCTCCGGCAGATGGGTCGAAAGGAACTCCGTTTGCTGCGGTGCAGGGCAGCGCGACAGCGGTCCCGGGTGCGGCGCGCGCGTGGCCCCGAAGGTTCAGCTGCGCGCCGTGCCGGCTTCGCTGCGGGCCAGTTGCGCCGCCGGGGCGTCGCTGGTGGCCAGGTGGTCCACCGTGGCGAGCATGGCCACGGTCATCAGCAGCGCCAGCGCGAAGGCGGAAAGGCGTTGCGTGGCGGCGCGGGGGTTGGGCATCGTGTTCATCGTGTTCATCGCGGTCTCCTGGGTGGGCTCCGACGCCGTCTGCGACGCCTCGGATGGCTTCGCTCGATTTGTCGTTGGGCGCACTCTAGGTTGCGCTGGCGGGCGGCGCCACGCGCACCCGACCAGCGGCCGCGTGGCGGCGATGGAATGCGCTGACGCGCGACGAACTGCGGCGGCCGCGGCCGGCCGGCCGGCCCGGAGTGCCGCCCGTGACGCCTTGCGCTGCCCGCGGCGCCGCGCGCCGGCAGTCCCATCAAATGAGGCCCGGTGCGGGCTTTGATCAGCGCGCACACTGTGGCAGGCTTCGATCCAATGAACCCGAACATCCTCCAGGTGCCGGCAGCCGGGCCGCCGTGGCGGCAGGCGCGCCGGGGGTCGTGCAGGTGCAGTCGTCGGCGGCGAGTCGAGGAATCCGCATGAGTCGTTCCACGGGACTGGTTCCCCGCGTGCAGGCCACGATCCCGCTGGCCCAGATGCGCGCCGTCTTCCGCGTCGGCGACGTGGAGAAGCGGCTGGACAAGCTGCCCCCGCGCGAGCACGAGACGCTGCGCGCCACCTACGAACGCATGCTGGAGAAGGGCGGCGAGCGCTTCCAGGTCAAGCCCTCGGGTGTGCCGGCGATGGAGCACCTGTACGAGGAACTGCCCAACTTCGCCGACGTGCTCGACGACATCCGCCGCCAGCTGGCGCTGTGCCAGGACAGCCGCGACGCGCTGGAGATCGCGCCGATGCTGCTGCTGGGCGCGCCGGGCATCGGCAAGACGCACTTCGCGCGCGAGGTGGCGCGGCTGCTGGGCACGGGCCTGGGCTTCGTCTCGATGAGCAGCCTCACCGCCGGCTGGGTGCTCTCGGGCGCCAGCAGCCAGTGGAAGGGCGCCCGGCCGGGCAAGGTGTTCGAGACGCTGGTGGACGGCGTCTACGCCAACCCGGTGATGGTGGTCGACGAGATCGACAAGGCGCGCACCGAGCATGCCTACGATCCGCTGGGGGCGCTGTACAGCCTGCTCGAGCACGATACCGCCGAAGCCTTCACCGACGAGTTTGCCGAGGTGCCGATCGACGCCAGCCAGGTGATCTGGGTGGCCACCGCGAACGACGCGCGCGTGATCCCCGAGCCGATCCTGAACCGCCTGAACGTGTTCGAGGTGCAGCCGCCCGACCGCGACGCGGCGCGCCAGATCGCCGAGCGCCTGTACCGCAGCATCCGCAGCGCGCACGACTGGGGCCAGCGCTTCGAGCCCGAGCCGGGCGAAGCGGTGCTCGAACGCATGGCCGGTCTGGCGCCCCGCGAGATGCGCCGCGCCTGGATGACGGCCTTCGGCAACGCGCGCCTGGCCGGGCGCGGCACGCTGGAACTGGCCGACCTGCCCGATCAGGGCGGCCAGCGGCGCGCGCCGATCGGGTTCATGCAGTAGCGATCGATGCAGCGACGCTTCAGGCGCTCGCGGCGACAGCGCCGCGAGCGTTTCAGGCCGTCGCCAGCGTTGCCGTCGCGGCGCGGCCCCCGCGCACCACCTGGTGCTTGCCGGCCTGCTTGCCGGCGTACATCGCAGCGTCGGCCCGCTTGAGCAGGTCGCCGGCGTTGTCGCCGTCCAGCGGCGCGATCGCGTAGCCCACGGTCAAGCCCACCTTGCAGGCGTGGCCGGCGGCGTCGAAGGGCGTGTCGAAAGCCGCGAGCAGCTTGCGCCCCAGAGCCAGCGCCGCGGCGTCGTCTTCGAGGCCGCTGGCCAGCACGACGAACTCGTCGCCGCCGGTGCGCGCGACGACGTCGCCGCTGCGAAGCTGGGCCCGCAGGCGTTCGCCGACGGCGGCCAGCAGCGCGTCGCCGACGTCGTGGCCGTGGCGGTCGTTGACCGGCTTGAAGCCGTCGAGGTCGAGCATGTACAGCGCCGTCAGCCGCCCGGCCGCGGGCGCCGCGCGGCCGCCGAGGGCGGCGGCCAGCTGCCGCTGCAGGCCGCGGCGGTTGGGCAGGCCGGTCAGCGCATCGGTCTCGGCGAGGCGCCGCTGCGCCTCGGCTTCGAGCTGCATGCGGTCGGCGTCGCGGTGGATGCGTTGCACGCGCAGCCCCAGCACCGCCATCCAGGCGGCCATCTCGATCATGGTCGTCAACGGGTACAGGTGCTGCGTCCAGAACGTCGGCTCGAGGTGGCCGCGCAGCAAGGCGCTCAACTCCAGGCCGCCGAGCAGGTACGCCAGCCAGCCGACGAGGATGAGTGCAGCCACCCGCTCGCCGCGCCGGGCCCGCACCCAGGCCAGCGGCACGCCGAACAGCGGCAGCGCCAGGCCGATCATCGTGGCGGCCGTCTGCATGACGCGGTAGTCGAACACGCCGGCGACGGTGGCCACCGGCACGAGCGGCGCGGCGATGCCCAGTGCGCGCAGTGCCCGCGCCGCCAGCGGGCTCAGCTCGCGCGCGGCGAGCGTGGCGCTCATGAACGGCGCACCGCCGGTGACGACCATCAGGATGCCCATCGGCGCCAGGTACATCGACAACAACGGCTGCTGCGGCCACAACCACTGCGCGCCGAGGCCGAAGTGCGCCAGCATGAACAGCAGGTTGCCCGTCAGCAGCAAGGCGTACTGCACGAAGACCGGGTCGCGCAGGTTCATCCAGTGCAGCAGGCTGTACAGGAGCATGCACAGTGCCACCCCGAACAGCAGGGCCAGAAGCGCCTGCGAGCGCGACTCGTCGGCGGTGAACGACGCGTTCGTGCGCAGGGTGATCGGCAGCACCAGCGAGCTGTGCGTCTGCACGCGCAGCAGCAACTCGTGCTCGCCCGGTTCCAGGCGCAGCGGCACGGCGTGCGTGCGGCTGGCCAGCGGCCGCTCGCTGCCGCGCAGGGCGTTGCCGAGCATGTGCTGCGCGACGATGCGGCCTTCGCGAACGACATGCACGTCGATGCGGTTGAGCGGCGGGTAGTCGATTTCGAGCACGCGCTGCAGCGCTTGGCTGCCCGCCACCCGCAGCGGCACGCGCAGCCACACGGTGGCGTCCAGCCGGCCCAGGTTGCCCGGCGCGCCGCCCGCGGGCCGCGTGAAGCGCTGCGGCGCGCGCGCCAGCGTGGCGGCGTCGAAGCGCTCGCCGGGGTCGGCGAGCACCGTCACCGCCGGCCACAGCGCGGTCGCCGCCTGCGCCGGTTCGACGAGCAACCGTTCGGCCGGCTCGGCCGGCTCGGCCGGTTCGGCCGCCGCCGGGCCCGCGGCCACCGCCGGGCCCGCGGCCACCGCCCCGGCGAGCAGCAGCCCGGCGACGGCAAGCGGCGCCAGGCGCAGCAGCCAGCGGTGGGCAAAGGTCAGGGCAGTGCCCATCGTGGCAGGGATATCGGCACGACCTTCGGATGGTTGATGCCGCCACGGCCCCGACCACGGGCGGGGGCGAAGGAGCCCGCAGGGCGGCGGCCAAAATGCACGCATGACCCGAGGAAGAGCGGCGTGGGCGCGCGCCGGCACCGTGCTGGCGCTGGCCGTGCAAGGCGCAGCGGCGCAGCAGCCGGCGCCGCCGCCAGCGGCGGCCGCCTCGGCGCCGCCCGCGGCGCCGGCCAGCGCCGCGGCCAGCCCGGCGCGCCCGAAAGTCGGCCTCGTGCTGGGCGGCGGCGGCGCCCGCGGCGCCGCGCACATCGGCGTGCTGGAAGTGCTCGAACGCCTGCGCGTGCCGGTCGATTGCGTGGCCGGCACGAGCATGGGAGCCCTCGTCGCCGGGGCCTGGGCCGCGGGCCTGTCGCCGCAGCAGATGCGCGAGGAACTGGCCCGCGCCGACTGGGCCGACATGTTCCAGGACAATCCCGACTACGCCGAGCTGAACCACCGCAACAAGCGTCTATCGCAGCGCTTCCTGCCCGGCAGCGAGACGGGCGTGTCGATGCGCGGTGCGGTCACGCCGCCCGGCGTGGTGTCGGCGCAGAAGATCAAGCTCTTCTTCAACCGCCTGGTGCGCGCCGATGCCGGCGAGCGGCGGCTGGAGGAACTGCCGCTGCCGGTGTCGATCGTCGCCACCGACATCGGCACCGGCGAACGCGTCGTGCTGCGCGAAGGCAGCCTCACCACCGCGATGCGCGCCAGCATGTCGGTGCCCGGGCTGATGGCGCCGCTCGAAGTGAACGGGCGCAAGCTGGTCGACGGCGGCCTCGTCGACAACCTGCCGGTGCGCGAGGTGCGCGAGCGCTGCGGCGCCGAGGTGGTGATCGCGGTCAACGTCGGCACCACGCCGCTGGCGCCCGACGAGGTGCGCGGCCTGCTCACCGTGAGTGCACAGGTGATCGCCTTGCTCACCGAGCAGAACGTGCAGGCGACGCTGGCGTCGCTGACGCCGCGCGACATCGTCATCCAGCCCGAGCTCGGCCCCCTCACCGCCGCCGACTTCGAGCACCATGCCCAGGCGGCCGGGCGCGGCCGCGAGGCGGCCCAGGCGCAGGCGCCGCGCCTGCGCGAACTGGCGGTGGACGAGGCGGCGTGGCAGCGCTGGCGCCAGCTGCGCGTGCCGCGCCTGCCCGAGCGGCCGCGCATCGACGAAGTGCAGGTCGCCGGCCTGTCGCGCGTGAGCGAGGCGGTGGTGCGCCGCTATCTCTCGCAGACGGTGGGCGAGCCGCTCGATACCCAGGCGCTGGACCGCGCGCTCGGCCGCGCCTACGGCGACGGCTGGTACGAGCGCGTCGACTATGCCGTGCTGCGCGAAGGCGAGCGCACCGTGCTGCGGGTGATGCCGGTGGAGAAGGGCTGGGGCCCGGACTACCTGCGCCTGGGCCTGCGCCTGGACAGCAACCTGAGCCAGGGCAGCACCTACCAGTTGCGTCTGGGCTACCACCGCACCTGGCTGTGGCCGCTGGGGGCCGAGCTGCTGGTGGTGGGCGAACTGGGCAGCAGCACCGGCGCCAGCGTCGAGTGGCTGCAGCCGCTTTCCACCGACCGCCTGTGGTTCGCCGACGTCGAAGCCGGCTACAAGCGCGAGCGCGCCGACTTCTTCTTCGTCGAGCAGCGCGTGGCCGAGTGCAAGGTGGCGCGCACGCGGCTCGAAGCGACCGCCGGCCTCAACCTGAGCCTGGTGGGCACGCTGCGCGGTGGCTGGCGCGAAACGCGCGTGACGAGCGAACTGGAGACCGGCGTCGACATCCTCGCCCGCCTGCCCCGCGAACGCGGCAGCGGCGGCTGGCTTCTCGCCGCCGACCTCGACCGCCTCGACCGCCTGTACTTCCCGCGCCGCGGCTGGAGCGCCGAAGCGCAGTGGTACGGCGGCCACGCGCGCGGCGAAGGCAGCGACTACCAGCGCGCCAGCTTCGACCTGCGCGCCGCGGCCGAGTGGCGCGACAACGTCCTCGGCGCGCGCCTCACGTGGGTCGGCTCGCCGCGCGGCGCGCTGCCGCTGCACGACGCCGGGCGCCTGGGCGGCTTCCTCAACCTCACCGCCTTCGCCAGCGGCCAGCTCATCGGCGACGACGTCGCCTACGCGCACCTGCGTCATCGGCCGCCTGCCGCTGGGGCTGCGCGGCGACATGCGCGTGGGCGTCGCGCTCGAAAGCGGCAAGGTGGCCACGCCCTACACGACGCAGAAGCGCAACGGCTGGCTGAACTCGCTGGCCGCCTACCTCGGCGGCGAGACGCCGCTCGGACCGGTGTACCTCGGCATCGGCTTCGGCAGCGGGCGCTCGACGAACGCGTACCTGTTCATCGGCACGCCGTGACGGGTCCGTACCCGCAGCGGCGCCCGAGGCGGCAGTGAGCGAACTACTGCAGCGGCCACAGGCGCTCGGCCAGCTCCGCGAACGAGCCGGCCTGCTCCCAGCCGGGGCACGATTGCAGCTGCAGCGGCAGGTGGCTGTAGCGGTGCAGCAGCAGCAGGCGCAGCAGTTGCTCGCGCAACGCCGCGGTGAGCGGCACGCCCACGCCGCCCATGAATGCCGCCACCCGCGCCGCGCTGCCGGCGGCGAGGAAGGCGAGCGGGCCGAGCCAGTCGTACGCGCGCGGGCCGACGAGGCCGTCGCCGAAGTCGAACATCGCGGCCAGCTCGCCGGTGGGCCTGGCGAAGAGGTTCATCGGCGTGTACTCGCCGGTGAGCAGCACCGGGGCGCCCGCGGGAACCGGGCCGGCCGCGACGAAGGCCTCGACCTGACCCAGCAGGTGCGCCGGCAAGCCGGTGCGCTGCTGGCGCGCCAGGCAGCGCCGGCGCTGGCCGGCGATGAAAGGGTCCCACGGCGGCGCCAGCGCGAGGAGGGCGTCGTCGACCGGCAATCCGTGCACTTGCACCGTCAGCTCCCCGAGGGAGCGCAGCAGCTTCAGGCGCGCCGCCTCGGCCATCGCCGGCCACAGGCGGCTGAGCAGCACGCCGCCGTGCAACTGCGTCATCACCGTGAACGGCCAGCCCTCGCGCTCGCCGCCGGCCAGCAGGCGCGGCGTCGGCACGGCGAGGCGGCCGTGCAGGCGTTCGAGCACCGCGCGCTCGAAGGCGCAGTGGTCGGCGAGGAACGGCGGGTAGAGCTTGAGCACGCGGTCGTCGCCGAGGAAGGCGACGAGCGCGGTGCCTTCGGTTTGCTGGCGGATGGCGAGCGGGTCGCGCTCGGCCCACGGCCCCAGCTCGCGGGCCAGCGACTCGATGGCTTCGCGCGACGCCGCCGGGCGGTCGTGCAGGTCGTCGAAGGCGGCGGGGCCGAGGCCTTGCGGAAGGGTCGTCATGGCTGTCGCCATGATGACGGCTCGCTGGCCACCCGTGCGCAAGCCCGGCCGCAGCGCGGCGCACGGGCGGCGCACGGGCGGCGGCCAAGCAGCGCCGCCGCGGCCGCGCGCCCGGCCCTATGCCTTCTTCGGGAAGTTGCGCCCCATCACGCCGGCCAGTCGTTCGAGCGCGGCCGCCTTGTGCGCCGCGGCCGCGAGCCGCGGCGTGTTCTCGGCGAACCACTTCGCCCCCGGGCGCCAGTGCGTCATCACGGCCAGGTAGATATCCAGCGCCGACATCCGTTCGCCGAGGAACCATGGCGAGCCGCAGGCGGCCTCGACAATGCCCCACAGCCGCTTCGCGTAGGCATCGACCTCGGCGCGGAAAGCGTCGCCGGCGCCTTCGGTCTTGACGAAGCGCTTGGGGTCGTCAGCGTAGGTGAAGGTGGGGTAGACGTTGGCCACGAGGAACACCAGCCAGCGCAGGAAGGCGGCGCGCTCCTTCGCAATGACCGCCGGCACCAGGTCGTCGCGGCCGGCCAGGTCGGCCAGGTGCAGCGTCATCGCCGCGCTCTCCGTCATCACCTGCCCGTCGGGCAGCGCCAGCACCGGCACCTGCGTCAGCGGGTTCAGCGGCGCGAGCTTCTTGCGCGCTTCCTCGGAGTCGAAGAGGTCGCCGCTGTCGATGATGCGAAACGGCAGCCCGTACCACGCGAGCTGGGCTTCGACGATCGCCGAGCCCCAGCCGGGGCGGGCGTAGAGGACGAATTCGCGCATGGTGCGGGCTCTCCTGCGGCGTTGCCGGGCGGCGGGGTGCGCAGGATAGTGGCTCGCCGCCGATGGCGCTGCGCGCGAAGGGCCGTGTCTCGGCGCCGCCGCCTCAGTCGCCGTAGCGCCGCCCTTCGGCCAGCAACTCGGGCGTGCCGATCACGCCGTTCAGTCCGTCGAAGTCGAGCATTCGCTCGCGCCACGGCCCGGTGCCCTGGTGCGCCGCCAGGCTCGCGTAGTAGCCCTGCAGCGCATGGGCCAGCGCGCGCACGGTGCCGCCGGGGAAGATGACGATGCGAAAGCCCATCGCGCCCAGTTCGGTGGCGGTGGCCAGCGGCGTGTGCCCGCCCTCGACCATGTTGGCCAGCAGCGGCACGCGCGCGGCGAAGCGCTGGCAGGCGGCCTGCATCTGCGCGCGCGTTCGCAGCGCCTCGACGAAGAGGGCGTCGACGCCGGTGGCGAGGTAGGCCTCGGCGCGCTCGAAAGCCGCTTCGGCGCCCTCGACGGCCAGCGCGTCGGTGCGGGCCAGGATCAGCGTCTCGCGGCTCGCACGCGCGTCGAGTGCGGCGCGCAGCTTGCCGCACATCTGCGCGGTTTCGACCACGGCCTTGCCTTCCAGGTGGCCGCAGCGCTTGGGGAACGTCTGGTCCTCCAGCTGGATCATCGCCGCGCCGGCGCGCTCGAAGGCGCGCACCGTGCGCTGCACGTTCAGCGCGTTGCCGAAGCCGGTGTCGGCGTCGACGATGACCGGCGTGCGCACGCGCTCGGCGATGCGCGCGAGCACGTCGGCTACCTCGGTGGCAGTGGTCAGGCCCACGTCGCTGCGGCCGAGCTGCGTGTAGGCCACCGAAGCGCCGCTCAGGTACAGCGCTTCGAAGCCGGCCTGCTCGGCGAGCAAGGCCGAAAGGGCGTCGTAGACGCCGGGGGCGAGCAGCGGGCTTGCCTGTGCGAGGCGCTCGCGCAGCGACGAAGGGGGGGACGTCGGCGAGACGGCAGTCATGCTGAACGCTCCGGTGGCGGCAAGGTGCTGCAGGAGTGGGAAGGGTTGGCAGGGGCGGCGGCCGCGGCGCCGAGGGTGCGCGCGGCGATGAAGCCGCCGGCGATGGCGCTCAGCAACCCGTTGCCGCTGAGGTAGCCCCACACGGCATCGCCCGAGACGCCGCGTGCGGCACCGCCGGCCGCCAGCAGGTTCGGGAAGGCGCGGCCGCTGGCGGCGTGCAGCACGCGGCACTGGTCGTCGATGTCCAGGCCGCCTTGGGTGTGGAAGAGCGCGCCGGTGACCTTGATGGCGTGCCACGGGGGCGCCAGGCGCGGCGCAGTGGCCAGCGTGCGCGCGAGCGTCGCCGCGTCGCAGCCGACGAGCGCCGCGAGCGCTGCCGTGTCGGCGGCGTGGCGCACCGCGCCTGCCGCCTCGGCGGCCACGAAGTCGGGGAACGAGCGCCCGAGCGCCAGCAGGCGGTCGTCGAACACGTCCCAGGCGATGCCGCCCGGCTGCGCCAGCACCTCGACGCTCGCCTCGGAGTAGCCGGCCGTCTCGTCGTGGAAGCGTCGCCCGTGCGTGTTGACCTGGATGCCGCCTTCGGTCATCAGCGCCCACGTGATCAACGCGCCCTGCGGCACGGCCCACGAGCCATGGCCCTGGCAGCCGCCGAGGTCGGCCAGCGCCGCACCGAGCTGCCGGCCCCAGGCGATGGCGCTGCCATCGTTGCCGGCGTGCCCGGCGAAGGCGGCACCCTGCATCGCGGGCAGCAGCTCGCGCACCATCGCCGCGTTGCCGCCGAAGCCGTTGCAGGCCAGCAGCAGGTGGGCGCAGGCGAGGCGCTCGACCGCCCCGCCCGGCCGCTCGAAGCCGAGGCCGACGATGCGCGGCGGCATCGCTGCCGCGCCCGCCGGGGCTGCCGGGGCCGCCGCGGCCGGCTCGCACCACAGCTCGCGCACCAGTGCCTCGGTGAGGATCGTCGCGCCGCTGCGCACGGCCGCCGCCTCGAGCGCCGCGACGAGCGCGGCACCGGTGCGCTCCGCAAGCGTGTGCATGCGGCGCACCGCGTGGCCCGGGTAGACAAAGCCGCCGAGCAGCTCGAACGCCAGGCCGTGCCTTTCTTCGAGGGCGTCCAGTGCCGGCGCGATGGCCTCGGTGCAGGCTCGCACGAGGTGCGGCGCGGCGCGGCCTTTCGCCTTCGCCTGGATGTCGGCGGCGAAGCGCCCGGGATCGTCTTCGAGCACGCCGGCGGCGCGCTGCACGCGCGTGCCGGCGGCCGGGATGAAGCCGCTGGACAACGCGGTGCTTCCTTGCGCGCGCGCATCGCGCTCGAGCAGGACGCATTCGATGCCGGCTTCGGCGAGGAAGATCGCGGCCGCGAGGCCGCAGGCGCCGGCGCCGACGACGGCCACGGGCACCGCCGGCGTGCCGGCGGGCATCGCGGCGGCGGTGACGATGCGCGGTGTGCTCATCTCCCGGCTCCTCTCGGTCCTCTCGGTCCTCTCGGTCCTCTCGGATCAGGCCGCGCTCGCATACGATGAGCCGCTGCGAACGCACAGGCGGGCGACCGCAGGAACGACTGGATAAGCAACGACATGAGCGACACCACTGCCGCCCTGCAAACCCTGGGCACCTTCGCGCTCGCGCACGAGACGCCGTGGCCGCGCGACCCGCACGCCGCGGCGGCGCCGGGCCAGCAGCCCTTCGGCGTGCACCACAACGACCCGCCGCCGTTCAACCGCGCGCTCGGGCCGCTGCACGTGCGCGGCGCCCCGAGCGGCGTCGTGTGGCAGCACGGCCGCGAGCGCTTCGCGTGGGGCGACCCCGAGCGCGCCGACCAGACCTTCAGCGTCGCCAAGACCTACCTCGCGCTGCTGGCCGGCGTGGCGCACGCGCGCGGCCTGCTGAGCGACCTGCACGAGCCCGTGGCGCGCCGGCTCCCCGGCATCGGCTTCGACGACACGGCGCACAACGCCGCCGTCACCTGGCAGCACCTGGTGCAGCAGACGAGCGAATGGGAAGGCACCTGCCTCGGCCTGCCCGACCAGGTGGACCGCTGGCGCCAGGTGGGCAACGACCCGCGGCCGCCCGACCCGCAGGCCGGCCGCAAGGGCGATGCGCGGCCGCTGCACGCCCCCGGCACCTACTGGGAATACAACGACGTGCGCATCAACCAGCTCTCGCTGGCGTTGCTGCACCTGTTCGGCAGCCCTTTGCCCGAGGTGTTCGACGATGCGCTGATGAAGCCGCTGGGGGCGACGAGCCGCTGGCGCTGGGAAGGCTACGACGACGCCTGGGTCGACCTCGGCGGGCGCCGCGTGCAGTCGGTGCCCGGCGGCACGCACTGGGGCGCCGGCGTCTCGATCGGCGCGCGCGACCAGGCGCGCATCGCGCAACTGTGGCTGGACGGCGGGCGCTGCGGCGGCCGCACCGTCGTCGACGCCGCCTGGCTGCAGCGCATGCGCGAACCTTGCCCGATCGCGCCGTTCTACGGTTCGCTGGTGTGGCTGAACACGAGCGGCAGCCTGTTCGCCGCCGCGTCGCGCGCAGCGTTCGCGATGCTGGGGGCGGGCGGCCACCTCGTGCTCGTCGAGCCGGCGCTGCAGGCGGTGATCGTCGCGCGCTGGCTCGACCCGGCCGCCACCGACGAATTCGTGCAGCGCGCGCTGGCGGCGTTGCGCTGAGGTTCGGTGGCGAGCTGCCGTCATCACGCCGTCGGCCGGTGCAGGTAGCGCCCGCGCGGCTTGCCGAGCACGCGGCCGCCTTCCTGGATCTTCTGCCCGCGCAGCCACGTGCTGTCGACGCGGGCGCTCATCTCCAGCCCCTCGAACGGCGTGTAGCCCTGTGTCGACGGTGAATCGGCGGCGCGGATGGTCCACGAGGCGGCCGGGTCGACGAGCGCCAGGTCGGCGTCGAACCCCGGCGCGATGTCGCCCTTGGCGTTGAGGCCGTAGCGCTGCGCCGGGTTCCAGCTCGTCACGCGCGCCATGTGGTTGTAGCCCATGCCGCGCCGCGTGCCCTCGGTCACCAGCGCCGGCAGCAGGTACTCGGTGCCGCCGAAGCCGCTCTTGGCCAGCCAGATCTGGTTGCCGAAGTAGCGCGCCGCGGGCTTGGGCACCTTCAGCTCGTGGCGGCAGCAGGCGTGGTCGCTCACCACCCAGTCGAGCTCGCCGGCGAGCAGCGCTTCCCACAGGAACTCCACGTCCTCGCGCGGGCGGATCGGGGGGTTCACCTTCGCCAGTTCCGCCGCCGGGCTGGTGATGTCGAGCACGAGGTGGCCGATGGTGACCTCGCGCTTGAAGTCGATGTGCGGGAAGACGTCGCTCATCGTCATCGCCGCCTGCACCGCCTTGCGCGAGCTCAGGTGCAACAGGTTGATGTTGGGCAGCGCCGCCTCGTTGGCCAGGTACGCCGCGGTGAACACCGCCAGGCCCTCGCTGTGCGGCGGGCGGCTGGCGTGGTAGGCGGCCAGGCCCTTCAGCGCATGGCGCGACTTGTCCTTCTCGACGAGCTTCGTGTAGGCGGTCATGATCTCCGCCGTCTCGCAGTGCAGGCTCAGCGACACCTGGCGCGCCTTGCCGGCGGGCATCGCCTCGCGCGCGGCCTGCAGCCCGCGCATGATGAACTCGAAGTGCGCCACGTCGTAGCGTTCGTCTTCTCCGATCATCAGGAAGTCGCGCTGCGTGTTGCTGGCGCCGTGCAGGCCATGGCTGCCGTAGAACCTGAAGATCTTGAAGCTGGCGACGCCGTGCTTGTCGACGAGCATCGGCAGCTCCTCGATGTGCGTGCGGTCCATCGGCGCCAGGTGGAAGCCGTAGTCGACGTGGAAGCGGCCTCTGGCCAGCGCCAGCACCTCGGGGAAGAACCTGCGGTACGGGCCGCCCTTGTTGAGGTAGTACTGGCCGGTGCGGAAGTAGTTGAGCGAACTCGTCACACCGCCCACCGCCGCCGCCCGCGATTCGCTGACCGCGTCTTCTTCCAGCGGCGAGTAGATGCCGCAGTGCATGTGCGCGTCGACGACACCCGGGAAGGCGAGCTGGCCGCGCCCTTCGTGCACGGCCTTCGCGCGCGCCGCGTCGATGCCCGGTGCGACGAGGGCGATCTTGTCGCCGGCGATGGCGATGTCGGCCTCGTGCACGACGTTGCCGTGCGGGCGAACGACGCGCACGTTGCGGATGAGGGTGTCGAATTCGGGGCTGTCTGGCCGTTTGTCTTCGCGTGATCGGCGGCTCATGGGTTCTCCGGTCGGGACGATGAGAAGCGCTTCTTCAGTTCGGGCAGCAGGCCGCCCGCCTCGATGCGGTCGAGCAGGAAGCCGGGGATCGGCTCGGTGGCGAGCGCGCGGCCGTCGGCCAGCGTGATGCGGCCGGCGCGGGCGTCGAACGACAGCGCCGCACCGTCGGCGATCTCGCCGGCGCGGGGGCAGGTGAGCAGCAGCAGGCCGACGTTGAACGCATTGCGGAAGTACAGGCCGCTGAAGCTCGGCGCGATGACGGCGGCGACGCCCAGGTGCACGAGCACGCCGGCGGCCTGCTCGCGCGAGCTGCCGATGCCGAAGTTGGCGCCGGCGACGACGACGTCGCCGGTGCGAACGCCGCGCGCGAACCCGGGCCGCACCGCTTCGAGGCAGTGCCGGGCGACCACCTCGAGGCCGCCGTGCTTCATCGCGTGGCCGGGGGCGAGCTGGTCGGTGTCGATCTCGGCCGGAAGAACCCAGGTACGCATCGCCCGCGCCCCTCAGCCGAGCACTTCGCGCGGATCGGTGATGACGCCGCGCAGCGCCGAAGCGGCCACCGTGAACGGCGAGCCGAGGAACACCTGCGCGGTGGCGGCGCCCATGCGCCCCTTGAAGTTGCGCGCCGTCGAGGAGATGACGGTGGCGCCTTCGGCAATGCTGCTGCCGTAGCCGGCGCAGGCGCCGCAGCTGGTGGCCAGCAGCGTCGCGCCGGCATCGACGAGCGCCTGCAGCACGCCTTCGCGCTCGGCGGCTTCGCGGTCGCGCACGCTGGCCGGCGCCACCAGCAGCTGCACGCCTGTCGCCACCCGCTGCCCCGCCAGCACGCGCGCCGCGGCGCGCAGGTCGTCGATCTTGGCGCCGGTGCAGGCGCCGATGTAGGCGATGTCGACCGGCACGCCGGGCACGTCCGACACCGGGCGCGCGTTGGCCGGGCTGTGCGGCAGCGCCACCTGCGGCGCGAGCTTGCCGGCGTCGTACAGATGCTGCTCGCCTGCGGCGCCGGGGTCGCTGTGCCACGGTGCGATGTCCGCCGGCGCGAGCTCCACGCCATGCCCGGCCAGCCACGCCTGTGTCACCGCGTCGGGCGCCACCAGCCCGGCCTGCGCGCCCAGCTCGGCACTCATGTTCGAAAGCGTCATCCGCTCGGGCATCGACAGCGCCGCCACCGCTTCGCCGCAGAACTCCAGGGCTTCGTAGCGGGCGCCGTTCATCCCGTGCTGCCCCAGCATCGCCAGCACCATGTCCTTGGCGCAGACGCCGTCGGCCAGCCGCCCGCTCCAGCGCATGAAGATCGTCTGCGGCACCTTGAGCCAGATCTCTCCGGTGGCGACGACGCCGAGCATCTCGGTGGCGCCGATGCCGAACATGTAGGCGCCGAACGCGCCGCCGGTGGGCGAGTGCGAGTCGCCGCCGACCGCGAACATCCCCGGGCGCAGGTGGCCGCCTTGCGGCAGCACCACGTGGCAGATGCCCACGCTGTCGTGCACGTGCGGCAGCTTCTGCTCGGCGGCCCACTGGCGCGCGAAGCGGACGATGCCGCGCGACGCGTCGTCGCTCTCGGGCACGAAGTGGTCGAGCACGAGCACGACCTTGTCCTTGTCCCAGATCGCGGCGCCGATCTCGGCCAGCATCGGCGCCAGCCGGCGCGGGCCGCTGGAGTCGTGGAACATCGCCAGGTCGACGCGGCAGTTGACGATCTCGCCGGGCTGCACACGCGCCCGGCCGGCGGCGCGGGCAACGAGCTTCTGCGCCAGCGTCATCGGCGCGGTGCCGGGCTGGGGCACTTGCGCGCTGCTCACGTCTGCACCCTTCGCCAGCGGTGGCCGCGTCATTCCGGCTTCGCGCCCGAGTAGCGCACCAGCTGCGCCCAGCGCGCCACGTCGGCGCGCACGAAGGCGGCGAAGGCCTCCGGCGCGTTGCCCACCGGCGTGCCGCCGTCGGCCTCGATGCGCCGGCGCATGGCGGCGCTGCCGATGGCCGTGCGCGCCGCGTCGCTGACGCGCTTGACGAGATCGGGCGCCATCTTCGCCGGCCCGAACAGGCCGAACCAGGCCGACGACTCGAAGCCCGGCAGCGTCTCGGCGATGGCCGGCACGTCGGGCAGCTGCGGCAGCCGCATCGCGCTCGTCACGCCCAGTGCCTTCAGCCGCCCCGCCGCGACCAGGCTGCGCGCGTTGCCCACCGCTGCGAACATCAGCGGCACGTTGCCCGCCAGCACGTCGGCGATCGCCGGCGCGGTGCCGCGGTAGGGGATGTTGACGATGTACAGGCCGGCGCGCAGCTTGAACGCCTCGCCGGCCAGGTGCAGCGAGCTGCCGATGCCGCCGATGGCGAAGCTCAACTGGCCCGGCCGCGTCTTGGCGTACGCGATCAGTTCGCGCACGTCGGCCACCGGGAGCGAGGGGTGCGCCACCAGCAGCGAAGGCGACGTGGCCACCATCGTCAGCGGCGTGAAGTCGGCCACCGGGTCGAACGGCAGCTTCGGGTACAGCGTGGCGTTGATCGTGTGGCTCGTGAAGCTCAGCAGCAGCGTGTTGCCGTCCGGCGCCGCCTTGGCCACCGTGTCGGCGGCGAGGTTGCCCCCGGCGCCGCTCTTGTTCTCGACGATGACGGTGCGCCCGCCGAGTGCGCGGCCCATCTCGGGGGCGATCTCGCGCGCCAGCGTGTCGGTGCTGCCGCCGGGCGGCGCGCCGACGAGGATGCGCGCCGGCGGACCGCTGCCGCCGCCGAGCTGGGCGCGCACGAGGGCCGGCGCGGCGGCGAGGGCGGCGGGCAGCGCCAGCAGCCTGAAGAGGGTGCGCCGGCGCGAGGCAGGGCGCTCACCGGCAGGGCGTTCGCGGCGTTCGCGGCGTTCGCGGTGGTGGCTCATGTCGCGGGGAAGTAGTGGGGGTGAAGGTTCGAAGCCCGTGCTCGATCGGCGCGATGCTTTCTCAAAGACCCAGGTACGCGCGCTTGAGTTCCGGGCTCGCCAGCAGCGCCGCGGGCGTCCCCTCGAAGCGCAGCGCGCCGTTCTCCAGCACGTAGGCGTGCTCGGCGATGTCGAGCGACTGGCCGACGTTCTGCTCGACCAGCAGGATCGCCAGCCCCTGCGCATGCAGCTGCGCGATGAGCGCGAACATCTGCTCGACGAGCAGCGGCGACAGGCCCAGCGACGGCTCGTCGAGGATCAGCAGGCGCGGCTCGGCCATCAGCGCGCGGCCGATGGCCAGCATCTGCTGCTCGCCGCCGCTCATTGTGCCGGCCAGCTGCTGCGCTCGTTCGGCCAGGCGCGGGAACGTGGCCAGCACGCGCTCGAGGTTGGCCTCGCGGCGCTCGCGTGCGCGCGCGTAGCTGCCGAGCTCGAGGTTCTCGCGCACGCTCAGGTTCGGGAATACGCGCCGGCCTTCGGGCACCTGCACGAGGCCGGCCTGGACGATCTCGCGCGGGCGGCGGCCGGCGATCGGCTGGCCGCCGAACACGATGCTGCCCGCGCTCGGCGCGACGAGCCCGCACACGGTGTTGTTGAGCGTCGACTTGCCGGCGCCGTTGCTGCCCAGCAGCGCCACGATCTGCCCGCTGCGCACCGCCAGGCTCACGCCGCGCAGCACCTCGACGCGGCCGTAGCCGGCGCGCAGGTCGCGGATGTCCAGCAGTGCTGCTTCGCTCATGCCGCCGCTCCGCGCAGCCGCGCTGCCGTGCCGTGCCCGAGGTATGCCTCGATCACCCGGGCGTCGCCGGCGATCTGCGCCGGCGAGCCCTCGGCGATGAGCTGCCCCTGCGCCAGCACCCACACGTGCTCGGCGAGGTTCATCACCGCCTGCATCACGTGTTCGATCATCAGGACCGTCGTGGCGCGCCCGCCCGCTGCGGCGGTGACGAGGGAGCGCACGACCGGGATCATCTCGGCGATCTCCTGCGGGTTGAGCCCGGCCAGCACTTCGTCGAGCAGCAGCAGCCGCGGCTGCGTCGCCAGCGCGCGCGCCAGCTCGAGCCGCTTGCGCCCGGCCACCGTCAGGTCGCCGGCGGGCTTGTCCAGTTGCGCCGCCAGCCCCACGCGCTCGGCCACGGCCTCGGCGGCTGCGAGCGCGGCGCGGCGGCCGGGCTCGCGCAGGTGCGCGCCGACGGCGATGTTCTCGCGCACGGTTTGCGCTGCGAACGGCTGCACGATCTGGAAGGTGCGCGTCAGCCCGGCACGCGCGTTGGCGTGCGGCGGCCGGCCGGTGATGTCCTGACCGGCAAAGTGAACGGAGCCGGCGTCGGGCGCGAGGAAGCCGCTGACGAGCGCGAAAAGGGTCGTCTTGCCGGCGCCGTTCGGGCCGATCAGCGCCGTCAGCGTGCCTTCGCGCACCGCGAAGCTCACGTCCTGCACGGCGCGCAGGCCGCCGAAGGCGCGCGACACATTCTGGACGTTCAGCAGCGGTTCAGGCGCCATGCCGCTCCTCCGCCGCGGCGCCGGGTGCGGGCGGCCGCTGCGCCGCCCGCCGCCACGGCCAGCGCGCCCCGGCCCTTGCGCCGTGCGGCACGCCGGCCAGTCCGCGCGGCATGAACATCACGATCAGCACGAGCACGCTGCCGTAGATGACCATGTTCAGGCCGGGCAGCTCGCCGAACAGGTTGCGCGTGAGGTCGGCCAGCGTGTGCAACGCCGCGGCGCCCAGCAGCGGCCCCCACAGCGTACCCATGCCGCCGACGATGGCCGCCACCAGCGCCTCCACCGAGACGTGCGGCCCGAACGCGATGCCCGGGTCGATGTACTGGAACACCTGCACGTAGAAGGCGCCGGCCGCGCCCATGAAGGCGGCCGACAGCGAGATCGCGCCGAGCTTGACGCGCCACGGGTCGACGCCGACCGCGCGCGCGGCGTCCTCGTTGTCGCGCACCGCCTGCAGCCGGGCGCCGAAGCGGCTGTGGCGCAGCCAGCAGGTGGCCGCCAGCGCCGCGACGACGAAGGCCAGCGCGAGCAGTGCGTAGCCCGTGCGCGAGCCGAACTGCAGGTTGGCGATGCCCTCGCGCAGCGGCACCATCAGCCCGACTCCGCCGCCGGTGAAGCCGGCCGAGACCGCGAGGATGCGGAAGACCTCGGCGAAGGCGAGCGTGACGAGCGCGAAGTACGAGCCCTTCAGCCCGTAGCGGAACGTCAGCGCGCCGACGCCGGCGCCCACCGCCGCGGCGGTCGCCACCGCCAGCACCAGCGCGGCCCACGGGTTGATGCCGAACGTGACCTGGGCGACGGCCTGCGCGTAGGCGCCGCAGCCGAAGAACAGCGCGTGGCCGAACGAGAACTGCCCGCCGTAGCCGCCGAGGATGTTCCAGCTCTGCGCCAGCAGCGCGGCGTAGAGCGTCATCATCACGAAGTTGAGCCACACGCCGGACTCGAGCACGACGATGGTCTGCACCATCGCCGCGGCGAAGAGGGCGATGAAGGCGATGTCGCGTGAAAGGCTCACCGGGCAGACCCCCTGCCGGCCCGACCGGGCACGAGCGCCGCAGGCGAGGCGGTGCTGTGCCACCGCCGCGCCGCCGGGGGCAGGCGGCGGTGCAGGCGGTTCATCGCGAGCCGGGACCTCACGCCCGCGCCCCGAACAGCCCCTGCGGCCTGAACAGCAGCACGGCGATGAAGATCGCGAAGATGCCGATCTGCCCCAGCGACTCGCCGAGGAAGAGGCCGCCCAGCGACTCGACGACGCCGATCAGCAAGCCGCCGGCCAGCGCGCCGGCGAAGCTGCCCATGCCTCCGAGCACGACGATGGTGAAGGCGACCAGCACGAAGCCGCCGCCCACCTGCGGATTGACGTAGTACGCCGGCAGCAGGAAGCACGCGGCCGCGCCCAGGCACGCCAGGCCGATGCCGAAGCTCATCGCGTAGACATGCTCGACGTCGATGCCCACCAGGCGCGCGCCCTGCTTTTCCCTGGCCACGGCGCGGATGGCGCGGCCGAGGTCGGTGCGCCCGACCACCAGCAGCAGCAGCGCCGAAGCGACCAGCGCGCCCGCGAAAGCGACCAGCTTGGGCAGGGCGATGAAAGCCGCCCCGGCGCCGAAGGGCGACGGGATCTCGACCGTGGTCAGCGTGTACGCGGTGTCGATCGTGCGCGTGTCGCTCTTGAAGAACATCAGCGCCAGGTTCTCCAGCACGATGGAGATGCCCAGCGTCACGAGCAGGATGTTCTCATCCTTGCCATGGCTGGCGCGGTTGATGACGCCGGCCTGCAGCGCGTAGCCGAGCGCGAACATGCCCGGCACCAGCAGCGGCAGCGCCAGGTACGGGTCGAGCCCGAGCGCGGACTTCAGCCACCACACCGCGTACAGCGCCACCATCAGCAGCGCCCCGTGCGCGAAGTTGATGATGTGCAGCACGCCGTAGATCAGCGTCAGCCCCAGCGCCACCAGCGCATAGACGGCGCCGGTGGTGAGCCCGTTGAGGACCGACGGGAAGAGGATGCCGGGGTCGAGCATCGGTGTGTCCGCTCCCTCTGCCGCTTGGGGCGGCAGGGGCAGGTGCGCCGTCAGGCCCGCAGCGGGAAGATGGGCTCGGCCTCGCGGTACTCGCGCGGCACGACGACGCGGATGTCGCCCTTGATCACCTGCGTCATCAGCGGCTGCGCGCCCTCGTTCTGGCCGTTGACGAACTTCGTCGGGCCGTAGGGCATGAAGTGGTCGCTGAAGGTGCTGGCCGCCAGCGCCGCGGTGATGGCGGCGCGGTCGGCGCTCTTCGCCTTGTCGATGGCGTCGGCCAGCAGGCGCACGGCGGTGTAGGTGTTGAACACCTCGTACGTGTAGAAGAGCCCCTTGGCCTCGGTGCGCTTCCGCAGGGCCGCGCTGCGCGCGTCCTTCGGGTTGAACCAGTGGTTGCAGTCGATGATGCCGTTGGCCGCGTCGGGAAACTCCTTCAGGAACTTGTAGCTCGAAGCGGCGCCGCCCAGCACCGAGTAGATGGCCTTGGGCACCACCTTCTGCTGCTGCATCGTGCGCACCAGCAGCGCGTACTCGTTGTAGTAGTTGGCCGGGATCACGATGTCGGGGTTGAGCGACTTCATGCGCAGCACGATGTTGTTGAAGTCGCGCGTCGGGTTGGCGTGCTTGATGACCTCGGCCACGTCGAAGCCGAAGGTGGGCAGCTTCTCCTTGAGCAGGTTGGCCGTTCCGGTGCCGAACAGGCTCTCCTCGTGGATGATCATCACCGTCCTGGCCGGCTTGCCGGCGACGCTGTTGAGCACGCCCAGGTTGTTGACGGCGATCTGCGCGCAGACGCGGTAGCCGGGGCCGAAGCGGAACGTGTTCTTCAGCCCGCGCTCGACGATCTGGTCGGCGACGCCCACGTCCACCACATGCGGCAGGCCGTGCTTGGCGGCGGCCTGCGTGGTGGCCAGGCAGATGGCGCTGGCGTAGGCGCCGACCACCGCCGAACAGCCGGCCTCGTTCATCTTCTCGATCTCGGCCGTGCCGGCCTGCGGCGTGCTCTGCGCGTCGCCGAGCATGACGTCGAGCTTGGCGCCACCGAGGCTCTTGATGCCGGCCTTGTTGATGTCCTCGACGGCCATCAGCGCGCCGGCGCGGCATTGCGCGCCCGAGAAGGCCAGCGCGCCCGTCACCGGGTGCAGGATGCCCACCTTCACCGGCTTGGGCTGCGCGCCGGCGACGAGCGGCAAGGCCAGCGCCGAGGCGGCGGCGGACGAGTGCTGGATGAAGCGGCGGCGGGAAAGGCGGCTGAAGCGGCTCATGAGGGGCTCTCCTCGTTCGTTGTGGCAGGACAGCAGGCGCGCGACAGACCCGGCGCACGCCTGCTAGTGGAACTGCGCGGTCAGCGCCTTGCTGACCCACACCTTGGCGTCGATGCTGCCCACGCGCGACAGCTGCATCTCGTACTGGTAGCGGTCGGGGCGGTACAGGCCGTGCAGCCACTGCACCGGGCGGCCGCGCTCGTCGTGGATCAGGCGCGTCACGGCCAGCAGCGCCGAGCCCACCTCCACCGCGAGGTGGTGCGCGGCGTCCGCGTCGGCCAGCCGGGCGCTGATCACCTGCGTGGCGCCGCCGATGCGCACGCCGCCTTCTTCGAGCAGGATGAGGATCGGCTTGCGGGCCAGCTCGCGGCGGCCGAAGCCGGCGGCCAGCGCCGCGGGCACGTGCGTGGTGATCAGCGACAGCGGCCCCTCGCGGGTGCTGCGCACGCGGCGCGCCTTCTGCACCGGGGCGCCCGGCTCGAGGTGCAGCGCCTGGGCCACCGCGGCGCTGGCCTTGACGATGGTGCACTCGAGCACCTTCACCTTGGTGGCCAGGCCCATCGTGACGATGTTCTCGAGCAGGCCGGTGAGCTGGGCGCGCGAGCGGCCGGGCGCTGCGCCGGCGGCGCCGTTGCCGCGGCGACCGGGGGCGGCGGTGCGCGGCACCGTGCCGCGCCCGCGGGCGCGCTCGATGAGGCCGTCGGCGACGAGTTGCGCCAGTGCCTTGCGCACGGTGATGCGGGCGACGCCGAACTGCCCGGCCAGCGAAACCTCGCCGGGCAGGCCGGCAGCGAAGCGGCCTTCGGCGAGCTGCTCGCGCAGCACCAGGTAGATCTGGTGGTACTTCGGCAGGGGCAGCGCGGCCGGGGCGTTCACGCGGCGGGAGGCTAGGCCTGTCCGAATGTGCTGTCAATGGGACAAAGCCGGCGGCGCCGCGCCCGCTGCCGCGGCGCCGGCCCCGCGACGCGCCTCGCTCAGGCCGCCGCCAGCCCGGCCACGGCCTGGTGGGCCACCGCCAGGCCCTGCGCCACCACCTGCTCCTTCCAGGCCGGCGTGTCGACGTAGAACGCGTCGCGCATCTGGCGCTTGATCGCGGCGCGCTGCTCGGCGCCCGCTTCCGGGTGGTTGTAGAGCCACTGGTCGGCGCGCAGCGCCGCCATCACGTCGGTCATCGGCAGCGTGCCGTACTCGATGGCCAGGCCGGTGTACTCGGCCTGCGGGCAGTGCAGGTAGGCGGCGTTGAAGAGCAGGCCGGTCAGCTCGGCCGAAGCCGACGAGCCGTCGTACATCGAGGTGACCGTGGCGCCGTCCACCGCCCACCAGCGGCGGGCGCGGGCCAGCGCCGCGGGGTCGTTGCGGTCGGCGAAGATCCGCTCGCCGTGGCCGCTGGGGCCGAGGCCGGTGTGGATGTCGATCCAGCCGAGCCGGCGGCAGCGCTGGCCGTGTTCTTCGAGCACGTGCGCCAGCGTCGTGCGGCTCCAGGTCGGCCGGTGGCCGCCGAAGAACAGGCCCTCGGGGTGCGCGTACTGGCCCTGGCTCAGCGCCGCCTGCAGCGCGCGTTCGCCGTGGCGCTGCGCGAACGCGGCGAGCTGGGCCTCGTTCTGCGGCGCCGGCGGCCAGGTGGCCGGCACGACGAAGCGGGCGAGCTCGTCGTAGCCCGCGTTGGCCGGCAGCGGCGCATGGTGGTCGAAGTCCTGCCAGTTGCGGTTGAGGTCGACGTTCTCCTGCGTCGTGCGGCGCAGCCACGAGAAGCCGTAGGGGTTGAGCGCGTGCACGTAGAGCACGGCCACGCCGGCGGCCCTGGCGGCGGCGTGGAAGCGGTTGTCGGACAGCAGCGCGTTCTGCACGCCCGAGCCGCAGAAGCCTTCCGCGCCGTGGCAGGCGCTGCTGACGACGAGCAGCGCGCGCGCATCGGCAGCGCCGAAGCGGGCCACGTCCATCGCCAGCACTTCGCCCTCGCGGCCCACCAGCGGGTGCACGTGCGGGTGCACGTCCAGGTCGGCGGCTTCGGCGCAGGCGGCGAACTTCGCGCGCGCCTGGGCGTAGGTCGGCGCGAAGAAGCGCTCGGCGTTGTCGACGCTGCTGCTGGCCATCACCGCAGCTCCGCGGTCAACGCTGCGGCCGGTTCAGCCACGCCTCGGCGATGCGCACCCAGGCCGTGGCGCCCAGCGGGATCAGCTCGTCGTTGAAGTCGTAGCTGGGGTTGTGCAGCGTGCACGGGCCGACGCCATGGCCATGCGCGCGGTGCGTGCCGTCGCCGTTGCCGATCATGAAGTAGCAGCCGGGCCTCGCCTGCAGGAAGAAGCTGAAGTCCTCGCTGCCCATCGTCGGCTCGAACGGCAGCACGTTGGCCGCGCCGACCACGTCGCCGAGCACGCTGGCCACGAACGCGGTCTCGGCGGCGTGGTTCACCGTCACCGGGTAGCCGCGGTCGAAGGTGAACTCGCAGGTGGCGCCGTGCGCGGCGCAGATGCCCTCGGCCACTTCGCGCATGCGCCGCTCGATCAGCGTGACGGCCTCGTCGCTGAGCGTGCGCACGGTGCCCTTGACGCTGGCCGAATCGGGGATGACGTTGAACGCCTCGCCGGCATCGATCATCGTGGCCGAGATCACCGCCGCTTCCATCGCCCGCAGGTTGCGGCTGACGATCGTCTGCCAGGCCATGACGATCTGGCAGGCCACCGGCACCGGGTCGACGCCGAGGTACGACAACGCCGCGTGCGAGCCCTTGCCGCGCACGGTGAGGGTGAAGATGCTGCCCGAGGCCATCACCGGCCCGGCGCTGACGCCGAAGGTGCCGGCCGCGTAGCCGGGCCAGTTGTGGGCGCCGAAGATGGCTTCCATCGGGAAGCGGTCGAAGAGGCCGTCTTCGATCATCTTGCGCGCGCCGGCGCCGCCTTCCTCCGCCGGCTGGAACACGAGGTAGACGGTGCCGTCGAAGGGGCGGTGCTTCGCGAGGTGCTTGGCCGCTGCCAGCAGCATCGCGGTGTGGCCGTCGTGGCCGCAGGCGTGCATCTTGCCGGCGTGGCGGCTGGCGTGCGCGAAGGTGTTGTGCTCGGTCATCGGCAGCGCGTCCATGTCGGCGCGCAGGCCCACGGCGCGCTTGCTGCTGCCGTTGCTGACGATGCCCACGACGCCGGTCTTGCCCAGGCCCCGGTGGACCGGGATGCCCCAGTCGGTGAGCGCCTTGGCCACCAGGTCGGCGGTGCGGTTCTCCTCATAGCACAGCTCGGGGTGGGCGTGGATGTCGCGTCGGATGGCGGCGATGCTCGCGGCATCGGCCAGGATGGGCTCGATCAGGTTCATGGTGTGTGCTGGCTCCGGCGCAGCCGGACAGGCATAGGGTGGCGGGCATGTTAGCGCCGCTGTCGCGGGCGTGCCGGCCCGCGGCCGGCGGCAAGGAAACCGCTGGCCGAGCGGGGCGCCGGGGCTCAGGCCGGCGCGAGTTCGCTCGCGGGCGCCGCCGCCGGGGCTGCTGCCGCGGAGACTGTCTGCGCCGCAGGCTGGGCTGCTGCCTGCGCCGGCGCCGCCTCGACGCCGGCCGCCGCGGCGGCCGGCGCGAAGCCCGCCTGCACGCGCGCCTCGAACGGCCCCGGCGCCAGCGGCCGGGCGTAGAAGTAGCCCTGGAACTCGTCGCAGCCGAGCGCCAGCAAGTGCCGCTCCTGCTCGGCCGTCTCGACGCCTTCGGCGACGACGCGCTTTCCGAGCGCGCGCGCCAGCGCGATGATCGAGCGCACGATCGCCTGCGCGCTGTCGCGCAGCCCGAGTTCCTTGACGAAGCTGCGGTCGATCTTCAGCACGTCGATCGGCAGGCTTTGCAGTGCCGACAGCGACGAGTACCCGGTGCCGAAGTCGTCCAGCGCCACCGTGATGCCGCACGCGCGCAACGGCTCCAGCGCGCGCTGCACGCTGGCCGGGTCGCCGGCGAAGAGGGTCTCGGTGATCTCCAGCTCCAGGTCTGCCGGTTGCAGGCCATGCCGCTGCAGCGACGCCAGCACGCCGGCAGCGAAGCCGCTCTCGCGCAGCTGGCGCACCGAGACGTTGACAGCGACGCGGCCGCTGGCGATGCCGGCGTCGCGCCAGCGCCGCCGTTGGGCCAGCGCCGCGTCGAGCACGAGGTCGCCCAGGCGCGCGACGAGCCCGGTGTCCTCGGCCACCGGGACGAAGCGCGCCGGGGAGATGCTGCCGCGCTGCGGGTGCGTCCAGCGCACCAGCGCTTCGCTGGAGCTGACGTGGCCGCTGCGCGGGTCGACGCGCGGCTGGTAGTGGACTTCGAGCGCGCGCGCGTCCAGCGCCAGGCGCAGCTCGCGCGTGATCCAGGCGCGCTCGATCGCTTCGGCGTCCATCGCCCCGGCATAGCGCCGCCAGCGGCCGCGGCCGGCCGTCTTGGCCGCGTACATCGCCACGTCGGCGCGGCGCAGCAGCTCGTCGCGGGCGGCGGCAGCGCTCGTCGCGGGTTCCGCGCCGGCGCCGGCTTCCCCTTCGCAGCCGGGGCCCGATGCGGTGCCGGCGCCGGATGCAGTGCCCGCACCGTCGACCTCGGCGCTGCCGGCGATGCCGACGCTGGCACCCAGGTGCACCCGGTGCTCGTGGTGTTGGATCGGCAGCGCGACCAGGCGGCACAGCGCGTCGGCCAGGCGCTCGGCCTCGTCGGCACTGCCTTCCAGCAGCACCACGAACTCGTCGCCGCCCATGCGCGCCAGCGTCGCGCCCGCAGGCAGGGCGCCTTGCAGCCGCTCGGCCACGGCGCGCAGCACGGCGTCGCCCACCGGGTGCCCGAGCGTGTCGTTCACCTCCTTGAAGCCGTCGAGGTCGAGCAGCAGCACGGTGAAGTGCAAGGCGCCGGCGGCGCGCAGCCGGGCGTCGCAGGTGTCGTGCAGCCCGTTGCGGTTGAGCAGGCCGGTGAGGGTGTCGCGCACCGCGCGCTCGACGAGGTGATGTTCGCGCGCGGCCGCGGCCAGCGCCAGCGCGACGCGGTCGCGCAAGGTCGGCAGCTCTTCCCGTGCGGCGGCCGGGATCCGCCCCGGGTCGTCGGCCGCCAGCAGCAGCAGCGCCACCGGCTCGCCGCGCCAGGCCACGGCCAGGCGGTGCAGCGCGGCGCCGGGGCCGGCGCCTGCCGGTGCCGCGCGGCCGGTGGCCAGCGCGAACGCCGCGGCGTCGAACGCGGTCTCGGCCGCGGCCCGCCGCACCGCGTCTTCGGCGACGGGGACAGCTTGCGTGCCAGCGGCGCCGGTGCCGTCGTCGTCACCGGCGTGATGCACGAGCCGATGGCTGAACCATTGCCCGCTGGCGACATCGCGCACGATGATCGCCGCGTCGGCGCGCGGCGCCAGTTCGGCCAGCCGCGCCAGCACGCGCGCCACCGTGCTCGCCAGCGGCGCGCCGTCGAGGATCTCGCGGTCGACCTGCGTTTGCACTTCCAGCGCCCGCAGCTGCCGCTCGATGTGCGCGGCCATGCCGTTGAGCGAATCGGCCAGTTCGCCGAACTCGTCGTCGCTGGCCAGCGTGACGCGCGCGCCGCGCTGGCCTTGCGCCAGCTGGCGCGTGCCGGCGGTGAGCCGTTCCAGCGGCACCAGCGTGCGGCGCACCATCACCAGGCCGAGCAGCGTCGCCATCAGCACCGTGGCTCCGAGCGCCAGGCCCACCAGCCGCGCCATCGGCAAGGCGTCGTTCGCACCGGCCTCGCCGGCCTTGGCCGCCAGGCGCGGGCCGACGATGCGCCAGTCGGGCGCTCCGAAGCCGGCACGCAGGAACAGCCGCCACTCGATGCTCTCGCCGGCATCGGGCAGGCCGTTGGGGCAGAAGAGGATCTCGTTGGCGGCGCTGACCACGCACAAGCCGGCGCCTGCGCCGTCGCTGCGGAAGTCGGACCACAGGTACTCGGGCGCCAGTTCGGCCAGCCACCAGGCGCGGGCAGCGTTGTCGTGGTGCGCCAGGCGCACGGTGGCGGGCCCCGCGGGCTGCGCCTGCCACGAGAGCACCGGCACCGGCGCGTTGGCGATCGCGGTGCGCACACCGCGCAGGTGCACGCGGCCCTGCGGGTCCAGCGGCAGCGGCTGCCGCCAGTCGGAGCCCGCGGCGTGCACGGCCAGCGTCGTGCGCGCCGCGTCGAGCCGGTCGTACAGACGCAGGCCGATCTGCTTCAGCCGTTCCTTGGCCTCGTGCCGGGCCTGGGCTTCTTCGCGGGCGACGAAGGCCCGCTGCACCAGCGCACTCGACAGCGCCATCGGCAGCAGCGCCGCGGCCAGCAGCACCCAGAAGATGCGGCGCGCGATCCGGCTCTTGAGGAAGACGTGGCGCGCGAACGGCACGCGCCCCGCGCGCAGCGCAGACATCGGCTCAGTACATCGAGGCCGGCCCGACGAAGCGGCCGTTGTTGGCGCGCAGGATGTCGTCGCGGCTGGCCGCGGCCGTCAGCGGCGCCGACGAGTTCCCGTCCGGCCCCTTGCTGTAGAGGTCGTAGTCGCTGTTCAACGGCACCAGCGAGTGGTCCTTGCGCGCCTGGCCGCGCGAGCTGTCGTCGATGAGCGGCAGGTAGATGTAGGCGTTGCCCCAGGGGTCGCGCATGCCGCCGCGGCTGATGGCGTTCAGGTCGGCCGGCAGCGCCCCGGTGTCGATGAGATGCTGGTCGATGACGGCGCCGATGGCGATGATGTCTTCGGTGGCCTTCTTCGTGCGCGCCTTGTCCTTCCAGCCCGTCCAGCCCTGCGCCACGAGCGTCGCGAGAACGCCCACCAGCAGCAAGGCGATGCCGAGTTCGACCAGCGTGAAGCCGCGGCGCGGTCGGAAAGACACGCCGGGCACCCCGGCCGGTACAGAGCAAGGCATGGCGCTGACATCGGCGCTGCCCGCCCGGCATGAAGGCCGCCCGGGGGCGGGCGCACCGGCATTCGTGACGCGGTTCACGCCCGCGCGGTGCGCCCGCGGGCTCGTGCGTCCGCGCGCTCGTGCGCTCGTGCTCTCTCGTGTGGGCGGCCGCGGCAGGCCGCCGGCCGCGGCGCCGGGCCGCCGCCGGCGCGTCAGCGCCGCACTTTCCCGTCGGCGCCGAGGATCGTCAGCTCGACGAAGTTCGAGCCGCTGTGCTTGGTCGGGTTGAAGTCGACGAAGAAGCCGCCGAGGTTGAAGTCGCGCAGGCCTTCGAGCGCCGCCACCAGCGTCTCGCCGCCGGCGCCGCCGCTGCGGCGCAGGCCTTCGACGAGCGTCTTGGCGGCGACGAAGCCTTCGATGCTGCTGTAGTTCACCTCGACGTTGCTGCCAGCGGCGGCGGCGAGGAACTCGCCGGCGATCGGTGTCGTCGCCGCGAACGGGTACGGCATCACCTGGCTGACGACGACGCCGCGCGCTTCGGCGCCGAGCTCCGCCGCCAGCGCCGCGGTGCCGACGAAGGAGACGTTGCAGAACTGGCCCGCGAAGCCGGCCCGGCGCGCTTCGCGAACGAAAGCCGCGCAGCTCTTGTAGGCGCTGACCTGCACCACCGCCTCGGGGCGCGCAGCGACGATGGTCTTCACGGCGGCAGCCACGTCCACCGAGTTGCGCTCCACGGTGGCGGTCGCTACCGGCTGGCCCTGGCGCGCGGCCAGCGCGCGCACCACGCCGGCCAGCCCGGCCTGGCCGTAGCTGTCGTTCTGGTGGAAGACGGCGATGTTGCGCATGCCCACGCTCACCAGCTGTTCGACGATGCGTGCCGTCTCGTCGAAGTACGAGGCGCGCACGTGGAAGGCATAGCGGTTGAACGGTTCGCGCAGCGCCGGCGCGCCGCTGAACGGCGCGATGAACGGCAGCCGCGCCGCGGTGGCCAGCGGCAGCGCGGCCAGCGAGGTGGGCGTGCCGATGTAGCCGAACAGCGCCGCGATGCCGCCTTCGTCGATGAGCCGGCGCGTGTTGGCCGCGCAGCGCTCGGGCTCGTAGCCGTCGTCCAGGCTCTTCAGCTCGATGGCGCGGCCGAGCACGCCGCCGCGCGCGTTCAGGCGCGCGAAATAGAGGCGCGCCCCGGCCTGGAACTGCAGCCCGAGCTGCGCGGCCGCACCGCTGAGTGCGGCCGACTGTCCGAGCACGATGCGGCCGCGCCCCTCGGCTTGCGCGCGCAAGGCCGGTGGGGCCAGCAAGGCGGCGAGCCCCGCGCCCACGGAGCGAAGCGCCAGGCGGCGGAGGGCGAGCGAAGAGCGCGGGCGAGCCGTTTCGGCCATGCCCGAGGCTAGTGCGCGGGCGCCCACGGCGTGAGAGGGGCGCTACGCATGCGGGGGTGTTTCCGTCCGCCGGCGGCGCTGCGTTCTAGGGAGAGAAGCGCTTCAGACCAGCACAACGAGGTCGCTGTACTTCGCCAGCACTTCGTCCGCAGTCACGAGCTTCAGCGGCTCGGCCCGTGCCTGGGCGACCAACAGGCGGTCGAAAGGGTCGTTGTGATGCAGGGGCAGGTCCGCGGCGCCGGCGGCGTGGGATGCGGTGACGTGGAGCTCGGTGAAGCCGCTGGCTTCGATGGCCGCGGCCAACTCGTGCGGATCGGCCTCGACCTTGCCCAGGCGGGCCCTGATGGCCACCTCCCAGATCGAGGCGGCCGACACGAAGGTCTGCTCGGCGTCTTCGATGAGATGGCGGGTTGCCGGCTTCAGTCGCGGCGACCCCGCCACCGCCCACAGGAAGATGTGGGTGTCCAGCAGCAGCCGCATCAGCGGCCCTCGAAGGTCGCCAGCACCTCGGGCGGCAGCGGCGCGTCGAAGTCGGCCGCGACCCTGAGCTTGCCCTTGAGGACGCCGAACCTGACGCGCCGCTTCGCCGCCTCCAGGCGGGTGATCCGCACCAGCGGCTTGCCGTTGCGGCTGACCACGACGTCTTCGCCTGCGGCGGCGCGGTCCACGAGTTGCGACAGGCGCGTCTTGGCGTCGTAGATGTTCACGGTTTCCATGGTCGCTCGCGTCCGAAAGTAGACCAAGTCTAGTCTACTCCGTGCACGGCACGGCCGGGCCGGCGGGACGGGGCGAACGGTGGCGTTGCCGCTCGCCTGCGGGAAACGCGCCCGGCATGACCGGCTCAGGAAGCGCGAAGGGCCCGCGCGGGCCCTTCGTTCTTCAGCTCGAGCGCCGGCTCACTGCGATGCCGCCTGCTGCAGCGCCGCGATGCGGTCTTCCACCGGCGGGTGGCTGGCGAACAGCGCCATCACGCCGCCGCTGCGGCTGCTGATGCCCATGTTGGCCACCGTCTTGGGCAGCTGGCCGGGGTCGAGCCCGCCCAGGCGCGCCAGGGCGTTGATCATCGGCTGCTTGCGGCCGAGCAGCTGCGCCGAGCCGGCGTCGGCGCGGTACTCGCGCTGGCGCGAGAACCAGGCCACGATGATGGCCGCCAGCACGCCGAACACGAGGTCGAGCACGAACACCGAGATGTAGTAGCCGATGCCCACGCCGTCGCGGTCGTTGCGCAGCAGCACCTTGTCGACGAAGTAGCCGATGACGCGCGACAGGAAGATGACGAAGGTGTTCATCACGCCCTGGATCAGCGTCATCGTCACCATGTCGCCGTTGGCCACGTGCGAGATCTCGTGCCCGATGACGGCCTCGACTTCCTCGCGGTTCATGCTTTGCAGCAGGCCCGTGGAAACGGCCACCAGCGCCGAGTTCTTGAAAGCCCCGGTGGCGAAGGCGTTCGGCTCGCCTTCGTACAGCGCCACTTCGGGCATGCCGATGCCGGCTTTCCTGGCGAAGCCTTCCACCGCGCCGACGATCCAGCGATGCGTGGGGTCGGCCGAGTCGTTGATGACCTGGGCGCCGGTGCTCCACTTGGCCATCGGCTTGCTCATCAGCAGCGAGATGATGGCGCCGCCGAAGCCCATCACCAGCGCGAACCCCAGCAGCGAGCCGATGCTCAGGCCGTTGGCGTTGAGGTAGCGGCCCACGCCCAGCAGGTTGGCCACGATGCCGAGCACCATCACCACGGCCAGGTTGGTGAGGACGAAGAGCGCGATGCGTTTCATGGCTTGTGTCGCTTTGCACCCGGCCGGAGGCGGGTGTCTCGAAGTGGTCGAACGGAGGCGGATGTTAGGGCGCCGCGCTGCGGTTCAAGACGCAGCACACGCACATTGCCCCGGAAGTTGCGGGGTCGGCCTGTCCCGCAGGCCGGGGCCGGGCGGCGCTCAGGACACCAGCCGCCAGGCCAGCGTTTCGCCCGCGGCCAGCGGCTTGATCGTCGCGTCGCCGAAGGGCAGCTCGGCCGGAAGCTGCCACGGCTGGCGCACGAGCGTCACAGTGCCGCGGTTGCGCGGCAGGCCGTAGAAGTCGGCGCCGTGGAAGGCGGCGAACGCCTCCAGCTTGTCCAGCGCGCCGGCGGCCTCGAACGCCTGCGCGTACAGCTCCAGCGCCGCCGGCGCCGTGTAGCAGCCGGCGCCGCAGACGCTTTGCTCCTTCATCGCCACCGCGTGCGGCGCGCTGTCGGTGCCGAGAAAGAACCTCGGGCTGCCCGAGGTGGCCGCGCGCACCAGCGCCTGGCGATGCCGCTCGCGCTTGAGCACCGGCAGGCAGTAGTGGTGCGGGCGCAGGCCGCCGGTGAACAGCGCGTTGCGGTTGAACAGCAGGTGGTGCGCGGTGACGGTGGCGGCGGTCAGCGCGCCGGCCTGCGCCACGTACTCGGCCGCATCGGCGGTGGTGATGTGCTCGAAGACGATCTTCAGGCCCGGGAAGCGGCGTCTGAGCGGCTGCATCACGCGCTCGATGAACACCGCCTCGCGGTCGAACACGTCGACCTCGGGGTCGGTGACTTCGCCGTGCACGAGCAGCAGCAGCCCTTCGCGCTGCATCGCTTCGAGCGTGCGGTGCGTCTTGGCGATGTCGGTCACGCCGGCGTCGCTGTGGGTCGTGGCCCCGGCCGGGTACAGCTTCAGCGCCACGATGCCGGCCGCCTTGGCGCGCACGACCTCCTCGGGCGGCGTGTTGTCGGTGAGGTACAGCGTCAGCAGCGGCTCGAAGTCGTGCCCCGGGCCGCTGCGGGGACGCGCGGCGAGCAGCCGCTCGCGGTAGGCCAGCGCCAGCGCCGTGGTGGCCAGCGGCGGCTTGAGGTTGGGCATCGCGATGGCGCGTGCGAACTGGCGCGCGCTGGCCGGCAGCACCGCGGCCATCGCGGCGCCGTCGCGCAGGTGCAGGTGCCAGTCGTCGGGGCGGGTCAGGGTGAGCGTTGGCGCGGGTTCGGGCATGGGCGGCATTGTCCTGCTCAGCGCGCGGCCTGCGTGCCCAGGTAGTCCCACAGCGCCTGCGCCGCCGCCTTCACCGTGTGCCGCGCCCCTTGCGGCCGCTCGCGGTAGATGCGCACCTCCATCGTCGCCTCGAAGCGCCCGGGCGCCGAAGCGCGCACCAGGCGGCCGGCGCGCAGCTCCTGCCGCACCGAGCTTTCGGGCAGGAACGCCAGGCCGTGCCCTTCGAGCGCCATCGCCTTCAGGCCCTCGGCCATGTCGGTCTCGTACACCGCATCGAGCGGCAGCGGCACCTCGGCGCGCTGCAGGATCATCTCGACCACGCGCGCCATGTAGGCGCCCGGGGCGTAGGCGAGGAACGGCACGCTCGTGCCGGCGCGCGCCGGGGGCAGCCGAAACAGCGGCTCGGGTGCCGGCGGCGCCGGCGGCTTGGCGCCTTCGCGCGCCAGCGCCTTGGAGTACGGCGCCAGGGTCTCGTGCCCGAGGCTCAGCATCTCGTAGCGCTCGCTGGCCAGTCTGAGCGGCAGCGCGTCTTGGTGGTAGGCGATCAGCAGGTCGCAGCCGCCTTCGGTGAGGCGCAGCACCGCGTCGTGCACGTTGAGCGCCGTCAGCCGCGTCTTCACCGCCGCGGCGCCTTCGAAGCGCTGGCGCAGCTGCATCAGCCAATGCGGGAAGAAGGTGAACGCCAGCGTGTGCGGCACCGCGAATTCGATCGTGTCCTGCCCGGCGGCCTGGAAGCCGCGCATCATGTTGCGGCTGGCATTGAGCGCTTCGAGGATCTCCAGCGCCTGCGCGTGGAAGGTCTCGCCGGCCGGCGTCAGGCGCGTGGGGTACGAACTGCGGTCGACGAGGTCGATGCCGGTCCACGCCTCGAGGGCCTGGATGCGGCGCGAGAACGCCGGCTGCGTGACATGCCGCAACTGCGCCGAACGCGAGAAGCTGCGCGTCTCGGCCAGGCTCACGAAGTCCTCGAGCCACTTGGTTTCCACCCGGGGCAGTGTAGCCAGCGGTTGCATGGCACGGACCCGGGGCGCGCCCGGCGCCCGCCGTGCGCTGCTATCCTTTGCCGACCCCTCGGCACGGGCTGACGCGCCCGCCGGGGAACAAGCGAAGGAGAACGCCTCATGCACTCGTTGTCGTCGAAGAAGGGGCCCGGTGCCGCTGCCGTGGCCGTGTTCGCCCTCGCGCTGGCTGCACCGCTGCCGGCCCTGGCGGATTCGTTCGCCAGCTCGGCCATCTCCAACAGCTTCTCGGCCTCGGTGGGCAGCATCTCGACGTCGTTCAACGCCTCCAGCGACGCCTCGTCGCCGGGCCGGCCGGTGCGCCAGGGCAAATACCGCGTGCAGGAGATCGTCGTTGCCGCCGGCCGCGAAGGCTACCTGCGCCTGACGCTGCGCGCCGAGAAGGCCGGCGCAGCGGCCACGGCCGAGGCCACCGAGACGGCCGCGGCCGACGACACCTACCACCTGTACCTGCCGCAAGAGACGGTGGCGCGCGCCGCCATCGCGCCAGGCCAGCAGATCAGCGCCCGCGCGCGCCCGTACGGCCTGGAACTCGCGAAGGTGGCCGCCGACGGCCGTTCGCGCGAAGCCTTCTTCCTCGTCGTCGACGACGAGCGCTATCGCGAGCTGCAGACGCGGCCGGTCACGCTCTGAGCGCGCGCCTCGCGGCCGGCGTCCTGCTCGCCGCCTGCACCGCCTGCGCCTTCGCCGGCAGCGGCGCTTCCTCGCGCTACTGCGACGCCGACAGCCGCCTCAGCGTCGCCGACAAGGACCGGCTGCTGCGCTTCGCGGCGTTCGTTCGAGGCGAACTCGACCGCTCCGGCGCCGAAGCGGCGATCGTCGCGCGCACCGGGCTCGACCTGGCGCGCTGGGACATCCGGCACTCGCACGCCGGCATCAGCGTGAAGAGCGGCGCCGACACGCCGTGGTCGGTGCGCCAGCTCTATTACGCCTGCGACGAAGGGCAGCCGCGCATCTTCGACCAGGGCCTGGCCGCCTTCGTGCTCGGGGCCGACCAGCCCGCGCTCGGCCATGTGTCGGCGGTGCTGCTGCCCGCGGCCGCTGCCGAGCCGGTCAAGCGCGCTGCGCTGGACAACCGTCTGGCGCTGGCGCTGCTGGCCGGCCGCTACAGCGCCAACGCGTACGCCTTCAGCACGCGCTACCAGAACTGCAACCAGTGGCTGGCCGAGCTGCTCGCGGCGGCCTGGGGCGGCATCGGCGCCGGGCCCGAAGCGCGTGCTCAGGCGCAGCGCTGGCTGGCCGAGCAGCGCTACGAGCCGACGCGCGTCGAAGTGGGCTGGCGGCTGGTGATGTGGGCCGGCGCGGTCTTCGTGCCGTGGATCCACAACGACGACCATCCGGACGAAGACCTCGAAGCGGCGCGCTACCGCATCAGCCTGCCCGCTGCCCTCGAGGGGCTGGCGCGCGCGCAGCTGCCGCAGGCCGAGCGTGTGCAGTTCTGCCACACGAGCGCACACATGCTCGTGCGCCGCGGCTGGGGCGCCGAGCTGTCGGCGGCGTGCGAGCCCGAAGCGGGCGACCAGGTGGTGGTGCTGGATTGACGATCGCACCTCGGCGCCTCGGCTCGTCAGGCCGCATCAGGCGGCTTCACCGGCCTTCGTCACCTCGCCTTCGCCCGCCTGCTGCAGCCGCCACATCCGCGCATAGCGGCCGTCCTGCGCCAGCAGTTGCGCGTGCGTGCCACGCTCGGCCACGCGGCCGGCTTCGAGCACGACGATCTCGTGCGCGTCGGCCACGGTCGAGAGGCGGTGCGCGATGACGAGTGCGGTCTTGCCGGCCGCGGCGCTCTTCAGCTCGGCCTGGATGGCGCGTTCGTTGGCGCTGTCCAGCGCCGAGGTGGCCTCGTCGAAGATGAGGATCGGCGGGTTCTTCAGCAGCGTGCGCGCGATGGCCACGCGCTGCTTCTCGCCGCCGGAGAGCTTCAGGCCGCGCTCGCCGACCATCGTCTCGTAGCCCTTGGGCGTGGCGGCGATGAAGTCGTGGATGTGCGCGGCACGGGCAGCGGCCTCCACCTCGGCGCGCGTGGCGCCGGGCCGGCCGTAGGCGATGTTGTATTGCACCGTGTCGTTGAAGAGCACGGTGTCCTGCGGCACGATGCCGATGGCCGCCCGCAGGCTGGCCTGCGTCACGGCGCGCAGGTCCTGGCCGTCGATGGTGATGCGGCCGCGGCCCGGCTCGACGTCGTAGAAGCGGTACAAGAGGCGCGCCAGCGTGCTCTTGCCCGAGCCCGACGGGCCGACCACCGCCACCGTCTTGCCCGCAGGGATCTCGAAGCTCACGCCGTGCAGAATGGTGCGGCCGGCCTTCTGCGCACTGATCTGGGCGCCGATCGGCGCGCCGGCCGGCCCGCCTTCGCCGCGGTCGTACGCGAAGTGCACGTCCTCGAAGCGCACCGTGCCTTCGCGCACCGCCAGCGGCGGCGCGCCCGGCGCGTCGTCCACCTCGCGCTCGCGCGCGATCAGGCCGAACATCTTGTCCAGGTCGGTGAGGCTTTGCTTGACCTCCCGGTACAGCACGCCGAGGAAGTTCAGCGGGATGTACAGCTGGATCAGGAAGGCGTTGATCATCACCAGGTCGCCCAGCGTCAGCGCGCCGCCGACCACGCCTTCGGTGGCGCGCCACAGCATCGCCACCAGGCTCGTCGCGATGACCAGCTGCTGCCCCGTGTTCAGCAGCGACAGCGTCACCTGGCTCTTCACCTGCGCCTGGCGGTAGGCCTCCAGGCCCTCGTCGTAGCGGCGGGTCTCGAAGGACTCGTTGTTGAAGTACTTGACCGTCTCGTAGTTCAACAGCGCGTCGATGGCGCGCGAGTGCGCGCGCGAGTCGTGCTCGTTCATCTCGCGCCGGTAGCGCGTGCGCCACTCGGTGACGCTGACGGTGAAGACGACGTATACCGCCAGCGCGGCCAGCGTGATCCAGACGTAGCCGGTGTCGAAGCGCCCGCCGAGCACGGCCAGCACCAGCGCCACCTCCACCAGCGTCGGCAGGATCGTGTACAGCGAGTACGACACCAGCGACTGCAGCGCGCGCGTGCCGCGCTCGATGTCGCGCGTCAGGCCGCCGGTCTGGCGCTCGAGGTGGAAGCGCAGCGACAGCGCGTGCAGGTGCGCGAACACCTCCAGCGCGATGCGCTTGCCGGCGCCGAAGCTGACCTTGGCGAACACCAGCTCGCGCAGCTCGGTGAACACGCTCGTCGCCAGGCGCAGGCCGGCGTAGGCGAGCAGCAGCCCCACCGGCACCACGAGCAGCGCGCGCGGGTCGCCCGGCTTGAGGTCGAGCGCGTCCACGAGATGCTTCAGCAGCACCGGCACGCCGACGTTGGCCACCTTGGCCAGCACCAGGAACGCCAGCGCCAGCGCGATGCGCCCGCGCCACGGCCACAGGTACGGCAGCAGCTTGGCCAGCGTCTGCCAATCCGAGCCCGCGCGCACGGGCTCGCCGGCGGCGCGCGCCGCGGCGGCGGCCTTGGCCGCCTCCGCGGGCGACTCGGGCAGCGGCAGCGCGGGGCCGCGCCTCATCGCGCCACCCCGGCCGGCATCACGCCGCGCATCGCGCCGCACGACGAGCCGGGTGCAACGCCTTCCTTGCGCAGCACGATCTCGCGGTAGCCCAGCAGACCCATGCCGAACGTCGTGTGCATCAGGCAGCCGGCCAGCACGTTGCGGCTGCGCGCCGGCGGCCGCTTCGCCAGTGCCCGGCGCGCGAACCAGGGCCAGCGAACGAAGGCGCGCGTCACGCGTTGCAGCCGGGCGAGGCTGGGCATGATCTCGGCGTCGAGCGAGTGCGTCGCGGCCAGCACCAGGCCGGCTTCACGCGCACCGGCGAGCAGCGCCTCCAGCGTCTGCATGCGGGCCACGGCAAGGCCGCGCGCCACCAGCTGCACGGCCATCGCTTCCTCGCGCTGGAGCGCGGCCAGCGGCCGCGGCAGGTAGCCGTCGAAGAGGGTCAGCTCGCCGCCCGGGCGCAGCACGCGCGCCGCCTCGCGCAGCGCTTGCGGCAGGTCGGTGGCGTGGCACATCGATTCGATCGAGAACGCCGCGTCGATGCTCGTGCCGGTCTGCGGCAGGTGGTGGAAGTCGCCTTGCGCGAGCTGCAGGCGCGGCGGCGCGAAGGCGGCCAGGCGCTCGTGCGCCAGCGTCACGTGCGCCGCTGTCAGGTCGATGCCCTGGAAGCGTTTGCCCGGGTGCCGCGGCAGCAGCCAGGCGAGGTTGTAGCCCTGGCCGAATGCGAGCTCGAGCACGTCGACCACCGGCCGCCCGCCGCGGCGTGGCTGCTCGTCCCAGCGCGCTTCGAGCCGCCGCAGCTGGCCGGCGAAGCCCTCGGCGTCGAAGCGGCCGTGCGGGTTGAGGGCCATGTGCAGCGCGCCCTCGGCCGAGTGGTATCGGCGGTAGGCGGCGTGGCACTGCTCGTAGTAGCGCACCACCTCTTCGCGCGCCGCCTCGCCCTCATCGCTGGCGCCGGCGGCGCCGCCGGCCGGCCCGGCGATGACCGCCTCGAGGTCGAACACGCGCGCGAGGCGCCGCAGCCAGCGGTGCAGTTCGGCGCGGCCGCTGTCGGCATCGATGAGCGGCGCCGTGGCCGCGGCCATCGCCGGGCTGGATGAAGCCGGCGCGGCGGCCGGCGCTACAGTCTGCTGCGCCTGCATGATTCGAACGGAGACGCATTGTGAGCGACGACGAGTTCCGACGCCCCGAGCTGAAGATGGCGCCCAGCCGCCTTTCCGGCGACCGTGAGCTGGTGCTGCGCGTGATGCCGATGCCCGCCGACGTGAACGGCAACGGCGACATCTTCGGCGGCTGGGTGATGGCACAGGTCGACGTCGCCGGTGCGGTGCTGCCGTACCGCATCGCCAAGGGCCGCATCGCCACCGTGGCGGTGAACCAGTTCGTCTTCAAGCAGCCGGTGACACTGGGCGACCTGCTCAGCTTCTACGCCAAGGTCACGCGCATCGGCACCACGTCGGTGAGCGTGCACGTGGACGTCTACGCCGAGCGCAACCCGGCCGATCTGCAGGTCGTCAAGGTCACCGAGGCCGACCTCACCTACGTCGCCATCGACGGCGAAGGGCGGCCGCGACCTTTGCCGAAGTAGCTCGCGCCGCGACCCTCAGGCGGCCAGCGCCGCGAGGTCGAGCTGCCGTTGGCGCAGCGCCGCCAGGCAGGGCGTGAGGTCGCTGCCGGACTGCAGTGCGCGCGTCAGCGCCTGCGCCGTGCCCGGCGGGCCGACGTAGACGGCGCCCAGCGCGCGGCCTTCGTGCACGACGAGGCGCCACCACTCGACCGATGAGGCATCGGCGGTGAACACCTCGGCGCCGGCGGGCAACGCGCCGTCGAGCTCGCCGAAGCTGCGCAGGTCGATGCCCTCGCTCTTGAGTTGCAGCACGATGCGCGGGGTGACGTGGTTCGCGCCGGCGCCGCTGCTGTTCGACGCGACCGCCGTTGCGCCGGCGGCGGCACGGCCGTGCACCGGCGCCGCGAAGATCGCCTCGGCGGCGATGCGCCCTTGCTGCACGGCCACCGGCCACAGCCCGCCGGGGCCAGGCGTGGCCGGCTCGGCGGCGTCGCCGACGGCGAAGATCGCCCGGTCGCTGGTGGCCATCTGCGCATCGACCTTCACGCCGCGGCCGACCGCGAGGCCGGCCTCGCGCGCCAGCGCGGTGTTGGGCTTCACGCCGGCGCAGGCGACGAAGAAGTCGCCCTCGACGCGGCGGCCGTCTTCGAGCAGCAGGGCGCGCAGCTGCGCCGCTTCGATCTCCAGGCGCGCCAGCTTCGCCTCGGTGAGCACGGCGATGCCGCTCGCCTCGAGGAAGGCGGTGAGGCGCTGCGCGCCCTCGGCGTCGAGCTGGCGGTCCATCAGGCGGGCGCCGCGGTGCACGAGCGTCACCTCCAGCCCCAGGTGGCGCAGCGCCTCGGCCGCCTCGACGCCGAGCACGCCGCCGCCGATGACGACGGCGCGCCGCGAGCGCGCCAGCCCCGGTTCGCCCAGCCGCTGCACGGCGGCGCGGATGGCCTGCGCGTCGGCGGCGCTGCGCAGCACGAAGGCGTTGCCGCACTCGTCGAAGCCCGGCGCCGGCATCGCTGCGCTGGCGCCGGTGGCCAGCACCAGGCGGTCGTAGGGCAGCGTCTCGCCGGTGCCCAGCTGCACCACGCGCTCTTCGCGCCGGATGGCCGCGGCCACCGTGTTGAGCCACACGGTGATGCGCTGCTCGGCGTACCAGGCCTCGGGCAGCAGGACCATGCCTTGCATCGCGTGGCGGTTGTAGATGACGCGGCCGAGCGCCATGCGGTTGTAGAAGTGGTGCGGCTCGCCGGCGACGACGTCGATCTCCAGCGACGGGCTGGCGTCGCGCAGCGCCTCGGCCACCGTCATGCCCGCCACCCCGTTGCCGACGATGACGACGCGGCGGATGCCGGCGGCGAGCGCGCGGTCGATCTTCGGCGCCGCGGCTTCGCTGCCGGCGCGCGGTGGCACGCTGCGCGCGTCGGTGTCGATGGTGAGCGGCCCGCGCGCCCGCGTGCAACAGGCCAGCCGCGCGCGGCCGGCGAGGCCCAGGCGCTTCAGCGTCGCCGCCTCGTCGCTGCCGGGCTCGTCGAGGTGGTCGTGGCCTTCGACGATGCCCACCGGGTCGGCGCCGCACAGGCCCGATCGGCAGCCGAACTCGATCGGCACGCCGGCGGCTTCCATCGATTCGAGCAGCGTCTTGCCCGGCGCCGCGGCGAAGCGCTTGCCCGAGCGGCGCTCGTGGATCTCGATGCCGCGCTCGGCGCCGGCCGCGCCGGCGCTACCGGCGGATGACTTCAGCCGGCTGTCGTCGATGCGCACCGCGTCGCCGCGTTCGAGCGCCTGGTAGGCGCGCTCGCCGGCCAGCGACGCGCGCCAGACGCCGAAGACGATCGGCACGCCAGCGAGGCGGCTCGCCTGGACGAGCCACTCCGGCGCCGTGAGCGCACCGGCGCCGAGCTGCGCCGCCACGGCGGCGATGCCGCCCACCAGCACCGGCCCGGCCCAGGCGTAGTACAGCAGCAATGCCGCGGCGCCGAACACCGAGGCCATGCGGTAGGCGCTGGTCGCCAGGAGCGCGCGCAGCAGCAGGAACACGCCCGCGGCGGCGAAGAGGCACGCCGCCAGCGCCGCGACGTAGGCCAAGCGGCCGCCTTGCGCGAACACGCCGCCGAGCGTGTAGTAGCCGACGATGAGCCCGGGCAGCATGGCCATGAACCACAGCCGCTGCGTGGCGTGGCGCGGGTCGTTGTCGGCGAGGTCGCCGTGGATGGCGGCACGCGGGTTGAAGTCGAGGCAGTTCTTCTGGCAGCCCACGCAGGTGGGGCAGTAGCCGTTGCGCACCACGAACACCGGCGCCTGCCCGTGCGAACGTAGTACCGGCGCCAGCGGACAGAAGGTGCCGCACCAGCCGCTGCGGCCCTTGAAGGCGAAGCCGCCGGCGAGCGCCAGCGCCAGCGCCAGCGCGCACATCGTGCCGGTGGCCCAGCCTTCGACATTGAGCAGCGGCCGCCGCAGCGCCACCATCGCCACCAGCAACGCCACCGCGAGGAAGTACGACCAGTAGCGGGCCTGCGTCGGCAAGGCGCGCTTCACCTCGTGGCCCAGGCTGCGCGGCAATTGGTTGACGAAGGCCATCGGGCACAGCTGGCGCCACAAGCCGGGTGCGATGGCCCACAGCCCCGGCAAGAGCGGCACCGCCACGGTCCAGAAGATCGCCAGGCCGAGCGGCGGCACCAGGAAGAGCAGCGCGATCTCGCCGGCGGCGAGCGCGAGCACGGCCACGCGCAGCGCCAGCCACAGCGCGTCCGACCCCTGCCGCGGCCGCTGCGTGTAGTTGGCGAAGAGGACGGCGGGGTTGGCGCCGGTGGTCATCGTTCTTGTTGTCGTCGTCGTCGTCGATCTCGTGCAGCGCCGCCGCGGCAGCCTGCGGCATCAGCCCTTCGCTTCGGCGCGCCGCAGGCGCTGGCTGAGCACGCGGCCGAGGTCGAGCAGCAACTCGCGGGCGATGCGCGGGTGCCAGGCGCTCAGCCGCTCGAAGGCGGCGAAGGGCAGGGTGAGCAGGTCCACCGCGTCGTCGGCCCACAGCGTGGCCGAGCGCGGCTTGCCGTCGAAAAAGGCGAGTTCGCCGAAGACGGTGCCCGGGCCCATCGGCGCGGTGGCGATGCGCTTGTTCTTGCCGCTGGCCAGCTCGCCGCGCACGTGGCCGGCGCGGATGATGTAGATGGCGCGGCCGGTCTCGCCGGCCTGCACGATGCACTCGCCCGGCGCGAAGCGGCGTGCCTCGGCGAAGCTGACGAAGGTGTCCCACTCGGCGTTGGACAAGCCGCGCAGGATGACGCTCTCGTCGCCCTGCGGCAGCGCGCTGCCCGGCTGCTCGTAGTTGAAGAGGTCGGGCTTGGGCATGAATGGGCTCGGCGGCTTCTTCGCGTTGGCTGCTTCGGTGGCCTGCTTCGGGCCGGCAAGATAGCACCGGCGGGCAGCGCGGCGAAGCGGTGGAGAACCCGCAAGTCACCGGCCCCCGGGGCGAGTGACGACAGCGGGCGGGTTCGTCCTGCTGGCGGATGCGCTTGGCCGGATGCACGATTGGCCGCATCGTTTCATCAACACTCCCCACTCCGCCCGATCGCCATGCCGATTCGCCTGCCCCGACCCTTGCGCGTCCTTGTTGCCGGCGCCCCTTTGCTGCTGGCGCTGCTGCCCCTGTTGCCGGCGCAGGCGCAGGACTGGCCGAACAAGCCGGTGCGCGTGATCGTCCCCTTCCCGCCCGGCGGCGGCACCGACACGGTGGCGCGGCCGCTCACGGCCAAGCTCTCGCAGTTGAGCGGCCAGCAGTTCGTCATCGACAACCGCGGCGGGGCCGGCGGCACCATCGGCGCGGCGATGGCGGCCAAGAGCCCGGCCGACGGCTACACGGTGCTGCTGTCGCCGGTGCACGTGGCGGTGGCCGTCACCGCCTACAAGAGCCTGCCGTACGACCTGGAGAAGGACCTGCTGCCGGTGACGACGGTGGCCATCTTCCCCGACGTGCTGGTGGCCGCCACGCGCGTGCCGGCCAGGACGCTGCCCGAGCGGCCAAGCGCTCGCCCTCGTTCCCCGACATTCCCACGGCGATGGAGCAGGGCCTGGCGGGTTTCGAGGTGACGAGCTGGTACGGCCTGTGGGTGCCCGCCGGCACGCCGCCGGCCGTGGCGCAGCGGCTGCACGCGCTGGTGCTAAAGGCGTTCGAAGACGCCGAGATGCGCGAGCTGTGGTTCAAGCTCGGCGCCGAAACCGGCGGCATGCCCGGCGCCGAGTTCGACGCCTTCGTGCGCAAGGAAGTGCAGAAGTGGGGGCGGGTGGTGAAGGCGGCGGGGGTGGTGATCGAGTAGCCGCGCAGCCGGGTCCCGCGCTCGCCGGCACCCTACTTCGGCTCGACCCCCGCGCGCTTGGCCAACGCGGCCCAGCGGGCGCTCTCGCGGCGGCAGAACTCGGCGAATTCGTCGGGGTTGCGGGCGTTGATCAGGCCGCCCATCGCCTCGATGCGCTCGCGCACTTCCTTGCTGCGGCCGGCCTTGACGATGGCCGCGCCGAGCCGCTCGACCACGTCGCGCGGCGTGTCCTTGGGTGCCCAGTAGCCGTGCCAGGTGCTGGTGTCGATGCCGGCCAGGCCCAGCTCGGCGAAGGTCGGCACCTCGGGGTAGGCGGGCACGCGGCGGCTGCTCGTCACCGCCAATGCACGGAGCTTGCCGGCCTTCAGCAGCGGGCTGGCGGCAAGCAACGCTTCCATCTGGAACGTGACGCGCCCGGCCGCCACGTCCACCTGCGCCGACGTGCCGGCCTTGTAGGGAACGGTGTTGACCTTGACGCCGGTCTGGTCGCCCCACAGTTCCGCGGCCAGATGCGAAGAGGCGCCGATGAAGGTGGCGTAGTCGGCCGGCCTGGGCTGCGCTTTCGCCCAGGCGACGAACTCGGCGTGGGTGCGCGCTGGAACCGACTCGGCCGAGATCACCAGCGCCAGCGGCACCTCGGTCACTTGGGCCACCGGCACGAAGTCGGCCAGCGGGTCGTAGCCGAGGCCGGCCTGCACGCTGGGCAGGATGACGTGGATCGACGAGTTCGCCAGCAGCGTGTAGCCGTCGGGCTTCGCGCGGGCCACCTGGCGCGCGCCGATGGCACCCGACGCGCCGGCCAGGTTCTCGGCGATGAAGCTCTGGCCGAACTCGCCTTCGAGCTGCTGGTTGACGAGCCGCGCCATCACGTCGACGTTGCCGCCGGGCGTGAAGGGCACCACCACGCGCACCGGGCGCGCGGGGTAGGCCTGCGCCAGTGCCGGCCGCGCGGCCAGCGCACCGGCCAGGCCGGCGCCGACGGTGGCACCGAGGCCGAGTACCAGCCGCCGGCGATGCTGCTGTCGTTGTGTCCGCTGCATGACGCTTCTCCTCTTGTGATTGAAGTGTTGGCGCGGCGCGCCCCTACCAGAGCCCGCCGTGGGCGCCACCGTCGATGGCGAGCGCCTGGCCGTTGATGAAACCGGCGTGTGCCGAACACAGGAAAGCGCAGCAGGCGCCGAACTCGTCGGGCACGCCCCAGCGGCCGGCCGGCGTGAGCGAGAGCCGCTCGGTCTCCACCGTGGCGATGTCCGTGTGCCGCTCGCGCGCCAGGCGCTCGGTCTGGGCCACCTGGGTCTCGGAGGCGAACACGCCCGGCAGCAGCGAATTGAAGGTGACGTTGCGGCGCGCCCAGGCGGCGTTGCGGCTGGCCGCCTTGAGGTAGGCCGAGAGCCCCAGCCGCGCCACGGAGGGCAGCGCCAGCTCCCACTCGGGGTTCTTGATCAGGCGCGAGGTGACCGCCACCACGCGGCCGAAGCCGCGCGCGGCCATGCCGGGCGCGACGCCGGCCACCAGCGCCATCTGCGCCAGCAGCATCGACTGCAGCGCCGACTGCACTGCAGCCGCGTCGGCATCGCCGTGGCGCTGCGTTGCTGCCGGCCAGCCGCCGCTCAGCACCAGGATGTCGGGCGCCGGGCATTCGCGCAAGATCGCCGCGCAGCCGGCGTCGCTCGTGCTGTCGGCGGCGAGCGCGCGCGCCTGCACCCCATGGCGCGCGCGCAGCGCAGCGGCGGCGGCTTCGAGGTTCGCAGCCTCACGCGCCACGAGAACGACTTGCGCGCCGGCTTCGGCCAGGCGACCGGCGCATGCGAAACCGAGGCCCCGGCTGGCGCCGCAGATGAGCGCCAGGCGGCCGCGGATGCCGAGGTCCATGTGCCCGGCGGGCCGTTCGGGTCAGTGCACCCGGCGCGGCTTGAAGGCGCGCGCGGCCTCGAACACCGCATCGATCAGCGGCTCGGGCGTGCCGGGGTTGATCGAGCAATCGGGCCCGAGCACGTGGCCCACGCCGCCGGTGCGCTCCAGCGAGGCCAGCACATGCGCGGCCAGCGCCTCGGGCGACATCTGCGCAAAGGATGGCTTGCCGGGCATGCCCGCCAGCAGCGTCTTGCCGCAGAGCGCGCGCATCTCTTGCAGGCCGGGGTTGCCCGGCGTGGTGGCCCAGCTCACGAGCGGCGCGGCGAAGTCCTTGAACCAGTCGGCCTCGATGCGCTCGCCGCAGATGTGGACGATGTTCGCCCAGGCGCCGGCGGCCGCGGCGGCGCCGAGGATGGCTTCGTCGAACGGCCGCTGGAAGCGCTCCCACTCAGCGCGCGTCACCTCGCCGGCGTTGATGGTCTTGGTGGCGTAGAAGATGCCGTCGACGCCGGCGTCCATGCACAGCAGCGTGAAGTGCTCCAGTGTGCGCGCGATGTGGCCGAGCGCGCGCTCGAGCTCCGCGGGTGCTTCGCGCTGCAGCGCCAGCACGGCGGCGGCGCCGCCGCGGTGCATCATCGTCAGGTTCATCATCGGCGCGAAGACGGTGGCGACGATCGGCACCTCGGGGCCGAGCGCGGCGCGAACCTGGCGCATCGCCTGCACCTGTTCGCCCAGGGCGCCGCGGCTGGCGTCGGCGGTGCCGATCTGCGCCAGGTCGGCCGCGCTGGCCAGCGAATGGCGCGTGACGAGCGGCCATTGGTCGGGGCGCGTCGAGCGCTGGTACTCCAGGCCCCACATCTCGCCGAAGCACTGCGCGCGCATCTGCGGCTTCAGCAGGTCGAGCTCGAAGCGCTCGGCCAGGCGCACCGACGCGGCGGTGAGTGCCTGCGCCGAATGTTCCTGCGTGAAGTCGTGCAGCCAGACCGAGGCGGGCACGCGGTCGGGCACATCGCCGCGCAGGGCGGCTTGCAGGCGTTGGCGGGGGGTCATTCTCGTGCGGCTGAAGTGCTGCAGCATTGTGCCCTCAGCGGCACCGGCGGAAGGCGAACGCCTGTCATTGCGCGGCGGAGCAGCCGGGCCGCACGCTGCGCGGATGCCCCACGGTCGATCGCGAATCGACCGCTTGGCAGCGACGCTTTCAGCGAACGGGTCCGCGCAGCCAGCTGACAAGCAGCGGTGCGACCAGCAGCAACCCGACCCGTCCGGCAGCTAGCTGCGGGTGCGAGGTCGAAGTCGGGCCAGTGCCTCTGTCACGGTTTTTGAGCGGCCACGCGAGGGGCGTCACCGCAGGGCAGAACCCTTTGCTTGCCCTTCGGCAGGCGACCGCTTCGGGGGCAATGAAGGTTCGGCGTCAGGGTCTGACGCCCACTGGCTGCACGTCAGAAACGTGGACTGAGCATTGGGCTGCCAGATGGCCCATTCGGGCGCTGAGCCGATATCTGCGAGCAGTTCTTTCGCCACGAGCTTGTCGCCGGCAATGCAGGCGTGGTATGCGAAGATGTTCTTGTTCCATGCGGTTGGGAAGCGCCTGTTCCACAGCGTCAAACCTGACTTCATTCGCTCCCAGTCCACCAGGGACTGCGAGTACATTGTCCGACCGAATTGGTCTTGCTCGGCGCCCGAGTAAAGGCGGGCATAAATCTCCAAGCCAAACTCGGGCGGAGCCGCCTTGGTCGCACGAAGAATGAATGAATCCACTGCCTGCGCATTGCCGTACCACTTGGGCAGAAAGTAGTGCAACGTGAATTGGTAGAGGCGAAAGTCGCCTGGATTCCTCGCAACTCCCGCCTCAAAGAGGCTCAAGACCGCATCAGGCGGCGCTCCGGCGTTGCGCATGGCGTTGAGGAGCCAAACATGCCAAGACGTGCTGCGGCTCGCCACGCCCTCGCTCTGCAGGAGGAAGTTGGTTGCTCGATTGACGTAATCGGTGTAGGTTTTCCAGGCCTGAGGCGGCACGGTGTTCGCATAACCACCGCCGCGAACGTACAGGGCATATGAGAGGAGCGCGCTCGCATGGAGGATGTAGGGAAGCGGCTCCTCCCGAGCGGCCTCGGTCCACTGCCTCGTTCTGGCGATGTCAGTTTGAAGCTGTTCGGCACCAAAGGTGCGGGTGGTTTCGCTGAGGCCATCGAAGAAGAGAAGCATCTTGGACGCGCCGCTCGATGTCCGCTCTCTCAAGAAATCGCTGTACTTGGTGTGTTGGCGAATCAGGTCCGATAAATCACCGGAGGCGTAGGCCACGCTGGCGGCAGCCTTCACCTCGTTTCGCTCGGATTGCTCGCTCGACCGTGCCGTTCCGAAAGAAACGAACAAGATCGCTGCGATCAGCGTGGTGCACAAGCCTTGCATGGATTGGGGTCCGGGGTGGGTCGCGAGGTCTGCCCTCAATCGACGAAGAAGTCCGGCAGGAAATTCCTGTTCCCCGGCGTCACCGCGTACCGGTCGAAATCGGTCACGCCGTGCTTGCCCAGCAGTTCGTCGTCGATGAAGAAGTTGCCGGTCGTCGCCTTCGCGTCGCTGGTGAGGATGAACCACGCGGCGTCAGCCAGGATCTCGGGCTTGCGGCACATCGCGATGTCCACGCCGGGAATCATCTGCAGCGCCGCGGTGGCGATGGCGGTGCGCGGCCACAGGCTGTTGACGGCGATGCCGTGCGCTCGAAACTCGCCGGCGTGGCCGAGGGTGCATTCGCTCATGCCGTACTTGGCCATCGTGTAGGCCACGTGGGGCTTGAACCAGTGCTCCTTCATCGACAGCGGCGGGCTCATGTTGAGCACGTGCGGGTTGCGGCCGGCCCTGGCGCTCTTGACGAGTTCGCCCAGGCACGCCTGGGTGCAGCAGTAGGTGCCGCGCACGTTGACGCCGAACATCAGGTCGAAGCGCTTCATCGGCGTCATCGGTGTCGGTGTCAGGCTGATGGCGCTGGCGTTGTTGACGAGGATGTCGATGCCGCCGAAGCGTTGCACCGCCGCCGCCACGGCGGCGGCCACCGCGTTCTCGTCGCGGATGTCGGTCTGCACGGGCAGCGCCTGGCCGCCGTCGGCGACGATCTCCTCGGCGGCGCTGTAGAGCGTGCCCGGCAGCTTGGGGTTCGGCTCGGTGGTCTTGGCCACCAGCACGATGTTGGCGCCGTCGGCAGCGGCGCGCTTGGCGATGGCCAGGCCGATGCCGCGGCTGGCGCCGGTGATGAAGAGCGTGCGGCCCTTCAGGCTGCGCCCGCCGGTCGCCGCCGGCGACGTTGTTGGTGCTGCTGCTGGGGCTGCTGCGTTCATCGTCGCTCCTGGCTTCGTCGTTGTGGGTCCGGTGGCCGATTCCTGCTGCGCCCGTGCCGGTGGCCAAGCGGCTTCACCGCGCCATCAGCGAAGCCAGATGGATCGCAATGTCGTGCGCCACCTGGCGGTAGGCGCGCACGCCGGGGTGGAACCCGTCGGGGGCCATCACGCCGCGGTTGAGCACGAGTTCCAGCGGCACGTGCGAGACGTCGCCGCGCGTGGCGGCCCACTCGGCCAGCGCGCGGTCGTGCCGGCGCGCGTCGGCGCCGGCGATCCAGCGCAGCGGCTGCGGCAGCCCGGGGAAGTGGTGCACCGGCGGCAGCGGCGCGAAGGCGACATGGCGCACGCCGTGCGCGTTGCGCAGCCGGTTGGCCAGCGCCTCGCGCGCGGCGACGGCGCGGCGCGAGGGAACCTGGTCGACGACGTCGTTGACGCCGGTGACGATGACGGCGAAGTCGGCGGCGAAGGCGCCGGCCGGCTCTGCGGCCAGTTCGCGTGCCAGGTGCTCGTGCATCTGCGCCGTCGTCAGCCCGGAGCGCGCGTGCAGCCGCCAGTGCACGCGGCGGCCGCTGAGCGCGGCCAGCGTCTGCGCCACCGGAAGCGCCAGTGCGTCGCGCTGATGCTCGACGCCGACACCGGCCGCCGAAGAGTCGCCGGCGATCAGCACGGAGACCTCGAGCGGCCCGTCGCCGACACTGCCGGCACGTTCACCCTCGGCCTCGGGCAGGCGCGGCAGCCGCGAACGCGCGAGCAGCGCCTGCGCCACCAGCAGCGGGCTCAGCAGGAGTTTGGCGGTCAGCGACATCGGCGCGTTGGTTCCCTGTCTCGCCGCGCCTCGCTTCAGAACTTCGAGAAGTCGGGCTTGCGCTTCTGGAAGAACGCCTGGAAGGCTTCCATCGCCTCGGGGCTGCGCAGCCGCTCGCCGAAGATGCGGCCCTCGGTGCGGATGGTCTGCTCGACCAGTTCGCGCTGCGGCGCGCGCATCAGCCGCTTGGCTTCGCGCACCGCCGCCGGCGGCATGGCGTTGAAGCGCTCGGCCATGCGCCGCGCGTGGTTTGCCACTTCGCCGGCGGGGATCACCGCGTTGGCGATGCCGAACTCCACCGCCTGCTCGGGCGTGATCGGCTCGCCCAGCAGCAGCTTCTCGGCCGCCCGCCGCCCGCCCATCAACTGCGGCACGAGCAGGCTCGAGGCGAACTCGGGCACCAGGCCCAGGCTCACGAACGGCATCACCAGGCGCGCCTCGTCGGAGACGTAGACGAGGTCGCTGTGCAGCAGCATCGTCGTGCCCACGCCGATGGCAGCACCCGTGACGGCCACCACCACCGGCTTGTCGAAGCGCGCCAGCGTCATCAGGAAGCGGCCCACCGGCGTGCCCTCGACGGCGCTGCCTTCGCCACCCCCTTCGCGGCCGCGGGCCATGAAGTCCTCGAGGTCGTTGCCCGAAGTGAAGATGCCCGGCTGCCCGGTGAAGAGAACGGCGCGCACGGCGGTGTCGGCGCTGGCCGACTCGAGCGCGTCGGCCATCGCGGTGTACATCGCCTGCGTCAGCGCGTTCTTCTTCTCGAGACGCGCGATCTCGATCGTCGCCACGCCGTTGTGGACACCGGTGCGGATGGTCATGGGCTGCCTCGCCTTCGCGTCGGTTGGTTCTTCTTCAGACCCGTTCGAGGATGCCGGCGGCGCCCTGGCCCATGCCGACGCACATCGTCACCATGCCGTACTTCAGGTTCTTGCGGCGCAGCGCGTGCACGACGGTGGCGGCGCGGATGGCGCCGGTGGCGCCCAGCGGGTGGCCGAGCGCGATGGCGCCGCCCATCGGGTTCACCTTCGCGGGGTCGAGCCCGACGGTGTGGATGACCGCGAGCGCCTGCGCGGCGAAGGCTTCGTTCAGCTCGATCCAGCCGAGGTCTTCGAGCTTCAGGCCCGCGTAGCCGAGCGCGGCAGGGATCGCCTCGATCGGACCGATGCCCATGATCTCGGGCTTCACGCCGCGCGCGGCGAAGCTGACGAAGCGCGCCAGCGGCTTCAGGTCGAACTGCTTGACGGCGCGCTCGCTGGCGAGGATCAGCGCGCCGGCGCCGTCGCTCGTCTGGCTGCTGTTGCCGGCGGTGACGCTGCCCTTGGCCGCGAACACGGGCTTGAGCTTGGCCAGCCCCTCGAGCGTGGTGTCGGGGCGCGCGCCTTCGTCGAGCCTGACCGTACGCGTCTTCGTGGCCACGTCGCCGCTGGCCAGGTCGGGGAAGCGCTCGACGATGTCCACCGGCGTCGTCTCGTCGGCGAACTCGCCGGCGGCCTGCGCCGCCAGCGCCTTCTGGTGCGAGGCGAGCGCGAACGCGTCCTGCGCCTCGCGGCCCACCTTCCACTGCGCGGCCACCTTCTCGGCGGTGAGGCCCATGCCGTAGGCGATGCCGACGTTCTCGTCGCGCGCGAAGACGGCCGGATTGAACGAGGGCTTGTTGCCGCCCATCGGCACCATGCTCATGCTCTCGGCGCCGCCGGCGATCATCACCTCGGCTTCGCCGATGCGGATGCGGTCAGCGGCCATCTGCAGCGCCGTCAGGCCGCTGGCGCAGAAGCGGTTGACGGTGACGCCGCCCACCGAATGCGGCAGCCCGGCGAGCACCATCGCTGCGCGGGCCATGTTCACGCCCTGCTCGGCCTCGGGGAAGCTGCAGCCGATGATGGCGTCCTCGATCGCCTTCGGGTCGAGGCCCGGCACCTGCGCCAGCGCGCTCTTCACCGCGACGACGAGGAGGTCGTCGGGCCGCATGTTGCGGAAGAACCCGCGCGGCGCCTTGCCGATGGGCGTGCGCGTGGCAGCGACGATGTAGGCGTCCTGGACTTGCTTCGTGCTCATGTCGTCTTCTCCCGGGCGGTTCAGTTGCGCACCGGCTTGCCGGTCTGCAGCATGCCCATGATGCGTTCCTGCGTCTTCGGGTGGCCGAGCAGCGCGGCGAAGTGCCGGCTCTCCAGCTTCATCAGGTATTCCTCGCTCACCAGCGAGCCGGCATCGACGTCGCCGCCGGTCACCACCTCGGCGATGAGATTGGCGATGTGGAAGTCGTGCGCGCTGATGAAGCCGCCGTCGCGCATGTTGACGAGCTGGCCGCGGATGGTGGCCGCGGCGCTGCGCCCGGCCACCGGGAACAGCGTCTTGGCCGGCGCGCGGTAGCCGCTGGCGGCCATCGCCTTGGCCTGCTCGAGGGCGACGAAGAGCAGCTCGTCCTTGTGCGGCACGACGATGTCGCTCCACAGCAGGTAGCCGAGCTTGCGCGACTCGATGGCGCTGGTGCCCACCTTGGCCATGGCGGCGCTCTGGAAGCCGTCGAAGAGGAACTTCTGGATGTCGGCATTCGCGTTGCCGGCCGCGGCCATCTCGGCGGCGCGGCGGGCGATGTAGGTCAGGCCGCCGCCGGCCGGCAGCAGGCCCACGCCCACCTCGACCAGGCCGACGTACGACTCCATTGCCGCCACGCGCCTCGCGCAGTGCACCGCGAGCTCGCAGCCGCCGCCCAGCGCCAGCCCGCGCATCGCGGCCACCACCGGCACCGGCGAGTAGCGCATGCGCAACAGCGCCTGCTGCAAGCCGGTGGCCGCCTCGACGACGCCCTTGACGCCGCTCTTCATGAAGATCGGCATCACCTCCTCGAGGTTGGCGCCGGCGGAGAACACGTCGTCGGGCGACCAGATGACGAGGCCCCGGTAGCCGGCTTCGGCGAGGTCGAGCGCCTTCACGAGGCCTTCACCCACCGTCGGGCCGATCAGGTGCAGCTTCGAGGTGATGCTGGCGATCAGCACCTCGCCGTCCAGCGTCCACAGCCGCACGTGGTCGTTCTTCCAGACCTCGGTGCCGCTCTTCAGCGCCTCGGGCGCGCCGGAGCCGAGCATCGCCTCGGGGAAATGCTGGCGGCGGTAGACCGGCAGCGTGCTCTTCGCAACGTACGCCTTCCTCGCCGGGCTCCACGAGCCCTCGGGCGTGTGCACGCCCTGCACGGGCACCGGCCCCTCGAAGACCCAGGCCGGCAGCGGCGCAGTGGAAAGCGCCTTGCCCGCTTCGATGTCTTCCTTGATCCACTGCGCCACCTGCGACCAGCCGGCCTCCTGCCACAGCTCGAAGGGGCCTTGCTTCATGCCGAAGCCCCAGCGCATCGCGAAGTCGACGTCGCGCGCGCTGTCGGCGATGCTCTCCAGGTGCACGGCGGCGTAGTGGAAGCCGTCGCGCAGGATCGACCAGACGAACTGCGCCTGCGGGTTGGTGCTCTCGCGCAGCAGCTTCAGCCGCTCGCCGGCCGGCTTCTTCAGCATGCGCTCGACGATCGCCTCGGCCTTGCCGCCGGCCGCAACGTAATCGGCCTTCGCCGGGTCCAGGCGCAGGATGTCCTTGCCCACCTTCTTGTAGAAGCCGGCGCCGGTCTTCTGGCCGAGCGCGCCTTTCTCGATCAGCGCGGCCAGCACCGGTGGCGTCGTGTACAGGGCGTGGAACGGGTCCTCGACCTTGCCGGGGCCGAGGTTGTCCTGCATCGTCCTGACGACGTGGGCCATGGTGTCCAGGCCCACGACGTCGGCGGTGCGGAAGGTGCCGCTGGAGGCGCGGCCCATCTTCTTGCCGGTGAGGTCGTCGACGATGTCGTAGCTGAGGCCGAACTTCTGCGCCTCGGCCATCGTGGCCATCATCCCGGCGATGCCGACACGGTTGGCGACGAAGTTCGGCGTGTCCTTGGCCCGCACCACGCCCTTGCCGAGGGCGCTGGTGACGAAGGTCTCGAGCTGGTCGAGCACCTCGGGCTGCGTGGTCGGCGTGGCGATCAGTTCGACCAGCGCCATGTAGCGTGGCGGGTTGAAGAAGTGGATGCCGCAGAAACGCGGCTTGATCGACTCGGGCAGCGCCTCGGCGAGCCGGGTGATCGAAAGGCCCGAGGTGTTGCTGGCGACGATGGCGTGTGGCGCCACGGCCGGCGCGATGCGCTGGTACAGATCCAGCTTCCAGTCCATGCGCTCGGCGATGGCCTCGATGACGAGGTCGCATTCGCCGAGCCTGGCGAGGTGTTCCTCGTAGTTGGCCTGCTCGATCTGCACGGCGTCCTCGGGGATGCCGAGCGGCGCGGGCTTGAGCTTCTTCAGGTTCTCGACGGCCTTGGCGACGATGCCGTTCTTCGGCCCCTCCTTGGCCGGCAGGTCGAACAGGATGACCGGCACCTTGCAGTTGACCAGATGGGCGGCGATCTGCGCCCCCATCACCCCGGCGCCGAGCACGGCGGCCTTGCGGACGTGGAATCGATTCACTCAATGCTCCCCGGTGGGATGGAAGGACCGGCGCTGCGCAGCCACTGCGGCTGCCTTCACTCGACGCGGACCCAGGTCTGATTGCGGAAGAACGGCCCGATGAAGCCGCGAACTTCGAGCGTCTTGCCGCCGTCCTTGGGCGTCAGGCGCACCTTGTAGGTCTTGCCGTTGTTGGGGTCGAGGATCGTGCCGCCGTCCCAGTAGGGGTCGTCGGCGCTCTTCTTCACGCCTTCGATGATGGCCATGCCGAGCACCGGCTGGTCCTTGCGCGCGTCGGTGCACTTGTCGCACCGGGTGTCCTGCTTGGCCGGGTCGAGCAGCTTCTCGATCTTGCCGCTGAGCACGCCGCCGGTCTCGGCGATGCGAACGTAGCTCTTCTCCTGCTTGGTCTCGTCGTCGATCGTCTTCCACAGCCCCACCGGGGTTGCCTGGGCGAAGGCGACTTCGGCCAGCAGCGCCACGGCGGCGGCGAACATCACGTCTCTCATGCCGGTTCTCCTGAATTCGGTTGTTCGTTGTCGCGACGGGCCACTCTAGAACATCGCCTCGTCCATCGCCATCAGCGGTGCCAGGCCGGCGCGGGCGCTGCGGATGAGCCCGGCCGTCTCGGGCAGCAGCTTGGCGAAGTAGAAGCGGGCGGTGGCCAGCTTGGCGGCGTAGAAGGGGTCGCCGCTGTCCTGGCGGGCGAGCGCCACCTTCGCCATGCGGGCCCAGAAGTACGCGAACACGAGGTGGCCGGCGACACGCAGGTAGTCGACCGCGGCGGCGCCCACTTCGTCGGCGTTGCCCATCGCCTTCATCGCCAGTTCGGTGGTGAGCTTGGTCACCTTGTCCCCGAGGTCGGCCAGCGGGTTCACGAACTCCTGCATCGCCTCGTCGGTGCCTTCTTCCTCGATGAACGCCTGCACCAGCTTGCCGAACTTCTTCAGCCGGGCGCCGGAGTCGCCGAGCACCTTGCGCCCGAGCAGGTCCAGGCTCTGCACGGTGTTGGTGCCCTCGTAGATCATGTTGATGCGGGCGTCGCGCACGTACTGCTCGGCGCCGGTGGCGGCGATGTAGCCGTGGCCGCCGTACACCTGCATGCAGTGGCTGGTGGCGATCCAGCCGTTGTCGGTGAGGAAGGCCTTGACGATGGGCGTCAGCAGCGCGGTCAGCTCGGCGGCTTCCTTGCGCTCGTCCTCGTCGTCGGCGGCGAGCATCTGGTCGATCAGCAAGGCGCAGTAGATCGCCAGCGCGCGGCCGCCTTCGGCATAGGCGCGCGCGGTGAGCAGCATCTTGCGCACGTCGGGGTGGACGATGATCGGATCGGCCGGCTTGTCCTTGGCTTTCGGCCCCGAGAGGGCGCGCATCTGCAGCCGCTCCTTCGCGTAGGCGGCGGCGTTCTGGTAGGCCACCTCGGTGAGGCCGAGGCTCTGGTTGCCCACGCCCAGGCGGGCTGCGTTCATCATCACGAACATCGCCGGCAGCCCCTTGTTCGGCTCGCCCACCAGCGTGCCGCTGGCGCCTTCGAGCGTGAGCTGGCAGGTGGCGTTGCCGTGGATGCCCATCTTGTGCTCCAGGCCCGTGCAGAAGATGGCGTTGCGTTCGCCCAGCGTCGCGTCGCTGTTGACCTTGAACTTCGGCACCACGAACAGGCTGATGCCCTTGCTGCCTTGCGGTGCGTCGGGCAGGCGGGCCAGCACGAGGTGGACGATGTTCTCGGCCATGTCGTGTTCGCCGGCGCTGATGAAGATCTTCTCGCCGGTGATCTTGTAGCTGCCGTCGGGCTGCGGTTCGGCCTTCGTGCGCAAGAGGCCGAGGTCGGTGCCGCAATGCGGCTCGGTGAGGCACATCGTGCCCGTCCACACGCCGCTGGTCAGCTTGGGCAGGAAGGTCTTCTGCTGTTCCTCGGTGCCGTGCGCGTGCAGGCATTCCAGCGCCCCGTGCGAGAGCCCCGGGTACATCGTCCAGGCCTGGTTGGCCGAGTTCATCATCTCGTAGAAGCACTGGTTGACGACGATCGGCAGGCCCTGGCCGCCGAACTCGGCATCGACCGAGAGCGCCGGCCAGCCGCCTTCGACGTACTTCGCGTAGGCCTCCTTGAAGCCGGCGGGCGTGCGCACGGCGTGCGTGCCCTTGTCGAGCACGCAGCCTTCGCGGTCGCCCGAGTGGTTGAGCGGGAACAGCACCTCGGCGGCGAACTTGCCGCCTTCCTCGAGCACGGCGTTGATGGTGTCGGCGTCGACCTCGGCGTGCCGCTGGCAGCGCTTCAACTCGGCGGTGACGTCGAGCACCTCGTGCAGCACGAAGTGCATGTCGCGCAGCGGCGGCGTGTACTGGGGCATGGTCGGCTCTCCCTTGGCAAGACTCGAAGAAATGGAACGGGCAACGAACCGCGGCTTCAGCGGCGCCGGGCCAGCGCCGGCGCCGCCTTGCCGGCGGTGCCTTTCGCCGCCCCGGCAGCTTGGGTGCCACCGGGCACGCTCGGTGCGCGCGCATGCGCCCCGACACGCGCGGGCGCGCCGGGGCGGTAATGCGCCACGACGCGTTCGAACCCGGCGCGCGCACGGTCGAGCACGCCGGGGTTGCGCAGGAAGCGCCAGTCGTGGTGCAGCGCGAGGATGAGGCCGTGGATCTCGAACAGCATCTGCCCGGCGTCGGTGTCGGGCCGCAGGTGCCCGGCCTCGACGGCGGCGCGGATGGCGCGCTCCAGCGCCGCGTGCCACGTGCGCACCATCGTTGCCAGCGCGTCGCGCACGGGGCCCGGGCGGTCGTCGAACTCGACGGCGCCGCTGATGTAGATGCAGCCCGAGTCGAGCTCGAACGAGACGCGGCGGATCCAGCGTTCGAACAGCGAGCGCAGCCGCGGCAGCCCGCGCGGTTCGCTGATGGCCGGGAAGAACACCTCTTCCTCGAAGCGTGCGTGGTACTCGCGGATCACCGAGATCTGCAACTCCTCGCGCGAGCCGAAGTGGGCAAAGACGCCCGACTTGCTCATCTGCATGACTTCGGCCAGCGCGCCGATCGACAGGCCTTCGAGGCCCATCTGCGAGGCGAGCGCCAGCGCGGCGTCGAGGATCGCGGCGCGCGTCTGCTGGCCCTTCTGCGCCGCCCGCGAGGCGCCTGCCGCAGCCGGGGCGGGCGCCGGCTGCGCCGCAGCGTCTGCGACGACGCCGTCGGCAACCGGCAAGGGGGTGGAGGCAGGCGCGGCGGGCATGGCACGAACGATCGTGCTATTTTGCAGACAACCGATGGCCCCCGTGCCGCGGCGGGCCAGCTTTTTCTAGGGCGCGTCGCCTACTTCACGGGCCACAGGCCGAACGGCCGCAGGCCGCAGGCCGCAGGCCGCAGGCCGCAGGCGCGCACCGCCGGACGTTGGCCACGCCGCCCGGGCTCGAGGCCGCGCGCGCCGCGGGTCACTCCTCGTCGGAATCGTCGCCGCTCTTCTTTTGTTCCTCGGCCGCCTCGGCGGTGATCTTCTCCAGCCCCGGGCGCAGCCGCTCGGCTTCCTTGACGAACGCCTCGCGCGTGATGGGCCGGTCCCATTCCAGTGCCGGCGGTGGCAGCATCGAGGCGTAGAGGTCGGCGAACCAGCGTTCGTAGCGCTGCTGGTTCAGCCCGAGCAGGATGGCCGCGCCGCCGGCGTAGGCGGCCAGCGCCGCCGCGGCGAGCGCGCGCCGCTGCTGCGGCAGCACCAGGCGCGCCTGCATCCACAGCGTGGCCACGCCGATGGCCGCCGTGACGCCGAGCACCAGCCGCGCGAACACCGGCGTGCCCGAGATGCCGGAGGCCCACTGCAGCACGAAGCTGGCCACTTCCACCGCCAGCAGGCCGCGCACCGCCACCGCCAGGTGCGGCCAGAACTCGAAACGGTGCTGGAAGATCTTCGAGGCCAGGCCCCACACGAGGCACCAGCCGACGAGAACCAGCGGCGCGCCCACCAGCGGCGGCAGCCAGTCGGACGCCTTGCTCCCCGGGTCGAGTGCGATCCACTGCTCGACCAGCAGCCACAGCCACAGCATCAGCGCGAAGCCGAGCGTGGCGGCGTGCCCGGTGTGCTCGGCGGCGAGGTCGCGCTCGGGCTCGAGCGCGTCGCCGGCGCGGCGCAGGCGCAGGCGCGTCTGGCCGGCGACGAGTTCGATGCCGCCGGTGGCCGCGGTGGCGCCGGACAGCGTCGCCAGCCATGGCGGGCGAGCAGCATGGCCTGCGCCAGCCATGTCGGGTTGCGCGGCCGGCTTGATGCCCAGCGCATCCAGCGGCACCGGGTCGCCGCCGGCGGCCAGCACGCGGCGGCCGCAGCGCATGCCGTTGCGGCCGGGCAGCACGCGAAGCTGCGTCGTGCCGTCGGCCGCTTCCTCGATGACGGCGTGGTGCGGCGCGACGTGCGGGTCTTCGAGCACGAGGTCGTTGTCGATCGCGCGGCCGATCGTCGCCGGCCAGGCGGCCACCGGCAGCGCGTGGCGCACGCGGCCGTCGCGGTCGAGCACCTCGATTCGCGCCACCGGCGGCGGCGGTGGCACGCCGGCGCCGAGCGCGGGGCGGACTTCGTCGGCTTCGCTCATGGCGCGCCCTTCGTGGCGCTGGGCGCGCTCGCTGCCGCTGCCGGGCGCTGCGGCCTCGGCGCGGCCGCCCCGAACCCGGCCAGGTAGTGCGCGGCCAGCTTCTGCGCGTTGGCGAAGGTGAAGCCGTAGGCGTCGAAGCGGCCCTGCACGCCCTGGACGGTGCCGTCGAGCGTGGCCACCAGCAGCGACATGTCGTACAGCCCCGGCAGCTTCTTGTGCGCGCGCAGGCACATCACCGCGCGCAGCGGCAGGTTGCCCGCGCCTTGCACCGTGTCCTCGATGCACTGGGCGGCGCTTTGCGTGCGCGTGGCGGCACCGAACGGCTCGTTGCGGAAGCTCTTCGAGTAGCGGTCGATGAAGCGGATGGCACCGATGCGCCGCCCGTCGTAGGCCTCGTGGCGCACGACGAGGTGCCCGAGCGTCTGGTTGCCGCCGACGAAGATGCGGCTGTCCATCTGGCAGTCGCTGCGCTCGAACAGCAGGCCGCGCGCATCGGGCGGGTTGCTGCGGCCCCAGCAGCGCATGAACTTCTCCTGCGGCACGGGAATGGCGTAGCTGGCGTTGCCCGAGGCGCGCCAGGGCAGCTGGATGAACGCCTGCGTCAATGCTTCCTGGTGGCCGGTGAGCTGCTCCACCAGGCGCGGGAACACGGCTTCGGTGATCGGCGCGGCCTTGGCGCCGCGTTCGAGCAGGCGCTGGGCGAAGACGGCCGGCACCAGGAAGCTCACCTGCTCGCCGTCGCGCCGCGCGGCGACGTTGACGCCGATGACGCGGCCGCGGTCGTCCAGCGCCGGCCCGCCGCTCATGCCGCCGGAAAGCGAGCCGCCGAAGAAGATCACCGGCAGGTAGCTGCGTTCGACGAGGCCGTTGTAGGCGCCGCTCATCACGGCGAAGCCCACGTCCAGTGGGTTGCCCAGCGAATGGATGCGCTCGCCGCGCTGCAGCGGCTCGCTCTCGGGCCGGAAGGCCAGCACGCCGCGGCCGGCGACGACGGCCGGGTCGGCCACCTTCAACAGCGCCAGGTCGTGCACGACGTCGATGTCCAGCAGTTGCAGCGCGCCCTGGCGGCCGTCGGCCGTGGCATAGACGAGCCGGTACTGCGCCGGCTTCAGCGCGAACTGGCTGACGACGTGGTAGTTGGTGACGAGGTGGCCCTCGTCGGTGACGAGGAAGCCCGAGCCGACCGAGGCCTGGCTGTCCTGCCCGCGCAGCAGCGTGCGCACCTGCAGCAGCCGCTCGCGCGCGTTGGCGAAGGCGCGCTGGCTGGCGTCGGTGACCACGGGAGCGGCAGGCGCCGGCGCCGAGGCGGCGGTCGGCGCGGAGGCGGCCGGCGAAACGACGGGGCCGGCCGGCACGGCGGCGGGGCCGGCCGCAGGGCTTGCCGCGGTGCTGCTGGCGGCGCGAGCGGCCGGCGGCGTGGCCGCCTGCGCAACGCCCGGCCCCTGCAGCGACAGCGCCGCGGCCAGCAGCAACGCAGCGCCGACGCGAGGCGATTCGCAAGGTGAAGGCATCGGGGCATTGTGGACCATGGCCTCGCGCGCGTCGGCGCCAAGCGCGGGAGGCCGCATGGGCGTCACGACGGGAGCGACCTCGAGCGCCAGCGCGCGCCGCCGAGCCTGCGTTGCCTTCTTGGTATCCTCCGCGGCGGTGGCAGCGGCCCACGCTCCCGCCGTTCGACATGGAAGTGCTTCAGCTCGACGTCTCGGGCCGACCGCAGGCCTGGATCTCGCCCAAGGAGGCGGCCGTCCTGTACGCCAGTGACGGCGTGGCCTGGACGCTGGGCGAGAGCTTCTACGTCCTGCGCGGCGGCATCCAGCGCGCCACCGGCCGCCAAAGCCGCATCGAACTGCACCCGATCATCGCCGTGCGCGGTGCCGTCCCGAGCCGCGCCTGGCGCAGCACCCCGGCGCTGACGAACCCGAAGCTCTTCGCGCGCGACCGCCATGTCTGCGCCTACTGCGGCGACCGCTTTGCCTTCGACGACCTGACGCGCGAGCACATCACGCCGGTCTCGCGTGGGGGCAACGACAGCTGGATGAACTGCATCACGGCCTGCCGCTCGTGCAATGGCGCCAAGGGCAACCGCCTGCCCGAGGAAGCGCGCATGAGTCTGATGTACCTGCCCTACGTGCCCAGCCTGCACGAGGACATGATCCTGCGCGGCCGGCGCATCCTGGCCGACCAGATGGACTTCCTGCTCGCCTCGGTGCCGCGCAGTTCGCGCCTGCACGGCTAGCACGGGGGGCCGGCACCCGCCCCCTTCAGCGGCGGCGCGCCCCGCCGATATCCGGGGTCAATCCCCGTCCGGCGAAAGCTGTCCGACCGGTTCGTGCCCGGACGGGATTCCCCCCGGACCGCCGCACCACCCTGATCTGATGGTCGCCAGCACGCGCATCGCGCTCCTGGGCTTCGGCCCCGTCGAACAATCGGCGTTCGAGGCTTTCTTCCGCATTGCCGGCCGGCGCTGCCCGGCCTACGTGCAGGAGCCCGATCCCCTGGCTGCCGACTTCGTCATCGTCGACGCCGCCGACCGCGCCGCGCGCGCGCGGGCGCGCGAGGCCGGGCTGCTGGCGCGCACCGTTGCGCTGGGCGGGCCGCCCTGCGCCGGCGCGATGCTGCAGTTGAAGCGCCCGTTGAACCTGATCCAGGTGGTGCGCGCGCTCGACCTGGTGGTGGCCGAGGAGATCGGCGCCGCTGCCGCCGTCGGCCGCGACGACGAACCGGTCGGCGACGGCGCCGTCGTCGGTCCGCCGGAAGAGCAGGCCGCGCCGGGCCGGCGACGCCGCGGCCCGCCGCTGGACCACATCCTCGTCGTCGACGACAGCGAGGTGGCGCTGCGCTTCATGGCGATGCATCTGCAGCGCTTCGGCTTCCAGATCCACCTGGCCCGAAGCGGCGGCGAGGCGCTGGAGCGCCTCGCGCAACGGCAGTTCGAGTTCGTCTTTCTCGACGTGCTGATGGAGGGCCTGGACGGCTTCCAGACCTGCAAGGCGATCAAGCGGGCCCACTATCGCGAGGGCCAGCGCGCGCCCACGGTGGTGATGCTGACCTGCCTGGCGAGCCCGGCCGACCGCCTGCGCGGCACGATGGCCGGCGCCGACGCCTATCTCACCAAGCCGCTGCGCGAACTGGAACTGCTGAAGGTGGTGGGCGAGCGCGAGATCACGCGCCACGCCTACGCGGTGACGGCCGCCTCGTCGACGCGGCGCTGATGGCCGCGCCGCTTCAGCGGCCGAACCAGATGCGCCACAGGCCGACGATGACGTGGCCCCAGATCAGGATGTTGATGCCGAACATCGTGAACAGGCGCGTGTACATGAACAGCTTGCGCGCGCGGCGCGCGCAGCCGTCTTCGCCGGTGATGACGTACAGGATCAGGTAGAAGGCCGACGGCACGAACGTGCCGAGGATGAGCACGGCCATCACCCAATAGAAGATCGTCATCGAGGCATTATCGGCCCCGGCCCCGCGGCTATCGCCGAAGAAGAGGGCGCGGCCGGTGCCAAATCGCAACCGGCCGGCGCCAGGCGCTGCGAGGGAAGGGGGCGATCAGGCCTGCAGGCCGGCGTACAGGTCGGCCAGCGTCTTCGCGTAGACGGGCGCCGTCGGCTCGTGCATGAAGTACACATGCGCTTCGTGCCAGCCGCTGGCGGCGATGCGCTCGGCCCAGCCCCCGAGCTCGCCTTCGCTGTAGCTCTCCAGGCGCAGCCGCAGGTAGCCCCAGGCCGCGGTCTCGACCCGGGGCGGCGGCGAATGGTCTTGCCGCTCCGACAGGCACAGCGCCGCGCCGGCCTGGCGCAGCAGCGCGAACACCTCGTCGTCGAGCCAGCTTTCGTGGCGGAACTCGAACGCAGCGCGGTGTCCTTCGGGCAGCAGGGCGAGGAAGTCGCCCAGCCTCGGCGCGTCCTTCTTCAGGAACGGCGGCAACTGGAAGAGGACCGGGCCGCGCTTGTCGCCGAGCGCGGCGAGGTTGCGGTAGAGAAACGCCACCGAGTCGGCTGCGTCGTCGGCCTTCAGCCGCGCGTCGTGCGTGATGCGGCGCGAAGCCTTGATCGCGAAACGGAAACGCGCCGGGGTCGCCGCCGCCCACTGCCCGAGCACCGCAGCCTTGGGCATGCGGTAGAAGGTGTTGTTGATCTCGACCGTGGGAAGGCGCTCGGCGTACCAGGCGAGCATCGCGTCGGCGGCGATCTTCTCGGGATAGAAGCTGCCTTTCCAGAGGTCGTAGGCGTAGCCGCTGGCGCCCGCCCACAGCGTCGGCTTCGAGGTCGGCATCGTGCGGCTCCCGTCCCGAGGCTGCGGCTGGCCGTGCTGGTAGGCCGTGTTGGGATCGAACCAACGACCAAAGGATTATGAGTCCTCTGCTCTAACCACTGAGCTAACGGCCCGCCCGCGTGCCTGGGGCGAGGGGCAGTGTAGCGGCGGGGCCCGGCGCGCCGTATGCGCCCGGGGCCTCGCGCGCTACTTGTGGCTCAGCGCATGCCCCACCAGCCGCGCCGTGATGTCGACGATCTGGATCATTCGTTCGTAGGGCATGCGGGTGGGGCCGATGACGCCCAGCGTGCCGACGACATGGCCGTCGACCTCGTAGGGCGCCGTCACCACCGACAGCTGCTCGTAGGGCACGACCTGGCTCTCGCCGCCGATGAAGATGCGCACGCCTTCGGCGCGGCTGCTCACGTCCAGCAGGCGCATCAGCTGCGTCTTCTGCTCGAAGAGGTCGAAGAGGCGCCGCAAACTCCCCAGGTCCTGGCCGAAGTCCTGCACGCCCAGCAGGTTGCGCTCGCCCGAGACCACCACCTGCTGCTCGGCGCCGGCGGCGGCGGCCTCGCTGCCCGCTTCCACCGCCGCCTGCATCAGCGCCGCGATCTCGCCGCGCAGCGCGTCGATCTCGTTCTTCAGGCGCTCGCGCACTTCCTCCAGCGTCAGGCCGGCGTAGTGCGCGTTGACGTGCTGCGTGGCCTCGGCCAGCTCGGCGCTGCTGTGGTCGCGCGCGGTGAAGACGACGCGGTTCTGCACGTCGCCGTCGGGCGAGACGAGGATGACGAGCACGCGCCGCTCGCCCAGGCGCAGGAACTCGATGTGGTGGAACACGCCCGCCTTGCGCGGCGCGCTGATGATGCCCACGTAGCTGGAAAGGCTCGACAGCAGCGAGGCCGCCTGCGCGATCACGCGTTGCGGCTGGTCGGGGTGGAGCTGGCCGCGCACGGCGGCAAGGTCGGCGCTGCCGGGGTCGAGCTCGGACACCGGCCGCGCCGTGAGCATCGTGTCGACGAAGAGGCGGTAGCCGCGCGCCGTGGGCACGCGCCCGGCGCTCGTGTGCGGGCTGGCGATGAGGCCGAGCTCCTCGAGGTCGGCCATCACGTTGCGGATGGTCGCCGGCGACAGGTCCAGCCCCGAAGCGCGCGACAGCGTGCGCGAGCCCACCGGCTGGCCGTCGGCGATGTAGCGCTCCACCAGCGTCTTCAGCAGCGAGCGGGCCCGGTCGTCGAGCATGACGCGTTCATTGTACGAAGGGCGCCCGCCGAGAAACGCTATGGTCTAATGCCTCGCATGCCGAAGGCGTTCCGACATGCCGCCGTCGTGGGCAAGTTCCAGGCCCGTGGCATCGCGCCGGTGCTCGAGGAGATCGCCAACTTCCTCGTCGCGCGCGGCCTCGACGTCTTCTTCGAGCGCGACACCGCGCAGGCGATGGGCGGCGAGCTCGGCGGCTTCGAGGCCCATTCGGCGGCCGAACTCGGGCGCCGCTGCGACATCGCGGTGGTCGTCGGCGGCGACGGCACGATGCTCGCCTTCGCGCGCGAGATGGCCCGCTTCCACGTGCCGCTGGTCGGCATCAACGCCGGACGGCTGGGCTTCATCACCGACATCCCGCTCGACCGCTACAAGGAAAGCCTGGCGCCGATCCTCGCCGGCGACTACGAGGAGGAGCACCGCTCGATGCTCGAAGGCAGCGTCTGGCGCCAGAGCAACGGCGTCAGCGAGCGCATCTTCGAGGGCCTGTCGCTCAACGACGTGGTCGTCAGCCGCGGCGGCACCGCCGGCATGGTGGAGCTGCGCGTCGACGTCGACGACGACTTCGTCGCCAACCTGCGCGCCGACGGCCTCATCGTCGCCACGCCCACCGGCAGCACGGCCTATGCGCTGTCGGCCGGCGGCCCGATCCTGCACCCGGCCATCGGCGGCTGGGTGGTGGTGCCGATCGCCTCGCACACGCTGTCCAACCGGCCGATCGTGCTGCCCGACGGCGGCGAGGTGAAGATCGGCATCGTCGCCGGCAAGGACGTGTCGGCGAGCTTCGACATGCACAACCTCGCCAGCCTGCTGCTGGGCGACCAGATCCGCGCCCGCCGTTCGGCGCACCAGGTGCGCTTCCTGCACCCGCGCGGCTGGAGCTACTACGCCACGCTGCGGCGCAAGCTGCGCTGGTACGAAGGGGTGGTGTAGCGTGCTGCGCCGGCTGGCCCTGCGCGACGTGGTCATCGTCGCCGAGCTCGAGGTGGAACTCGGGCCGGGCTTCACCGTGCTCACCGGCGAGACGGGCGCGGGCAAGTCGATCCTCGTCGATGCGCTGCAGCTTGCGCTGGGCGGCCGCGCCGATGCGACGCTGGTGCGCGAAGGCGCGGCGCGCGCCGAGGTGAGCGCCGAGTTCGAGCTGCCTGCCGCGCTGCGGCCGTGGCTGGAGGAAGCGGGCTTCGCTGCGGCCGGCGGCGACGAGCAAGCGCTGCTGCTGCGGCGAACGGTGGACGCGCAAGGCAAGAGCCGCGCCTGGGTCAACGGCAGCCCGGCCACGGTGGCGCAGCTGCGCGAGGCGGCCGAGGCGCTGGTGGACATCCACGGCCAGCACGCCTGGCAAAGCCTGACGCGGCCGGCCGCGGTGCGTGCGCTGCTCGACGAGCAGGCCGGCGTCGACGCCGAGCCGCTGGCCGCGGCGTGGAAGGCGTGGCGCGAGGCGCTGGCGCGCTGTGAAGCTGCGACGGCGCAGCGCGACGCGCTGGCGCGCGACCGCGAGCGGCTCGCCTGGCAGGTGGGCGAGCTCGACAAGCTGGCACCGGGCGCTGACGAATGGGCGACGCTCGAAGCCGAGCATCAGCGCCTGGCGCACGGCCAGGCCCTCATCGACGGCGCGCGTGCCGCGCTGGCGGCGGTGAGCGACGACGAGGCGAACGCCGCAGCGCTGGTCGGCCGCGCCGTCGATGCGCTCGACGAGGTGGCGCGCTACGACGCCACGCTCGAGCCGGTGCTCGAAGTGCTGCGCGGCGCCGCGCTGCAGCTCGATGACGCGGCGCACACGCTCAGCGCCTACCTCGGCCGCGCCGAGCCCGATCCCGAGCGGCTGGCCGCACTCGACGCGCGGCTGGCGGCGTGGGTCGGCCAGGCGCGCCGCTACAAGCGCACGCCGGCCGAGCTGCCGGCGCTGCTGGCGCAATGGAAGCACGAGCTCCAGGGGCTGGACGCCGCGGCCGACGTGCAGGCGCTGCAGCAGGCGGCCGCCGAGGCCGAGCGCGCCTGGCGCGCCGAAGCCGAGCGCGTCTCGCGCCAGCGCAAGCGCGCTGCCAGGCCGCTGGCCGAGGCGGTGACCGCGGCGATGCAGCCGCTGGGCATGGCCGGCGGCCGCTTCGAGGTGGCGCTGCTGCCGCACGACGAGCCGCAGTCGTTCGGGCTCGAATCGGTGGAGCTGCGCGTCGCCGGCCATGCCGGCAGCACGCCGCGGCCGCTGGCCAAGGTGGCCTCGGGCGGTGAACTGTCGCGGCTGGCATTGGCGATCGCGGTGACGACGGCGCAGCGCGGCGAAGGGCGTGGCGGCCGCCATGCCGCCGCCACACCGCCGACGCTGGTCTTCGACGAGATCGACGCCGGGGTCGGCGGCACGGTGGCCGACAGTGTCGGGCGCCTGATGAAGCAGCTCGGCGGCAGCGTGCAGGTGCTGGCCGTGACCCACCTCGCGCAGGTGGCGGCGTGCGCCGACCATCATTGGGTGGTGAGCAAGGCGCTGACGCAGATGGCCGAGAGCGGCAAGGGCAGGGCCAAGGGCGCGCCGGCGCAGACGCTGTCCGCCGTCGCGCCCGTCGAAGGCGAGGCGCGCGTCGCCGAGATCGCCCGCATGCTCGGCGGCGAGCGGCTCTCGGGCACGGCCCACGCGCAGGCGATGCTCGGCGCACGGGCCGCACGATGACCGGGCCCGGCCGCCCCGAGGCGCTGATGCCCAGGCGCGAAGCGCGGAGGCGGTCGGCATGAGCGAGTGGATGGCGCTCGGGCCCGAGGACCGGCAGGATGTCGTGCTCGTCACCGGCATCTCCGGCTCGGGCAAGTCGGTCGCGCTGCATGCGCTCGAGGACGCCGGCTACTTCTGCGTCGACAACCTGCCGCCCGAACTGCTGCGCGACTTCGTGCGCCTGGAGCACGAGCGCTATGCGCACCGCGTCGCCGCCGCGGTGGACGTGCGCACCGCTTCCTCGCTGCCGCACCTGGTGCCGCTGATCGACACGCTGCGCGGCGAGGGCATGCACGTGCGCTCGATCTTCCTGGACGCCAGCAACGACGCGCTGCTGCGCCGCTACTCCGAGACCCGGCGGCCGCACCCGCTGACGGCGCTGGGCGGCGAGCGCGACGCGACGCGGGCGTTGGTGGAGGCGATCGAGCTGGAACGCCAGTTGCTGGCCGACCTGCGGGAGGTGTCCACCGTCATCGACACCAGCCAGTTGCGCCCGGCGGTCCTGCGAAGCTGGGTCCGCAGCCTGGTCGGGGCGCGCGATTCGGACCTCACGCTCGTGTTCGAGAGTTTCGCCTACAAGCACGGCGTGCCACTGGACGCCGACTACGTGTTCGACGTGCGCGTCCTGCCCAACCCCTACTACGTGCGCGAGCTGCGGCCGCTGACCGGGCGCGACGCGCCCGTGGCTTCCTACCTCGACGCGCAGCCCGAGGCGCGGGAGATGCTGGGACAGATCCACGCCTTCGTGCAGCGCTGGCTGCCTTCGTTCGAGGACGACCAGCGCAGCTACCTCACGGTGGCCATCGGCTGCACCGGCGGCCAGCACCGCTCGGTGTACGCGGTGGAGTGGCTGGCGCGCCGCTTCGAGCCCCGCCATGCGACGCTGGTGCGGCACCGCGAGCTGGATGCGCGCGAGTGAGCCGGTGGTCGGGCTGTCGGCGTGGTGCTGCGAGGGTGCGGGGTGAGGCTGCCATGAGGCCACGATGAGCACCAAGCCTTCGGCGCCGCCGCCGGCGGCAACGTTGCCGCAGCCGTTGTCGCTGTTCCCGCTGAACGTGGTGCTGTTCCCCGGCGCGCGGCTGGCGCTGCGTGTGTTCGAGGCGCGCTACCTCGATCTCGTCAGCGACTGCATGCGTCGCGGCGTGCCCTTCGGCGTCGTGTGCCTGAAGCGCGGCACCGACACCACGCGCGTGGCCGGGCAGGTGGCCTTCGAGACCGTGGGCGTGGCGGCGCGGATCGACGATGTCGACTCCGAGGACGCCGGCATCCTGCGCCTGCGCTGCGCCGGCCTGGGGCGGTTCCGTCTCCGAGGCGAGCCCTGGCAGCGCGAAGACGGCTTGTGGCTGGCCGGCGCCGAGGCGATCGCCGACGACCCGCCGCGGCAACCGGGCCCGGCGATGCTGCAGACGGTGAACGCGCTCGCCGAAGCGATCCGCAAGCTGCAGCAACTCGACAAGGCACCGTTCGCCGAGCCCTATCGGCTGGACGATGCCGGCTGGGTGGCCAACCGCTGGTGCGAACTGCTGCCCGTGCCGCTGGCGGCGAAGCAGAAGCTGATGGAGTTGGCCGACCCGGTGATCCGGCTGTCGATCGTCGACGGGTACCTGCGCGACAAGAAGGTCGTGCTGGGGTAGTCGCTGCGGCCGGCGGCGCGCTGCCCGCCGCCGCTTCAGGCCGCTGCGTCCGCTTCGGTTGCTCCGGTTGCTTCGGTTGCCCCGGTTGCTTCCGTTGCTTCGGTTGCTTCGGTCCCGCGGGCCGCGCCGGCGAGCAGGCGCCGCACCGGAGCGGGCAAGCCGGCAGCGAGCGCTTCTGCGCTGCTCAGCCAGCGCCCCTCGCCAAGGGGCGCGAGCGCCTCGGGCGCAGGCGCCGGCGCGCGCGCCGGCCATTGCCAGTGCACCGGCTGCAGCATCCAGTCGAAATGCGTCAGCACATGCTTGAAGGCAGGCAGCGCGGTGCGCCGGCCGGGCCAGCCTTGCGTGTGCGCGGCGAGCGCCGCCTCGTCGTCGAGCAAGGGCAGGCAGGCCAGGCCGGCCCAGACGCCACGCTCGGGCCGCCGCACGAGCCACGAGCGGCCGCGGTGCTCGAGCCACAGCATCACGTTGCGGCGCACGCCGCGCACGAGCCTGCGCGTCTTCACCGGGTAGTCGTGCGGCCGGCCTTGCGCGTGCGCCACGCAGCGCGCGGCCAGCGGGCATTGCGCGCACAGCGGCTGGCGTGCCAGGCATACGGTGGCGCCCAGGTCCATCAGCCCTTGCGTGTAGCGCTCGATGCCGCGCCGGGGCAACTGCGCCTCGGCGGCCGCCCACAGCGCGCGCATGGCGGGCGCTTCGGCCAGGTCCTGCTCGAAGCCGAGTGCGCGCGTCAGCACGCGCTTGACGTTGCCGTCGAGGATGGCGGCGCGCTCGCCGAAGCAGAAGGCGGCGATCGCTGCGGCAGTGCTGCGGCCGATGCCGGGCAGCCGCGCCAGCGCCGCGCTGCTGCCCGGGAAGCGGCCGCCGTGCGCGGCCACCACCTGCTGCGCCGCGCGGTGCAGATGGCGCGCGCGGCTGTAGTACCCGAGGCCGCTCCACAGCGCCAGCACCTCGGCCAGCGGGGCCGCGGCCAGGGCGTGCACGTCGGGGAAGCGGGCCAGGAAGCGCCGGTAGTAGCCGAGCACGGTCGCGACCTGGGTCTGCTGCAGCATCACTTCCGACAGCCACACGCGGTACGGGTCGCGCTCGCCGATCCACGGCAGGCCGCGGCGGCCGTGCCGGCGCTGCCAGCGCTGCACGAGGGTGGCGAGGCTGGCCGGGGCGGCGGCAGCGTGGGCGTTGCCGGCGGCGCGAGCGCCCTGGCGGCCGGCCGGCGCGGACGCACGCTCGCGCGCGGGGCGTCTGCGCTGGCTCAAGCCGGCGCGTCCAGCTGCGCCGGGGAGGGCGCGGCGGGCATCGCGGGCGCGGCGGGCAGGGTGGAAGTGAGCGTCGGCAGGGCGCGGCCGTCGCTGCCGGAGGGCGCGCTGCCGCTGCCGGGCACCACGGCGTCGACGAGCAGGTCTTCCTCGCCCGGCGCGCAGCGCGCCGCGCTCACCGCGTTGGCCGCGAGCACCTCGATGCGGCTGATGAGCTGCACGAGGTGGTCTTCCTGCCCCTGCACTTCGGCGATGCGCAGCTCCAGTTCGCCGGCGGCGCTTTGCACGCGCTCGAGCGATTCGCGCCGGCGCGCGAAGCCGCGCCGACGCTCGCGCAGCTGCATCTCGATCTGGCCCGAGCTCGCCTTGCTCCACAGCTCCAGTTCGGCGGCGGCGTTCTCGAAGATCACCCGCAGCTTGGACAACAGCATGCGCCGGAACTGCTCGGCAAAGCCCGGCTGCGCCATGCGCCAGGCCTGGTGGAAGCCGAAGTAGCGGCTGTAGTTGTCCTCGATCAGCGACAGCTCGCGCTTGTAGGTGTCCAGCCCCGGCACCGGGCCCACGACGAGCGCGAAGCCGAACTCGGTGTTCAGCTGCGTGAAGCTGGCGTCGAGCATCTGGCGCATCTCGTCGGCCTGGCGTTCGGCGGCGGCGAGCACGGCGCGCAGCCGCGCCAGCAGCTCGCCGAACGCGGCCTTGCCGCCGATGTTGAACGGCCGGCCGCTGGTCTGGCCCTGCAGCAGCGCCACCTCGCGGCGCAGCGTGTCGTTGGAAAGGCGCGAAGTCATCTCGCGCAGCTGGCGCATCTGCACCGAGCGCAGCGCCGCCAGGCGCGCGGTGCAGCGCTCGAACTCGGCCGCTTCGGCTTCGACGCGGTCGAGCATGCGTGCGAGCTTGCCGCTGCTCTTGCCGCGCAGCCCGCGCAGCTCGATCAACTGCTCGGCGGTGTGGCGGCGGCGGTCGGTCAGGCGGTGCAAGGCGCCGGCCAGGAGCTGCGTCACCACCGTCACGGCCGCCTGCACCAGCAGCTCGTGCCGGCGCGGCATCAGCTCCTGCGCCAGTGCGCGCTCCAGCGGCGGGATGCGGCTGGCGGTGACGGCCGCAGCGTCGTGGCCCACGCGCGCCGACAGCGCGTCGCGAGCCGACAGCGCGAAGACGCGGGTCAGCGGGATCTGCAGCGTGTTGCTCGTCACCAGGCGCTGGTGCTCGATCTGCTCGGCCACCTCCTCGGCGGTGGCCAGCGGGTCGACCAGGGTGTCGATCTTGTTCAGCACCACGAAGCGCTCGAGGCTGGCGCCGCCCAGGTGCTCGCGCCAGATGGCCAGATCGGTGCGCGTGACGCCGGTGTCCGCCGCCAGCACGAACACCACCGCGTGCGCAGTGGGCAGCAGGCCCAGCGTCAGCTCGGGCTCGGCGCCGATCGCGTTCAGCCCCGGCGTGTCGATGACGACGAGGCCGGCTTCGAGCAGCGGGTGCGGATAGTTGATGAGCGCGTGCCGCCAGGCCGGCACCTCGACGAGGTCGTCGGCGCCCTGCGGCGGGTTGTCCTCGGGCTGCTCGGCGTTCCAGAAGCCCAGCGCGGTGGCCTGCTCGACGCTGACGCGCTGCGTGCGCGTCACCGCCGACAGTGCCTGCGTCAGCGCCTGCGGATTGCGCGGCTCCAGCGGCACGTGCTGCCAGCTGTCGGGGCGGCCGCGCAACTCGGCCAGCGAGTAGCCGCGCAGCCGCGTCTCGATGGGCAGCAGCGAAAGCCGCGGCGGCTCGTCCGGTTCGTGCCGCAGTTCGACCGGGCACATCGTCGTGCGGCCCGGGGTCGCGGGCAGCACGCGGCGGCCGGCGTCGGCGAAGAAGATGGCGTTGATCAGCTCGGACTTGCCGCGCGAGAACTCGGCCACGAAGGCGAGCACGAGCTTGTCGGAGGCGAGCCGTTCGCGCAGCGCGGTGATCTGCGCCGAGGCGGCTTCGTCGAGCAGGTCGCTGCCCGAAAGCAGCGCCGCGAGCTGCTGCACCCGCCTGTCCACCGCGGCACGCCAGCCGGCCAGGGCGTCGAGGTGACTGGCGATGACGGTCTTCATCCGACGGCGGGGTGAGCTGACCCGGGTGGGTGATGAGCGCGCTGACGAGCGCGGCGGATGCTAGCGCAGGGGTTGCGCGGCCGTTGTGTCCGTTGGTCTCGTTCGGGCGGGCGGCGCGCGCTCGCGCGGCACGAATGCGCGCCTTTGCCGGCAAGCGTGGCGGGCGGCGCGCGCGCCGATGCCGGGTTATCGGCGCTGGCAGCCGGCGCAGTAGAAGGTCGAGCGGCCGGCCTGCACGATGCGCCGCACCGGGCGCGCGCAACGCGGGCAAGGCAGGCCTTCGCGGCCGTACACCGCCGCTTCGGCCTGGTAGGCCCCGGCGGCGCCGTGCACGTCGCTGAAGTCGCGCAGCGTCGAGCCGCCGAGGGCCAGCGCCTGGGCCAGCGTGGCGCGCAGCGCCTGAAGCAGCCGGCCGGCGCGCGCGGCGCTGAGGCGGTCGCTGCGCGCCAGGGGGTGCACGCCGGCGCGGTGCAGCGCCTCGCAGGCGTAGATGTTCCCGGCGCCCACCACCACTTCGCCGCCCAGCAGCACCGCCTTGATCGGCGAGCGGCGCGCCTTCAGCGCCTCATGCAGCTTCGCGGCCGTCAGCGCCGGATCGAACGGCTCGGCGCCCAGGCGGGCCAGCAGCTTCGACGCGGGGGCCCGGTCCAGCGCCGGGGCATAGACCACGGCGCCGAAGCGGCGCGGGTCCGTCAGGCGCAGTGTGCCGTGGTCGGTGACGAGGTCGAAGTGGTCGTGTGCGCCGGGCGCGCCGGCGCTGTCCGCCGCGGCTCCGCCCGGGTGCAACGCCAGCGAGCCCGACATGCCCAGGTGCACCAGCAGCCCGCCGGCGGCGTGGCCTTCGCGCGCCAGCGGCAGCCACAGGTACTTGCCGCGGCGCGCCACCGGCCCGAGCGTCGCGCCCACCAGCCGCGCGCTGCCGCAGCCCAGCGGCCAGCGCAGCGCTTTGCCCAGGCGAACACCGAGGACGCGCGCGCCGCGCAATGGCTCGTCGATTCCTTGGCGGGTGACCTCCACCTCCGGTAACTCGGGCATGAAATCATTATGTGAGAATGGTCCGAAGGGCCCTCTCGAAGCCTCGCCTCGTGGCGATTCCCCCGCTGGACGGATCCGCCGGCAGCAACTCGCCCCGCTTCAAGCTCGCCGCCCACGGCGTTTGGTTCCACCCTCCCGGTCACCCCGGGGCCGTCCGTCCGGTCACCTTCCGGTTGCTTCCCCGGCCGCTGTCCAGCCCTCGTCCGTCTTCTCTCGGCGCTTCGGCGCCGGCCTGCCCGCCATGCTTGTTCCTGCCCGCCGCGCGGCCCTTGTTCCGCGATTCGTTCCGCTGGCTTCTGCGCGCCTTCACTCTCCGCGCCTTCGCGCTCGCTCGATCCTGACCCCGGTCGCGCCGGCCGTCCGCACCGTGTTCGGTGCGCTCGCGTTGGCGGCGCTCGCGTGGGCGGGGCCCGCCCGGGCGGCCATCGCGCAGGCCGGCGCCCCGGTGCTCACGCCGCCGGCCGCGGCCAGCGAAGGCGCGCTGCCGCCGGTGCCCAACTCGGCGCTGGACGCGCCGCTGTTCTACCAGCTGCTGATCGGCGAGCTCGAACTGCGCGGCGGCGAGAACGGCACCGCCTACGCGGTGATCCTCGACGCGGCGCGGCGCACGCGCGACGAGGCGCTGTTCCGCCGCGCCGTGGACATCGCGCTGGCGGCGCGCTCGGGCGAGCAGGCGCTGGCCGCCGCGCGTGCCTGGCGGTCGTCGCGGCCGGAATCGGCCGATGCGCTGCGCACCCAACTGCAGATCCTGGTGGCGCTGGGGCGCCTGGCCGACGCGGCCGAACCGGCGCGCGCGCTCATCAACGCCACCCCGCCCGAGGAGCGCGGCAACACCATCGCCGCGCTGCCGCGCTTCTTCGGCCGTGCCGGCGAGCCGAAGGCCGTGGCCGCGCTCGTCGAGGAGATCGTGCGTCCGCACATGCAGGCCGAGGCGACGCGCGTGCCCGCCCGCGTGGCGCAAGGCCGCGCCTGGCTGGCCGCGGGCGACGACGCGCGCGCGCTGGCCCTGGCGCGCGAGGCGGCCAGCCTGGAGCCGGCAGCGTCCGGGCCGGTGCTGCTGGCGCTGGAGATGATGAAGAAGCAGCCCGAGGCCGAGAGCATCGTCGCTTCGTTCATGGCCCGCCCCGACGCCGAGCCGCAGATCCGGCTGGCCTACGTGCGCGCGCTCACCGATGGGCAGCGCTACGCCGAGGCGGTGACGCAGCTTCAGCAGGCGGTGCGGCAGCAGCCCGACTTCGCGCCCGCCTACCTGACGCTGGGTGCGCTGCAGCTCGAGCTGCGCAGCCCGCGCGAGGCCGAGACGGCGCTCAAGCGCTACGTGGAACTGGTGCAGGGGCCGGCGGCCGCGAACGGCGCGGCGCCGGGCACCGGAGGGCTGGCACCGGCCGTTCCCGTCGCGCCGCCCGCGGCCAGCACCGACGAAGGCGATGATGACGACGCGCCGTTGGCGCGCGCCGGCTCCGAGCGCGGTCTCGTGCAGGCGTGGCTGATGCTCGCGCAGGCCGCCGAGCAGCGCGGCGACTTCGCTGGCGCAGAGGGCTGGCTGGCGCGCATCGAAGACCCGCGGCGCGCGCTCGAAGTGCAGACGCGGCGCGCGTCGATGCTGGCGCGCCAGGGCAAGGTCAGCGAGGCGCGGCAGATGATCCGCCAGGCGCCCGAGCGCACCACCGAAGACGGCCGCGCCAAGCTGGTGGCCGAACTCGGCGTGCTGCGCGAGGTGAAGCGCTGGCGCGAGGCCTACGACCTCCTGGCCGGCGCGCTGAAGCGCCAGCCCGACGACAGCGACTTCGTCTACGAGCAGGCGATGATGGCCGAGAAGCTGGAGCGCGTGGACGAGATGGAGCGGCTGCTGCGCCGCGTGATCGAGCTCAAGCCCACCAACGCGCACGCGTACAACGCGCTGGGCTACTCGCTGGCCGATCGGCGCCAGCGCCTGCCCGAGGCGCGCGACCTCATCCGCCGCGCGCTCGAGCTGGCGCCGGGCGACCCGTTCATCACCGACAGCCTCGGCTGGGTCGAGTTCCGCATGGGCAACGGTGAGGCGGCGCTGCGGCACCTGGAAGGCGCCTGGCGGGCGCGCCCCGACACCGAGATCGGCGCTCACCTGGGTGAAGTGCTGTGGACGCTCGGCCGCAAGGACGAGGCGCGCCGCATCTGGCGCGAGGCGCGCGCCAAGGACGCCAACAACGAGGTGCTGCGCGAGACGCTGAAGCGGTTGCGCGTCGAGCTGTGAACGGCGGTGCGGCGCGCGCGCCGGCCGGGCCTGCCCCGCGGCCGGCCACGCAAGGCACCGAGTCGGGCCTGCTGCGCCGCTGCCGCGCGCTTGGGCTGGCGATGTCGGCGGCCTTGCTGGGCGCTTGTGCCAGTGCGCCGCCGGCCACGGAGAACCTGGCCCTCACCGCCAGTGGCCGGCTGGCGGTGCGCGTCGACGCCACGGCCGAACGGCCGGCGCAGAGCCTGAGTGCGGCCTTCGAGTGGCGCGGCGACGGCGAGCGTGGCGAGCTGACGTTGCTGTCGCCACTGGGCAGCCGCATCGCCCAGGCGCGCTGGACGCCGCAGGACGCCTGGCTCGTCACGCCGGAAGGGCAGGCACGCTTCGAGTCGCTGGAGGCCCTGGCCGAGCGCGCTTTCGGCGAACGCATTCCTCTGGCGGCCTGGCCCGACTGGCTGGCCGGGCGGCCTTGGCCAGGGGCCGCATCGGCGCCGCTGGCTGCCGCGGCGAGCGCGAGTGCCGGCGGCGCAGGCGCGGCCGGCGCCGCGCCCGGGTTCGAACAACTCGGCTGGCGCGTCGACCTCGCCCGCTACAGCGAGGGCCGCATCGAAGCGCAGCGCAGCGCGCCGCCGGCGGTGGCCGTGCGCATCGTGCTCGACAAGGCCGACGAAGCGCCGCCGCGCCCCGCCGCTGCCGGAGCGAAGCGCCCATGACGCTGCGCGCGCTGCACGACGTGCCGGCCCCGGCCAAGCTGAACCTGTTCCTGCACGTGGTGGGCCGGCGCGCCGACGGTTATCACCTGCTCGAGTCACTCTTCGTGCTCGTCGACTGGGCCGACCGGCTGCACTTCGAGCGGCGCGAAGACGGAAGACTGCTGCGCCACGACCTGCGCTCGCCCGAGAGCCTCCCTGCCGCAACGGCGGCGCTGCCGCCCGATGACTTGTGCATCCGCGCCGCGCGTGCGCTCGCGCAGGCCAGCGGCACGACGCTCGGTGCCGACATCCACCTCGACAAGCGCGTCCCCGCCGGAGCGGGCATGGGCGGCGGCAGCTCGGACGCGGCGAGCACGCTGCTGGCGCTGAATCGCCTGTGGGGCCTGAACTGGCCGCGCGAGCGGCTGGCGGCGCTGGGCCTGGCGCTCGGCGCCGACGTGCCGTTCTTCGTGCACGGCGAGAACGCGCTCGTCGAAGGCATCGGCGAAAGGCTCAGGCCGGCGGTGGTGCCGTCGCGGCGCTACGCGGTGGTGAAGCCGGAGGCGTCGCTCGGCACGGCCGAGGTCTTCGGCCACCCGGCGCTGGTGCGCGACAGTGTGCGGCTCGGGGAATCGGCGCGCGCCGCTATACTTGCGGGCTCTTTCGAGGGCTTCGAAGGCTTCGGGCGGAACGATCTGCAGCCGGTGGCCGAAGACCGATGCAGCGAAGTGGCCGAGGCGGCCCGCTGGCTCGCCCGGCGCTTCGGCGCCAGCCGCATGACCGGCTCGGGCAGTGCGGTCTTCAGCACGTTGCCCCCGGAAGCGGTTTCGCAAGCAGTTGCAAGAGGGTTTTCGGCTTCAGGCGCGCTCGGTCCCCCCGCGGCGATGCCCGGGCCGGCAGCGGCGGCCCCGCAGGGGTTGCCGGATCTGCCGACCGGGTGGGTGGGTCGGTTGTGCCAGGGCCTGGCCCGCCACCCGTTGGCGGACTGGGCCCGCTGAGCCAGGCGTGAGCGAAGCGTGAGCGAGAGTTCTCGGTGGCGGCGGTCCGGACCGGAGCGCCGCCTCCCGTGTAGGGGAGTCGCCAAGTTGGTTAAGGCATCGGATTTTGATTCCGACATGCGAGGGTTCGAGTCCTTCCTCCCCTGCCAGACCACAACGACCGGTCGTCAGCCTGCACCCGGCTGACCCGGCCGGCCCGGGCGAGCCGGGCTTCAACCGTCCCGGCGGAGTTCGACCCGTGCTGTTCAACACCGTGCTCTTCACCGGCAACGCCAATCCGGCGTTGGCGCAGGAGATCGCCACCCATCTGGACGTCGAACTCGGCGCGGCCTCGGTGGGGCGCTTCTCCGACGGCGAGGTGACGGTCGAGATCCGCCAGAACGTGCGCGCGCGCGACGTCTTCGTCGTGCAGCCCACCTGCGCGCCGGTCAACGAGCACCTGATGGAACTGCTGGTGATGGTCGACGCGATGAAGCGCGCCAGCGCCCGCCGCATCACCGCGGTGATCCCGTACTTCGGCTATGCGCGGCAGGACCGCCGGCCGCGCAGCACCCGCGTGCCCATCAGCGCGAAGGTGGTGGCGAACCTGCTGGAGACCGTGGGCGTCGAGCGCGTGCTGACGATGGACCTGCACGCCGACCAGATCCAGGGCTTCTTCGACATCCCGGTGGACAACATCTACGCCAGCCCCGTGCTGCTGTCCGACCTGAAGAGCAAGCGCTACACGAACCTCGTCGTCGTGTCGCCCGACGTCGGCGGCGTGGTGCGGGCGCGGGCGCTGGCCAAGCAGCTGGGCTGCGACCTGGCGATCATCGACAAGCGCCGCGCCGCGGCCAACGTGTCCGAGGTGATGCACGTCATCGGCGACATCGAAGGCCGCAACTGCGTGATCATGGACGACATGATCGACACCGCCGGCACGCTGGTGAAGGCGGCCGACGTGCTGAAGGAGCGCGGCGCCAAGAGCGTCTATGCCTACTGCACGCACCCGGTGTTCTCCGGCCCGGCGGTCGAGCGCATCGCCAAGAGCGCGATGGACGAGGTGGTGGTGACCAACACCATCCCGCTGAACGACAAGGCCAAGGCCTGCCCGAAGATCCGCCAGCTCTCGGTGGCGTTCCTGTTCGCCGAGACGATCCGCCGCATCAGCGACGGCGAGTCGGTCACGTCGCTGTTCTCGGAGCAGAACAACAACTTCTAGAGGATCAGCCGGCCCTCCGGGCCGGCCAGGCGGACGGGCTTGAACAGCCCGTCCATTCACGGCGCCTGGTCGCGGGCGCCTTCACCCGAAGACCCACCATCGGAGTCAACATGAAGTTCACCGCTTACGAGCGCACGCTGCAGGGGACCGGAGCGAGCCGCCGCCTGCGCCGCGCCGACAAGGTGCCCGGCATCGTCTACGGCGCCGGCACGCCGAAGATGATCGAGCTCGATCACAACGCGCTCTTCTTCGCGCTGAAGAAGGAAGCCTTCCACAGTTCCATCCTCGAGATGGAGCTCGGCGGCAAGACCGAGAAGGTGCTGCTGCGCGACTTCCAGATGCACGCCTGGAAGCCCATCGTCCAGCACATCGACTTCCAGCGCGTCGACGACAGCACGCGGCTGCGCAAGAAGGTGCCGCTGCACTTCACCGGCGAGGAGAACTCGCCGGCGGTCAAGACCGACCACTGCCTGGTCGGCCACGTCGCCAACGAGATCGAGATCGAGTGCCTGGCGTCCAAGCTGCCCGAGTTCGTCGAGATCGACCTGTCGCACCTCGTCAAGGGCCAGAGCCTGCACGCCAGCGACCTGAAGCTGCCCGAAGGCATCAAGGCGGTGAAGCACGGCACGCTGAATCCGGTGATCGTCTCGGTCACGGTGCCCAAGGCCGAGGCCGAGGAAGCGCCGGCGGCCGCGGCGCCGGTGGTGGCCGCGGCGCCCGACAAGAAGGCCAAGCCGAAGAAGGACGAGAAGCAGAACAAGAAGTAGAAGGCGCTTCCCACCTTCCTGGGGTGTCCGGCCCGTTCCCGGCGCCCCCCCTCGGCAGGCCTCACTCCGGTGAGGCCTGTCCGTTTCGGGCGCTGCCTATCATCCGCGCCCATCATGATTCGACTCTTCGTCGGCCTCGGAAACCCGGGCCCTGAATACGAGGCCACCCGGCACAACGCGGGTTTCTGGTGGCTGGAGGCGCTGGCGGGCGTTCTCGGCGCGCGACTCGTTCCCGAGCGCAGCTACCAGGCCCTGGTGGCGCGCGTCAACGGCAAGGGCGCCGACGGCGGCCCGGTGTGGCTGATGCAGCCGATGACGTTCATGAACCGCTCGGGCGTCGCGGTCGCGGGGCTGGCGCGCTTCTTCAAGATCGCGCCGCAGCAGATCCTCGTCGTCCACGACGAACTCGATCTGCAGCCCGGCCAGGCCAAGCTCAAGCTGGGCGGCAGCGTCGCCGGCCACAACGGGCTGAAGGACATCCACGCGATCCTGGGCACGCTGGACTTCTGGCGCCTGCGCCTGGGCATCGGGCACCCGGGCGTCAAGGCCGAGGTGCCGAACTTCGTTCTCAAGCGTCCTTCGGCCGAGCACCGCGAGGCGATCGGCAAGGCGATCGAGCAGTCGCTCGCGGCGGCGCCGGCGCTGCTGGCCGGCGACATGGACAAGGCGCTGGCGCGCATCCACGCCGGGCCGCAGCGACCGAAGCCGCCTCGCAAGGAGATGCCGGCCAAGGAATCCACCCCGCCGGCCGGCGAGCCGGACAACGGAGGTTCGACATGACGACGACGTTCGCCCTCTCGAAGGTGGCCCTGTTCGTGGCGCTTGCCGCCGCGCTGCCGGTGGCCGCCACGGCGGCCGCTGCCGAGGCCGACGCCACGACGACCGTCTGGCGATGCGGCGGCGTTGGCCGCACCGTCTACGGCGACGCGCCTTGTGCCGGCGGCCGCGTCGTCGAAGCGGCCGACCCGCGCACGGCCGCGCAGGTGGCGCAGGGCCGCTCGGTGCTGGCTGCCGACCTGCGCCGAGGCGAGGCCTTGCGCCGCGAGCGGCTCGAGCGCGAGCGCTTGGACGCAGCGCACGCGCAGCGCGTGCCGGCGTCGCTGTCTGCGCCGGAGGCGCCGCTCAAGCCCGAGGCGGGGCGCCGGGCGGTGCTGGCGAAGGCCGATCGGCTGGAACAGGAGCAGGCGCCGAAGGCGTCGAGGCCGAAACTGGCGCGGGCGCAGCGCCCGCCGTCTTCGCGGCCTGCAGCCGATGGAACTTGGCAAGCAACTGCTGCGGCGTCTCCACGTGCGCCGGGTTGAGCGGGATGCAGCTCACGGGGCACACCTGCACGCATTGCGGCTCGTTGAAGTGGCCCACGCACTCGGTGCACTTCGCTGGGTCGATCTCGTAGATCTGCTCGCCCGGCGAGATCGCCTGGTTCGGGCACTCGGGCTCGCAGACGTCGCAGTTGATGCATTCGTCGGTGATCATCAACGCCATGGCCCGGCCCTCCGCCTGTGAACGAGCGTGCGCGCGAGGGTTGGCAGCGGCGGCAGCGGCCTGGCCGGCGGCTACGCCTCGGGCTGCGCCACGCGCTCCTTCAGCCGCCGCAGCACCGACGGGGCGACGAACTTCGAGACGTCGCCGCCGAGGCTGGCGATCTCGCGCACGAAGGTGCCGCTGACGAACTGGAACTGGTCGCTCGGCGTCATGAACACGGTTTCGACGTCGGGCATGAGCTGCCGGTTCATCCCGGCCATCTGGAATTCGTACTCGAAGTCACTCACCGCGCGCAGGCCGCGCACGACGACCTTGCCGCCGCTTTCGACGACGAAGTCGCGCAGCAGGCCGCGGAACGGCGTCACTTCGACGTTGCGGTAGGGCGCCGCGATCTCGCGCGCGATCTCCAGCCGCTCGGCGATGGTGAACATCGTGCGCTTGTGGTGCCCGGCCGCCACGGCCAGGATCAGCCGGTCGTACAGGCGCGCGGCGCGCCGCATGAGGTCTTCGTGCCCGAGCGTCATCGGGTCGAAAGTGCCGGGATAGACGGCCGTGATGGGCGTGGCGTTCTTCATGGCCCGGTTCTCCTCGGCGTGGGGCGCGGCGCTGGGTGTCGGGGTGGCAGGGTCTGGATGCTGCGGTGCAGTGTAGCGGTGCGCTGCGCGTGCCAGCGGCGGTGTCCGGCGCCTCAGGGCCCGGCCCGCCTGAGCAGTTGCGCGTGCACGGCGCCGGCACGCAAGGAGCGCCACGGCGCCAGGCCCGCCGGCAGCGCCTGCAAGGGCGCGGCCGATTCGACATAGACAAAGCCGCCGTCGGCGACGAGCGGGGCCGCAGCGGCGAGCGCCGCCGCATGCAGACCGGCGTCGAACGGCGGGTCCAGCAGCACGAGGTGGAAGGGCTCCGGCCCGCAGCCTGCCATCCATGCCAGCGCGTCGCCGCGGACCACGCGCACGCCAGCGGCCGCCAGGCGCGTGCCCACCGTCTCGAGGGTGCGCGCGACGGCGGCGTCGCGCTCGACGAGCACCACCTCGGTGGCGCCGCGCGAGGCCGCTTCGAAGCCGAGCGCGCCGCTGCCGGCGAAGGCGTCGAGCACGCGCCAGCCGGTCAGGTCCTGCCCGAGCCAGTTGAACAGCGTCTCGCGCACGCGGTCGGGCGTGGGCCTGAGGCCCGGCTTGTCGGCGACGGGCAGGCGCGTACGCTTCCAGCGGCCGCCGATGAGGCGCACCTCGCCGGCCGCCTTGCGTGTCAAAGACGCACCGGCACGCCGTCGCGCGCCAGCAGCGCCTTGGCCTGGCCGGCCGTGAACTCGCCGTAGTGGAAGATGCTCGCGGCGAGCACGGCATCGGCGCCGCCGATGCGGATGCCGTCGGAGAGGTGCTCGAGCGCGCCGACGCCGCCCGAGGCGATCACCGGCACGGGCACGGCATCGGAGACGGCGCGCGTGAGCTCGAGGTCGAAGCCGCTCTTGGTGCCGTCGCGGTCCATGCTCGTGAGCAGGATCTCGCCCGCGCCCTGCTCGGCCATGCGGCGCGCCCAGTCGACCGCGTCGAGGCCGGCGTTCTTGCGCCCGCCGTGCGTGTACACGTCCCAGCCCTCGCCGCGGGCGGCGAGGTCGTCGCCCTTGCGGCGCTTGGCGTCGATGGCCACCACGATGCATTGCGCGCCGTACTTGTCGCTCGCGTCGCGGATGACCTGCGGGTTGGCCACCGCCGCCGAGTTGAAGCTCACCTTGTCGGCGCCGGCGTTGAGCAGCCGCCGCACGTCGGCCACCGTGCGCACGCCGCCGCCCACCGTGAGCGGGATGAACACCTGCGAGGCCACGGCCTCGATGATGTGCAGGATGACGTCGCGGTCGTCGCTGGTGGCGGTGATGTCGAGGAACGTGAGCTCGTCGGCGCCCTGGTCGTTGTAGCGCGCGGCGATCTCCACCGGGTCGCCGGCGTCGCGCAGCTCGACGAAGTTGACGCCCTTGACGACGCGGCCGCCGGTCACGTCCAGGCAAGGGATGATGCGTTTGGCGAGCATTGGGTCAGGTCGGCAGGGTGCGCGGCCGCCATAGGGCGGCGGGAGTGGGTCCGTGGGGCCGCAGGCGAAACCGGCGCGACGGCGTCACGCCTTGCCGTTCAGCTCGTCGGCGCGCTTCTGGGCCGTGGCGAAGTCAAGCGCGCCGCTGTAGATGCTGCGCCCGCAGATGACGCCGCTGATGCCGTCGGCCTCGACCGCGCAGAGCTTCTCGATGTCGGGCAGCCCCGCCAGCCCGCCCGAGGCGATGACAGGGATCGTGAGCGACTGCGCCAGTTTCACCGTGGCCTCGACGTTGATGCCGGTGAGCATGCCGTCGCGCCCGATGTCGGTGTAGATGATGGCCTCGACGCCGTAGTCCTCGAACTTCTTCGCGAGGTCGGTGACCTCGTGGCCGGTGAGCTTGCTCCAGCCGTCGGTGGCCACCTTGCCGTCCTTGGCGTCGAGGCCGACGATGATGTGGCCGCCGAAGGCGCTGCAGGCGTCCTTCATGAAGCCCGGGTTCTTCACCGCCGCGGTGCCGATGACGACGTAGCTGATGCCGTCGTCGAGGTAGCGCTCGATG
>JAEUPF010000105.1 GCA_016790425.1 Rubrivivax sp.
GACGTCGGCCTCGGGCAGCACGAACGAGCGCGCCGCCGAGGCCGACAGCTCGTGCGTGTCGGGCAGCAGGCCCTTGGCCATCGACATCGGCAGGTCGGGGATGCCGCTGCGCTCGACGAAGGCGCGCACCTCGGCCTCGGCGCGCGCGTAGGCGGCGCCCTTGCCGAGCACGACGAGCGGCTTCTGCGCCGACTTCAGCAGGGTCAGCGCGCGCTGCACCGCCTCGGGCGCGGGGATCTGCCGCGGCGCCGGATCGACCACCTCGATGAGCGTTGCCCGGCCGGCGGTCGCGTCGAGCGTCTGCGCGAAGAGCTTGGCCGGCAGGTCGAGGTAGACGCCGCCGGGCCGCCCGGACACCGCGGCGCGGATCGCGCGCGCGATGCCCACCCCGATGTCTTCCGCATGCAGGACACGGAACGCCGCCTTCGCCAGCGGCCGCGCGATGGCGAGCTGATCCATCTCCTCGTAGTCGCCTTGCTGCAGATCGACGATCTCGCGCTCCGAAGAGCCGCTGATGAGGATCATCGGGAAGCAGTTCGTCGTCGCGTTGGCCAGCGCCGTCAAGCCGTTGAGGAAGCCCGGCGCCGAGACCGTGAGGCACACGCCGGGCCTGCCCGTCAGGAAGCCGGCGATCGAAGCGGCGTGGCCGGCGTTCTGCTCGTGCCTGAAGGCGATGACGCGCATGCCTTCGCCTTGCGCCATGCGCGTAAGATCGGTGATCGGTATGCCGGGCAAGCCGTAGATCGTCGTGATGCCGTTGAGCTTCAACGCTTCGATGACGAGGTGGAAGCCGTCGATCGTGGCGGCCGCGGCCGGTGTCGCGGCAGCGGTGGCAGCGGAGGTGAGGACTGCCGACATGGCATGCTCCTGGTGGGGCGGTGGACCGGTGGGTGAACCGTTTGGTGAATGGGGCGGCGGCTATGGTAGGAAGCCGCCCTTCGCGGCTCCGTTGACCGCGGTCAACTTTCGAAAAACGGCGCCGCGAGGCGCGAGGACGGCACCGCAGCGCCGAGGAACGGCACGGCAATGACGCTGCTCGTCCACCATCCCGAGCGCAACGTCATCCGCCTGCAGCTCAGGCAGAACGTGGTGCTGGCCGACCTGTCCGAGGAACAGTGGCGCGAGCTCGAGGACCTGCTCGACATCGTCGACTGCGGCAAGGGCGACTTCCTGCTGCACCAGGGCGTGCACGAAATGGAGCAGTACTTCGTCATCGACGGCCTGCTCAAGCGCATGGTCTCCAACGCCGACGCCAAGGTGATGATCCTGCGCTTCGCCGCCGAGCGCGAAATCGAGACCAGCTACGCCGCCTGGCGGCTGAACACGCCGACGCCGTATGCCATCGCCTGCGTCACCAAGGCGCGTGTGGCCAAGCTGCCGCTGCCGTGGTGGGTGGACTTCCTCGAGCGGCACCCGCGCCTGAAGGCCGCTTTCGAGTACCAGGTGATGAAGCTGATGAGCGACGTGCTCGCGCACACGATCACCCTGCACCTGCTGGACGCGCCCGGGCGCGTGCACCGGTTCATGCGCAAGCACGCCGACCTGGCCGAGCGCATCCCCAAGCGCGAGCTGGCGACCTACCTCAACCTCTCGGCCGAGACGCTGTCGCGGCTCAAGCAGCGCGGCAAGATCTGATCGCACGGTGCGCAGGCGGCGCCGTTCAGTACTTCGCCGAGGGGAACAGGCGCGACTTGGCCATCACGCGCAACTGGTTGTCGACGCCGGCGACGCCGGCCGTGCCCGCGGCCACCTGCCCGGCGGCTTCGCGCTCCTCGTCGGCGACGACGATGCCGCGCAGCACCACGGTGCCGGCGTTGGCCTCGACCGTCACGTCCACCTGCGCCGTTGCCTCGTGGCTGCGCAGCGCCGAACGCACCCGCGCCGCCAGCGCCATGCCCTGGAGCATCGCGCGCGAGGCGTCGGTCTCGGCGAACTCGGGCCGCGCCAGCAGCGCCTTGATCTGCTGCACGCAGGTGTCCACGCCCAGGCGATCGGTGTTGAGCACCATGTCGAACAGCGCCGGGTCGCCCCAGTCGACGCCGAACTGCTCGTGCATGCGCGTGGCGTTGGAGTGGTCGCTGCGGCGGATCTCGTTCTCCGCCAGTTCGCGGTCGTCGGTGTCGAGCTGCGCCATCAGCCACTGCACGCGCTTGTCGAACGGGCGCATGATGCGGATGCACGGCACATGCGGCACCGGCCTGAGCAGGAGCGTCGCGCCCCAGCCGCGCAGCACGACGTTGCCGCGCGCGGCCGTCTCGAGCACCTCCTCGGCGGTGTAGACGGCGATGCTGCCGCGGTCGGCCGTCAGGCGCTCGATCGGCCCGGCCTTGCCGGCGCGCAGGCGGCTGATGAGGCTCCTGGGCACGTGCATCTTCTGGGCCACGCGGTCGGCCACCTCGTGCTGCAGCGTCGCCAGGTTCAGCTCGGCCGCGAGGTGTTCGGCCACGTCCTGGGCCAGCGAACCCATGCCTTGGGTCAATGCGACGACGGGCATCGCGCGCTCCTTTTCCGTTGGCTTCAGGGCTTGCCGTTGGCCAGCGCCGCCTTGTCCTTGGGGCCGCGCAACAGCGCCAGCGCCTTGGCGATGAGCGGCCAGCCGAGCATCACCAGCGCCAGCGTCGTGATCGAGCCGACGAGCGGGTTCGACCACAGGATGGCCAGGTCGCCCTGCGACACCAGCATCGCCTGCCGGAAGGAGTCCTCGGCCTTGTCGCCGAGCACCAGTGCCAGCACCAGCGGCGCCAGCGGGTAGTCGAGCTTCTTGAACACGTAGCCGACGACACCGAACAGCAGCATCAACCAGACGTCGAGCATCGCGCTGTGCACGGTGTAGGCGCCGATGGCGCAGATGACGATGATCACCGGCGCGATGATCGAGAACGGGATGCGCAGGATCGACGCGAACAGCGGCACCGTCGACAGCACGACGATGAGCCCGGCGATGTTGCCGAGGTACATCGAGGCGATCAGTCCCCAGACGAATTCCTTCTGCTCGACGAACAGCAGCGGCCCGGGCTGCAGGCCCCAGATCAGGAGGCCGCCCAGCAGCACGGCCGCCGTCGGCGAGCCGGGGATGCCCAGCGCCAGCATCGGCAACAGCGCGCTCGTGCCGGCGGCGTGCGCCGCGGTCTCGGGCGCGACCACGCCCTCGACCTCGCCGGTGCCGAACTTCGCGCCGTTGCGGCTCATCTTCTTGGCCAGGCCGTAGCTCATGAACGACGCCGGCGTCGCGCCGCCGGGCGTGATGCCCATCCAGATGCCCACCAGCGAGCTGCGCAGCGAAGTGACCCAGTAGCGCGGCAGCTCCTTCCAGGTCTGCCAGACGACGGCGGGGTTGATGCGCGCCGACTTGCCGGAGAAGTTCAGGCCCTCCTCCATCGACAGCAGGATCTCGCCGATGCCGAACAGGCCGATGACGGCGATCAGGAAGTCGAAGCCGCGCATCAGTTCGGTGAAGCCGAAGGTCATGCGCAGCTGGCCGGTCATGGTGTCCATGCCGACCGCGGCGAGCGCGAACCCCAGGCTCATCGCGGCGAGGATCTTGAACGGGTTGCCCTTGCCCATGCCGACGAAGCTGCAGAAGGTGAGCAGGTAGACGGAGAAGAACTCCGGGGCGCCGAACTTGAGCGCGAACTTCGCCACCAGCGGCGCCAGGAAGGTGATCATCAGCACCGCGATCAGCGCGCCGACGAACGACGAGGTGAACGCCGCCGTCAGCGCCTCGCCGGCGCGGCCCTTCTGGGCCAGCGGATAACCGTCGAACGTGGTGGCCACCGACCACGGCTCGCCGGGAATGTTGAACAGCACCGAGGTGATGGCACCGCCGAACAGCGCCCCCCAGTAGATGCACGACAGCATCACGATCGCCGAGGTCGGCGACATCGTGAACGTCAGCGGCAGCAGGATCGCGACGCCGTTGGCGCCGCCCAGGCCCGGCAGCACGCCGATCAGCACGCCGAGCACGATGCCGAGGAACATCAGCCCGAGGTTCAGCGGCGACAGCACGACCGCGAAGCCGTGCATCAGGGAGCCGATTTCGTCCATGAACGGGTCGCCTTCTCGTTGTCCGGGAAACGCGCGCCGGCGCGCCGCCGCGGGTGGGTTGTCTTCAGTAGCCGAGGAAGGCGAGCGGTTGCAGCAGGCCCTTGTACAGCGGCACCTTGAACCAGACCTCGAACATGAGGAAGAAGAGCGCCCCGATGGCGACGCCGACGACCCCGCTCTTGAGCACCGCATAGCGGCCGAGCACGATCATGAACAGCGCGATGAACAGCGCCGAGGCGATGTAGATGCCCAGCAGCACCGTCACCGCCACGTACAGCACCGACGGGCCGAGCACCGACAGCACCTGTCGCAGCTGCACGGTGTCGACGAAGACGCTGTCGTCGCTCTTGCGGGCGTTGAGCGCCTGCACGAACAGCGCCACGCCGCACACGGCCAGGATCAGGCCGATGTAGAAGGGGAAGTAGCCGGCGCCGGGGCCGTCGCTCTGCCAGGTGGCGCCCAGCCGGCGCGCCTCGACGATGACGACCGCCCCGGCGACGGCCAGGCACGCCGCGACGAAGAGATCGACTGTCGAGTTGCGCGCCAGCGGCCGGCCGGCAGCGGCGCCCGGCGACGGGTCATCGTTCGTCATCGGGGGCCCTCCTGCCGTGTGCAGCGGGTGCAGAAGCCTGTGCAGCGGCTCGTGCGGCGGCTGGTTGCGCGGCGGCTCTGCCTGCGCACGGCGGCTTTTTGCTCGTGCGGCGCGGCTACTTGGCCAGGAAGCCGGCCTCGCTCATCAGCGTGCGGTGCATCGACTCGGCGGCGGTGAGCCACTTGGCGAAGTCGGCGCCCGTCATGGCCGTCTGGTTGAAGGCCCCCTGGGCCATGAAGTCCTTCCAGTCGGGCGTGGCGCGAACCTTGTTCAGCAGCTCGACGTAGAACGCCACCTGGTCGGGCGCGACGCCCGGCGGCATGAAGATGCCGCGCAGCATCACGTACTCCGACTTCAGCCCCGATTCGGCGCAGGTGGGGATGTCGTTCCACGACATCGTCGTGGTGACCTTCTCCTTGTAGGGCATGCGCGTAGCGTCGAACACGCACAACGGCCGCAGCGAGCCGGCACGCCACTGCGCCACCGCCTCGATCGGGTTGTTGACGGTGGAATCGACGTGCTTGCCGACGAGCTGCACGGCGACCTCGCCGCCGCCCTTGTACGGCACGTAGATGAACTTCGTGCCCGAGGCCTTCTCGATGCCGACGGTGAGGATCTGGTCCTCCTGCTTGGAGCCGGTGCCACCCATCTTCATCTTGCTCGGGCCGGCGGCCTTCACCGCGGCAACGTACTCGCTGGCCGTCTTGTACGGCGTCTCGGCGTTGACCCACAGCACGAACTGGTCCAGCGCCATCATCGACACCGGCGTCATGTCCTTCCAGTTGAAGGGCACGCCGGTGGCCATCGGCGTGGTGAACAGGTTCGACAGCGTGATGACGATCTTGTGCGGGTCGCCCTTGGAGCCCTTGACGTCGAGGAAGCCCTCGGCGCCGGCGCCGCCGGACTTGTTGACGACGACGATCGACTCCTTCATCAGCTTGTGCTTGACGACGATGCCCTGGATCAGGCGCGCCATCTGGTCGGCCCCGCCGCCGGTGCCCGCCGGAACGACGAACTCGACCGGCTTGCTCGGCTCCCACGCCAGCGCGCCGCCGGCCAGCGCCAGCCCTGCCACCAGGGCCGCTGCGCCACGAAGGCCGCGGCGCGGCGAGTCCGCCGCAGCCGGCAGTGAACGGAGGATTCGGGTTGCGCGCATCACGGGTCTCCTGTTCGTCCAAGGAACAGGCGCGATGCTCGGCCAAGCGAAGGCGGCCGCCCATTGACCGCAGTCAACGCCGCCGCCCCGGGAACCCCCGTGATAGTACGGATGGGATTCGGCGTCGCGCTCGTGCGCGAAGCGCGGCGCGCGGACTGTGCGGGCGCGTGGCGGCCGCGGCCGCCTCAGAGCCCGATCAGAGCCCGCTCAGAGCCCTGTCAGAGCCCGCTCAGAGCGCGCTCAGAGCCCGGGGTCACAGCCCGATGCGGGCCATGCGTGCGCGCAGTCGTGCGGCTTGCGCCGGGTCGCTCGCCTCCAGGCGCGCGGCGCGGCGGTGCAACTCGTGCATCTGCTCCACCTCGTCGAGCACGCGGCTGGGCTGCAGCAGCGCCGACACGAGCAGGCGCAGTTCTTCGGCCAGCCGGCGAATGCCGCGCATCGGCAGCGGCTGCGACAGCTTGATCGATTGCGTCGTGGCAGGCATGTCGTTGTCTCCTCTGGCAGATGTGATCGTCGATGGCGATGCGCTGCACTCTACGGGTTAACCCTCGGTCGCGGGAATCCCTCCCATTGGCGAACACAGTCCCCTGCGCCATCCTTCCCCGCGAGGACCTGCCGCGATGACCACCTTCATCTACACGCACGACGATTGCCTTCAGCACGACACCGGGCCCGGCCACCCCGAGTCGCCGCAGCGCCTGCACGCGGTGCTCGAAGCGCTGCGCACGCCCGAGTTCGCGGCGCTGCACTGGGAGGCGGCGCCGCTGGGCAGCATCGAGCAGGTGCAGCGCGTGCACGAAGCGCCCTATGTCGAAGCGGTGCGCGATGCCTCGCCGCGCGAGGGCTATCGCCTGCTCGATGCCGGCGACACGGTGATGTCGCGCGGCACGTGGAAGGCGGTGATGCGCAGCGTCGGCGCGGCGTGCGCCGCGGTCGACGCCGTCGTCGAGGGCCGCGCCCGCAATGCCTTCTGCGCGACGCGGCCGTGCGGCCACCATGCCGAGGCGGGCCGGGCGATGGGCTTTTGCGTCTTCAACCAGGCCGCCATCGCCGCGCTGCATGCGCGCCATGCGCACGGCCTGGCGCGCATCGCGGTGGTCGACTTCGACGTGCACCACGGCAACGGCACGCAGCACTGCTTCGAGCCCGATGCCGGCCTGTTCTTCGGTTCGAGCCACCAGTTCCCCTTCTATCCCGGCACCGGGGCGCGCAGCGAGCGCGGCGTGGCCGGCAACATCGTCAACATCCCGCTGCCGCGCGGCAGCGGGTCGGCGCAGTTCCGCCGCGGCATGCGCGACGAACTGCTGCCGGCGCTGCGCCGCTTCGCGCCCGAACTCGTGATCGTCTCGGCCGGCTTCGATGCACACGAGCTGGACCCGTTGGGCGGCCTGGCGCTGACCGACGACGACTACGCGTGGATCACCGAGGAGCTGCTGGCGGTGGCCCGCGAGCACGCCGGCTCGCGCATCGTCTCGACCCTCGAGGGCGGCTACAGCGAGCGGGGCCTGGCCGGGGGAACCGCGGCGCACGTTCGCACCCTGGCGCAGCGCTGAGACCGGCGCCCGCGGGCACGGCCGAAGGCCGCGCGGGCGCGGGCCGAACGTGCGTTCTCGCACCCGAGCCGGGGCGGGGCCTGCACTATCCTCGCTGGATGCCTGCCAAGCTGGGAGGGGCCTTCGCCGCCACGGTGACGGCCGTTGCGGCGCCGATGCTGCTCGGGCATTGGATGCTGCTCGGGCAGGGCCTGTTCGCGCAGATCCTGGCGGTGGCGCTGTGGTGCCTGGCCGCCGCCGCGTGGACGCTGGTGGTCCCCGGTCATGTCGGCGTGCCGTGGCGCGCCTTGCGCCCGCTGCTGCTGGCGCTGGGCGGCGTGGCCTGCGGCGTCGCGGTCAGTGCCGCGGCACACCCGCCGCCGCCCGGGGTGTGGCTCGGGTCGCTGGGCGTGCTTGCCGCCGCGGCGCTGTTGGCAGCGGCGGGGGCGCGCGTGGCTGCGCAGGACGGCCCGAGTGCCGAACGAGCCACGCGTGCGCTGATGTGGGGGCTGGTGATCGCCGCCCTCGCTTCGCTGGTCGTGTCGGCGCTGCAACTCGTGGCCCCCGAGCGCTCGCCTTCGCTGCTGGTGGCGCCGGCCCGCACGCCGGGCCGCGCCAGCGGCAACCTCGATCAGCCCAGTCACCTGGCCCTGCTGCTGCTGTGGGCCTGGCTGGCGGTGGCGGCCTGGCCGGCGCGCGAGGCCGAGACCGCCGGCGCCAGCCCGGCAACGGCGCCCGATGCGGCCACCACCGCCTTCGCGGCCCCGGCCGGCGGCTCGTTCGTCGCTGCCTTCGCGTTGCAGGCCGGGCTCGTGGCCACGGCATCGCGCGCCGGCGTACTGACGAGCATGGTGATCGGCCTGTGGGCGGCACTGGACCGCCGCCTGCCGCGGCCCACCGCCTGGCTGCTGTGGATCACCGCCCTCGTCGGCGTGGCGATGACGATCGGCCGCGCCATCGTGACGCCGGCCGCCTCGCTGGGCGCAGGCGCGTCGCTGGTGCGACCGGGCGCGCGCGGCGGCGTCTTCATGGACGCCGTGGAACTCATCCGCAGCGCGCCGCTGACCGGCGTGGGCTGGATGGAGTTCCAGCTGGCGTGGTCGCTGACGCCGCTGGGCGACCGCGGGCCGCGCTACTTCGACCACGCGCACAACCTCGTCATGCACCTGATGGCCGAGCTCGGTGTGCCGCTCGGGCTGGCCATCTGCGCAGCGTTGATCTGGGGCGCGGTGGCGCTGCTGCGCGGCCTGAAGCGGGTCGAGCCGGCGTTGCAGCCCCGCGCGCTGATGCTGGCCGCGATGCTGGGGGTGATCGGCCTGGCCAGCTTGTTCGACGCGCCGTTCTGGCACGCCTACCTGCTGCTGCCCTCGGCGTGGGCCTGGGGCTGCCTGGTCGGCATGCAGGCGGCCGGCGCGGCGGCAGCCGGTGCGCAGGCCCCGCCGGCCCCGTCGGCGACCCCCGGCCTGCCCGGCGCCGCGCCCGGCGGCGTGCCTGCCCCGCTGCGCCCCGCGGCCGATGCGCGCGGCCGCGCCGGCCTCGTCACCACGGCGCTGGCGTTGGCCGCTGCAACGCTCGTCGTGTGGCTCGATTTCCGCCAGGCCCTGGGCGACCGCGCCGCCCCGGGCCAGGGCAGCCGCCTCTTCGGCTACTACGCCGACCAGCGCCGCGCCGTCGCCGTGAAGGACGCGCCGCCGGAGCTGTTCCGCAGCGCCCGCTGGGTGTGGATCGACACCCAGCTGCTCGCGGCCTGGGTGGGCGCGCTCGAACGCGCCGGCCGCATCGAGGAAGCCCGCTTCCTCATGCAGCGCTCACGCGAGTTCCGCGACCCGGCTTACGGCCCCTGGCTCGCCGCCTGCCGCGTCGTCGAGCCGATGAAGCCGCCATCGCGCTGCCTGGCTCCCGCGCGCCCGTTGAGCTGGCAGGACTTCCGCTGAGGCTTCGCAGCGGCGTCCCGCGGCCGCTTCTCAGAGCACGCCCGGCACGAAGCGGTAGCGCACGCGGGCCGCATAGGCGGCGTACTCGCCGTCGACGCGCCGCAGGTGGTCTTCCTCGGTCACCGCGCGCAGCACGTACAGCATCGTCCAGCCGAGCACCGAGGCGAGCGACAGCACCCCGGTGAGCGGGCCGACGGCGAACGCCTGCATCACCGCGGGCGCGGCGGCGATCCACCAGGCCATGTTCTTGCACGTGTAGGCCGGGTGCCGCACGAGCGCATAGGGCCCGCGCGCGACGATGCCGCGGTGGGTGAGGTTGCTCGCCTTCAGCCCCAGCGCCACCGAGGCCGCGGTGTAGGCGGCCATCAGCGCCAGCAGGAGCCCGTTCAGGACCAGATGCACCGTCGTGTCGGTGAACTGCGGCAGGTCGGCGTTCTGGGCGCCCAGCACCATCGCCGTGTAGGAGTTGAACGGCGGATAGCACGCCAGCGCCGCCGCCCACCCGAGCAGCGTCGGGTCCACCGAGCGGATCTCGTTGCCGAGGCGGCGTGTTTCGACGAGGTAGCCGACGGTGAAGATGGCCACGTCGACGAAGAGGATCGCCTGCATCGCGAACCAGTAGCCGAAGCGGTCGAAGAGCCCGCGCAGGTCGAGCCCCGCCGCCCCGGCCTGCAGCAGGCCCTCGCCGTTGCGCCAGGCGGCCATGCAGAAGCCCAGCAGCGACATCACCATCAGCGGCCCGAAGAAGGCCTTCAGCAGCGTCGTCAGCAGCGCCAGCCGCACGGCCGGGTCGAGGGCGGGGCGCTGCTTGGTCGCCTGCGCCCGTAGCAAGCCGCCCAACCACCGGACGCAGCGCAGCGACTTGCCGACCTCGGGCCCGCCTTCGGTGAAAGCCCACGCCACGAGGAGCACGCTGTAGAGGGCGGCAGCGGCCAGCAGGAACTCGCGGCCGTCGAAGACGAGGCCGGCGGCGACGTGCACCTGCCGCATCTGTTCGCCGTTCCACGGCGCCAGCGCATACACGCCGCAGGCCAGCCATGTCGCCGCTACAGCGGCCGCGGCGTTGCGCATGCGCAGCCCGGCCTGGGCCGCCGGGAGGACGTCGTCTCGTCGCATCGGCTGGCTGCGCGGGCGCTGCCCCGGCGGCGTCAGTCCGCCGCCGCGCCTTGCGCCAGTTCGGGCGTGCGGATCTCGCCGGGCACGCCCTTGCGCGCGAAGAGCGTGTAGACGGTGGGCACGACGAACACGGTGAGCAGCGTGCCGAAGGACATGCCGCCGACGATGACCCAGCCGATCTGCTGCCGGCTTTCGGCGCCGGCGCCGCTGGAAAGCGCCAGCGGCAGCGCCCCGAGCACCATCGCGCCGGTGGTCATCATGATCGGCCGCAGGCGCAGGCTCGCCGCTTCGACCACCGCCTCCATCACCGAGCGGCCCTGCTGGCGCAACTGGTTGGAGAACTCGACGATCAGGATGCCGTGCTTGCTGATGAGCCCCACCAGCGTGATGAGGCCGATCTGCGAGAACACGTTCAGCGTGCCGCCGGTGAGCCGCATTGCCGCCAGTGCGCCCACCATCGACAGCGGCACCGACAGCAGGATGACGAAGGGGTCGACGAAGCTCTCGAACTGCGCCGACAGCACGAGGAAGATGAACGCCAGCGCCAGCACGAAGACGATGCCGAGCGAGCCCGACGAGGCGCGGAACTCGCGGCTGACGCCGTTCAGTTCGGTGGCGTAGCCCGGCGGCAGCACCTTCAGCGCCGTGGCGTCCATGAAGCGCAGCGCCTCGTCGAGCGCGTAGCCCGGGGCCAGCGCGGCGGTGATCGTCACCGAGCGGCGCTGGTTGAAGTGGTTCAGCTCGCGCGGGCTCACCGCCTCGCGCACCTTGACCAGCGCCGACAGGGGCACCATCGTCTCGCCGCGCCCGCGCACGAAGATGCGCTCGATGTCCTCGGGCGTCACGCGCCCGGCGGCACCGGTCTGCACCATCACGTCGTACTGCTCGGCGTCGCGCTTGTAGCGCGTGACGACGCGGCTGCCGAGCATCGTCTCGACCGCCCGCGCCACCGCCTCCACCGACACCCCCATGTCGGCGGCGCGGGCGCGGTCGACGTCCATGAAGAGCTCGGGCTTGTTGAGCTGCAGATCGATGTCGGGCTGCACGATGCCCGCATTGCGCTGCATCTCGGCGACGAAGCGCTGTGCGACGCCGGCCATGTTGTCGTAGCTGTCGCTGCTGACGATGACGAAGTTGATCGAGCGCTCGCGAAAGCCCTGGCCCAGGCTCGGCGGCGTGATCGGGAACACGCTGACACCGGGCAGGTTTCCGACCTTGGGCAGCAGGTCGCGCGCCAGCTCGATGGTCGTGCGCTTGCGCTCGTCCCAGTCGACGGTGCGCAGGAAGGCGCCGCCGCTGGAGACCTGGCCGCCGCCCATGAACATGAAGCGGCGGTCGAACTCCGGGTACTGCGCCGTGATGTCCTCGATGGCGTCGAGGTAGCGGGCGGTGTACTGCATCGTCGCGCCGTCGGGCGCCCGCACCGGCATGAAGACGACGCCGCGGTCTTCCAGCGGCGCCAGTTCGCTCTTGGCCGTGACGAAGAGCCAGGCGCTGGCCGCGCCGCTGGCCAGCATCACGCCCACCACCGCCCAGCGCGCGCGCAGCGTCGCCCGCAGCATCGCGGTGTAGAGGGCGGTGGCGCGCACCAGCACCGTCTCCATGAAGCGGTCGAAGAAGTTCGGATCCGGGTTGTGCCGCAGCAGCTTGCTGCACAGCATCGGCGTCAGCGTCAGCGCCACGAAGCCCGACACCAGCACGGCGCCGGCCAGCGTCAGCGCGAACTCGCCGAAGAGGCGCCCGGTGCGCCCCGGCGTGAAGGCCAGCGGCGCGAACACCGCCGCCAGCGTCAGCGTCATCGCCACCACCGCGAAGCTGATCTCGCGCACGCCCCTGAGCGCCGCCTGGAACGGCGTCATCCCTTCCTCGATGTGGCGGAAGATGTTCTCCAGCACCACGATCGCGTCGTCGACGACGAGGCCGATGGCCAGCACCAGCGCCAGCAGCGTCAGCGTGTTCACCGTGAAGCCGGCCAGCGCGATGAGCGCGAAGGCGCCCACCAGGCTGACGGGAATGGTGACCAGCGGGATGAACGAGGCGCGCAGCGTGCGCAGGAAGACGAACACCACCAGCGCCACCAGCACGATCGCTTCGATGACGGTCTTGAACACCGCCTTGATCGAGCGGTCGATGAAGACCGAGAGGTCGTTGGCCTGCACCACCGTCACCGAGGCGGGCAGGTCGCGCTGGATCAGCGGCATCACCGCGCGCACGCCGTCGGCCACTTCCATCGGGTTGGCGGTGGCGTTGCGGATGATGCCGGTGCTGATCGAGGGCACGCCGTTCAGGCGCACGCGGCTGCGCTCGCTGACCGCGCCTTCCTCGACGCGCGCCACGTCGCGCAGCCTCACCGTGTAGCCGCCGGCCGTCTTCAGCGCGATCTCGTTGAACTGCGCCACCGTGTTGAGGTCGGTGCGCGATGTGACGCTGAACTCGCGCTGGCGGCTTTCGATGCGCCCGGCCGGCACCTCGAGGTTCTGGCGCCTGAGCGCGTCCTCGACGTCCTGCACCGTGAGCCGGTAGGCCGCCAGTCGGTCGGGGTCGAGCCAGATGCGCATCGCGTACTTGCGGTCGCCGCCGATCTGAACGTCAGCGACGCCGGGCACCGTCTGCAGGCGCGGCTTGACGACGCGGTTGATGAGGTCGGTCAGCTCCAGCGGCCCCATCGTCTCGCTGGTGTAGGCCAGCCAGATGGTCGGCGTGGCATCGGCCTCGACCTTGGCGATGACGGGCTCGTCGGCCGCCTCGGGCAGGCGGGCGCGCACGCGCGAGACGCGGTCGCGCACCTCGGCGGCTGCGGTGTCGGGGTCTTTCGTGAGGCGGAAGCGCACCGTGATCTGGCTGAGCTCGGTGCGCGAGATCGAGGTCATGATGTCCACGCCGTCGATGCCGGCGATGGAGTCCTCCAGCGGCTTGGTCACCTGCGACTCGATGACCTCGGAGCTGGCGCCCAGCAGCCGCGTCGAGACGTTGACCAGCGGCTCGTCGATGCGCGGGTACTCGCGCACGCTCAACTGCCTGAACGAGACCAGCCCCACCAGCACCAGCAGCAGCGACATCACGGTCGCCAGCACCGGGCGGCGGATCGACGTTTCCGACAGCTTCATCGCGTGCCGGCCTGTGCAGCGGCCGGCCGCGCGGTGGCAGGCGACGGCGCGGCACGCGCGCCGGCTGCGCCGACGACCGCGGCGGTGGCGGCGTCCGCCGCTGCCGTGCCGCCTGCGCTGGCCGCTCCGGCAGCGCCCGCCGCGCCCGCCGCGCCCGCCGCGCCCGCCGTTCCCGCCGAGCCACTGGCGGGCCGCGCCGCCGGCACTGCCTGCGAAAGGTCGATCGCCCGCACCGGCGTGCCTTCGGGCCGCGGCAGCCGCGCCTGGCCGGCGGTGACGACGACGTCGCCGGCAAGCAGGCCCTCGAGGATCTCGACCTTGCCCGGCACGCGCAGCCCGACACGGGCCTCGATGCGTTGCGCCACGGCACGCCCGTCGGCACCGGTGACGACCTTGTAGACGTACTGCCGGGCGCCCAGCGGCACCAGCGCCTCCTCGGGCACGGCGACAGCGCCTTCGCGGCGCGAGAAGATGATGCGCGGCCGCGCGAACATGCCCGGCTTGAGCACCGCGCCGGGGTTCTGCACGCGCGCGCGCACGGTCAGCGCGCGGCCGTTGGCGTCCACCTGCGAGTTCAGCGCCAGCACCTGGCCGGCGAACACGGCGCCGGGCATCGCGTCCAGCGTCAGCTCCATCGGCAGCCCCGGCCGTGTGCGCGCGACGTAGCGCTCGGGCAGCGCGAACTCCACCTCCAGGGCCGACAGGTCCTCGATCTTGACGATGTCGGCGCCGTCCTTGAGGTAGTCGCCGACATCGACCAGGCGCAGCCCCGCCGTGCCGTCGAACGGCGCGACGATGCGCATGCGCGCCAGCTGCGCCTCGGCCAGCGCCACCTGCGCCTCGGCCACCTGCAGCGCGGCGGCGTTCTGGTCCACCGCGCTCTGGCTGATGAAGCCCTGCGCCAGCAGTTCGCGGCTGCGCTGCAGGTTCGTGCGCGCAATGCTGGCCTGCGCCTTCGCCTGCTCGAGCTGGGCGCGCTGCAGCGTGTCGTCCAGTTGCACGAGCAACTGGCCGGCGCGCACCGGGCGGCCGTCGGCGAAGCCCAGGCGCGCGATGCGGCCGCTGACCTCCGGACGCACCATGACGCCCTGGCGCGCCTTCAGCGAGCCGACCGCCTGCACGTCATCGACGATGGTCAGCGCTTCGGCCCGCGCCACTTCGACGGCCGCGGCGCCGCCGGGCCCGCCCGCGGTGGCCGCACTCGCCGCAGCTGCGCCCGCCCGTGCCGGCGCTGCCGCTGCCAGGCTCGTCGGGGACGCCGGCCGCTGCAACCACCATGCCGCCACCGCGACGAGCGCGATGCCGCTCGCGGCCATGCCCGTGTAGACCTTGTTCAACTGCTCGATCCGCTGCGCTCGAAGGAAGGGCGACACTGTATCGCCCGGGCGGCCGGTCTGCCGGCGCCGCGGCCACCTCGGTCCGAGGGCGGGGGGCCGCGGCGGCCCATCAGCCGGAACGGCGCCGCGGCACCTGCGCCGCCGCCGCGATCACCTCGTCGACGCCGCGGTTGGCCAGCGCGTCGGCGCGCTCGTTGCCGGCGTTGCCGGCATGTCCCTTGACCCAGTGCCAGTGCACTTCGTGCAGCGCCGCCAGGCAATCGAGCCGGTTCCACAGCTCGGCGTTCTTCACCGGCTTGCCATCGGCCGTGCGCCAGCCGCGCTTCTTCCAGTTGTGGATCCACTCGGTGATGCCGTTGCGCACGTACTGGCTGTCGGTGTGGATGGCAACCTTGCAGCGCCGCTTCAGCGATGCGAGCGCCTCGATCACCGCGGTCAGCTCCATGCGGTTGTTGGTGGTGTCCGGCGCGCCGCCCCACAGCTCGCGCTCGTGCGCGCCACTGGCCAGCCACACGCCCCAGCCGCCGGGGCCGGGATTGCCGCGGCAGGCCCCGTCGGCGTAGACGGTGACTTCGGGCTCGGGGAAGCGCACGCCGGCATTCATGCGTCGCTGCGCTCGCGCACCACCGGCGCCGTGCTGCCGTGCCGGCGCGCCACCGCGGCCGCAGCGGCACGCGGCCGCGTGCGCCAGTCGTGCCGGGCCAGGCCCACCAGGCGCATGCCGCGTACACGCTTGACCGCGCAGATCATGTACACCGCGCCCAGCACCGGCCACCAGCGGTCGCCGATGCGGTCCATCCACGCGAAGCGCTGCAACCAGCGCTCGCTGGCCAGCGGCGGCCGCCAGCAGCCGAAGCGGCCGCCTTCGACCTCGAAGCCGAGCAGACGCAACCAATCGCGGGCGCGCCAGTAGCCGATGAAGTCGCCCGCGGCCGGCAGGAACAGGCCGCGTCCGCGCCCCAGGCCGATGCTGCGGCGCGCGCCACCCAGGCGCTGGCGCAGGCCCCACAGGCTCGTCGGGTTGAAGCCGACGACGACGACGCGGCCGTCGGGCACCAGCACGCGCTCGACCTCGCGCAGCGTCTGGTGCGGGTCGCGCGCCAGCTCCAGCGAATGCGGCAGCACGACGAGGTCGATCGAGGCGTCAGGCAGCGGCAGCGCATCGAACTCGCAATGCAGCGCCGGCGCCGATGCGCCGGCCGTGGTGGCAGCCGGCTCGCTGGCCACCCGCGGCGGCAGCGGCAGCACCGGCGACAGGCGCAGCGAATCGGTGGCCACCCAGCGGTGCGGCATGCGGTTGGCGCGCAGGCCATCGAGTTCGGGCAGGCCGAGCTGCAAGGCGTGGAAGCCGAAGATGTCGGCCACTTCGCGGTCGATGCGCGCCTGCTCCCAGCCGAGCAGGTAGCGCCCGGGCGCGGTCTGAAGCCAGGCGTCCAACTCTATACTCGACTCGTCACGTGTCATGCCTCGAGCCGCCTTGCATTCGCACCCGCACCCTTCGAGCCTCGTCGCGGGCATTCTAGTGAGGCACCGAGGGGCAGCCTGGCGATGACGGCGGCCGAAGGGCAGCGCCGTCCGCACGCGCGTCATCAGGCGCTGCGGCTCGTTCGTTCCTCGCTGCTGCCGCTGGCCTGCTGGCTTGCCGGTTGTGCGCAGGTGCCCGTGGAGGCGCCGGCGACGCCGGCCACCGAGGCCGCCGCGGCGCCTGTGCCACCTGCGCCGCCGGCGCCGCCGGCGCTGCAAGCCGCCGCAGCGCCCGCGACCGCGGCGCCGCCGGCCGCGCCGGACACCGCGGCGGCAGCCGCCGCAGCGTCCGATGCTGCCCCTGGCGACGCCGCCGTCGCCGCGGCGCCCGGTCCGCGCCCGCGCCTGGACCCCGACCAGGACGCCGAGCGCGCCGACCTGTGGCAGCGCATCCGCGATGGCATGCGCATCCCGGACCTCGACAACGAGCTCGTGCGCCGCTGGGAGCAGCACTACGCCAGCCAGCCCGACTACGTGCAGCGCATGGTCGAGCGCGGCGCGCGTTACCTGTTCCACATCGTCGAGGAGATCGACAAGCGCGGGATGCCGATGGACCTGGCGCTGCTGCCGTTCATCGAGAGCGCGTTCGATCCGCAGGCGCTGTCGCGGGCGCGCGCCGCCGGCATGTGGCAGTTCATGCCCGGCACCGGGCGCGACTTCGACCTGCGGCAGAACGTCTTCCGCGACGACCGCCGCGACGTGCTGGCCTCCACCCGCGCGGCGCTGGACTTCCTCTCACGCCTGTACGAGCGCTTCGGCGACTGGCAGCTCGCGCTGGCCGCCTACAACTGGGGCCCGGGCAACGTGGCGCGCGCGCTGGAGCGCAACCGGGCGCAGCGCAAGCCGCTTGCGCTCTCGGCGCTGCAGCGGCTGCCGGCCGAGACGCGCAACTACGTGCCCAAGCTGCAGGCGGTGAAGAACATCGTGCTGCGCCCGCAGGCCTTCGGCATCGAGCTGGCGAGGCTAGAGAACCACCCGTACTTCCTCAGCGTGGCCATCGAGCGCGACATCGACGTGGCGCTGGCGGCCCAGTTGGCCGAGCTGCCGCTGCCGGAGTTCCGCCAGCTCAATCCGCAGCACAACAAGGCGGTCATTCTCTCGGCCGGCACGCCGCACGTGCTGCTGCCTTACGAAAACGCCAACCGCTTCGTGCGGGCGCTGGCCGAGCACACCGGCGCGCTGGCTTCGTGGACCGCGTGGGTGGCGCCGCGGACGTTGAAGACGGCCGAGGCAGCCAAGCTGGTCGGACTGGCCGAAGCGGAACTGGCCGAGATGAACCACATCCCGCCGCGCATGCTGGTGCGCGCCGGCTCGACGCTGATCGTGCCGCGCGGCGACAAGGTGGCCGACGACGTCTCCGAGCACCTGGCCGACTCGGCGATGCTGACGCTTGCGCCCGAGGGGCCGGGTGGCCGCAAGGCCACGCTGCGCGCCGGCCCGAAAGGCGACACCGTGGCCGCCGTGGCGCGCCGGCACGGGCTGACCGCCGCGCAAGTGGCGCAATGGAACGGCGTCGCCGCCGACGCCCGCTTTGCGCCCGGGCATCCGATCGTGCTGGTGCTGCCGACGCGAACCCGCGTCGTCGTCGCCGGGCAGGGCGGCGGCGGCACCGCCTCGGCCAAGGCGGGCGCGCCACGGGCGGCGCGCAAGCCGGCGGCCGCGCCGACGCCGCGCGTGAAGGTCGCCACGCGCTGACTCCGGCGCGCGCGGCTCGCACGCGCCTCTTACCGCGCCGTCACGGGTTGCCGAGGTAGTCGCGCTTGCCGAGCTCGACGCCGGCGTGGCGCAGCAGCGCGTAGGTCGTCGTGATGTGGAAGTAGAAGTTGGGCAGCACGTAGAACTTCAGGTACGACTCGCCGTCGAACCGCAGCGGGTCGCCCGAGCGCATCGGCAACACGATCTCGCGGCCTTCCGCACCGGCGAACTTCTCGGCCGGGACCGACTGCACGAAGTCGATCGTGCGCTGCAGGCGAGCGCGCAGGTCGGAGGTGGTCGCCTCGTTGTCCTCCCACTTGGGCACCTCGATCGCGGCCAGACGCGCGACGCAGCCCTTGGCGCCGTCGCTGGCGATCTGGATCTGGCGCGCGAACGGCAGCATGTCCGGGGCCAGCCGCAACCCGAGGTAGTTCACGGGGTCGAACTTGCGCGCCGCGGCATGCTCCTCGGCTCGGGTCAGCCACTTCTGGGCGTTGCCGCACATGCGCACGAACACCGGCACGCTGGCGCTGTACATGGAAAGACTCACTGCACCTTCTCCTAGAGGGTAGACAACGCGGCGCAACCATGGCGCAATGGCCAGGCCATGAGTGAAGTTGCGTCGGCGTGGGGCCGCGATGTTGCCGGCAGCGCGAATGCCCGAGCGCGGTGCATGGATGCGGTGCTTACAACTTGCGATGGACCCGGTTGTCGGCCGTCTTTACACTGCCTGCGAACTTCTCTGCTGGCCGGTTGCTAAGCGTTTGATTCGAGAACCAAAACGATCCGAGGCATGCGCCTTGCACTAAAGAACGCAGGCGTTGCACCCCACCTCCACCTCCGGGATAAACCTAATGAAGTTCTCTCTCAAGTCTTTGCTCGCAGCGGCACTGGCCGTGGGGGCGGTGGCCAGCCAGGCAGCGATCGTGGCAATCGACTCGGCATCGTTCGTGGCCAACGCCGGGCAGATCACGTTCAGCGAAGCGGCGATGGGCGCGCTCAACCCCACGATCACCGCGGCGCAGTACGGCGGCACGGGCACGGCACCGACGGTGAGTTTCGGGTCCTGGTTCATGGGCCAGACGCGAGGCGTCGTCGGCACCGACTGCGCCGCCGGCACGGCAGTAGGCGGGTGCGTCACCGGTTCGCCTACCGGCCCGCTTGCCCTCGATCTCGACAACGTCCTTGCCGGCGGTGCCTTCGTCGCCACCGACACCAATCACAGCGCGTCGCCGGTGCTGAGCGGCTCGCCGTTCCTCAACGGCTCCATCGCCATGCTGTTCAGCACGCTCCAGGCGGGCGTGTCGTTCGACGGCGGCTTCTTCAACGCCATCGGCTCGACCCGCATCACCGCCTACGGCAGCGACGGCTCGGTGCTCGGCTCGATCCTGAACACGGCCACCGGCATCCAGACCCTGCTGCTGGGCACCAGCGACGGCACGGCGCAGATCGCCGGCCTGCTGATCAGCCTCGTGGCGCCGGAAGACGCCGGCTTCACGATCGACAACGTCCGCTTCGGCGCCCTGGCCCAGACCAGCACGAGCAGCAGCACCAGCAGCAGCGGCAGCACGAGCAGCAGTAGCAGCACCAGCAGTAGCAGCACCAGCAGTGGCAGCACGGGCAGCACCAGCAGCAGCGGCACCAGCAACCCGATACCCGAGCCGACCAGCATGGCGCTTGTCGGCCTCGCCCTGCTCACGCTGGCGCTGGCGCGGCGGCGCACGCTCAAGCCCACGCGCTGAACCCAAGCTCCTTCGCTCGAACGGCGGCCATCGGCCGCCGTTCTTCCTTGTGCCAACGCGCGGGCCGGCAGGCTCGGCGCCCCCGAGCGGGGCAACCGGCCGAGCAGGCAGAATCGCGGCCGGCCCGGACCCCGGCGGGAACACCTCGCCCGGGCCCGGCGCGCAGATCGCCATGAACATCGTCATCCTCGACGACTACCAGGACGCGGTGCGCAAACTCCAGTGCGCCGCGCTGCTGGAGCCGTACAACGCCAAGGTATTCACCAACACCGTGAAAGGCATCGGCCAGCTCGCGGTGCGGCTGCGCGATGCCGACGTGCTGGTGACGATCCGGGAGCGCACGCACTTCCCGCGCGCGCTGCTGGAGAAGCTGCCGCGGCTGAAGCTGATCTCGCAAACCGGCCGCGTCGGCGCGCACATCGACCTCGAGGCGTGCACGCGCCTGGGCATCCTGGTCGCCGAAGGCGTCGGCTCGCCGGTGGCACCGGCCGAGCTGACGTGGGCGCTGATCATGGCGTCGATGCGGCGGCTGCCGCAGTACATCGGCAACCTCAAGCACGGGGCCTGGCAGCAGTCGGGCCTGAAGTCGGCAGCGATGCCGCCGAACTTCGCGCTCGGCATGACGCTGCGCGGCAAGACGCTGGGCATCTGGGGCTACGGCAAGATCGGCCGCCTCGTCGCCGGCTACGGGCGCGCCTTCGGCATGCACGTGCTCGTCTGGGGCAGCGAGGTCTCGCGCGACCGCGCCGTCGCCGACGGCCATGCCGCCGCCGAATCGAGCGCGGCGTTCTTCGCCGCCTGCGACGTGCTGACGCTGCACCTGCGCCTGACCGACGGCACGCGCGGCATCGTCGGCTTCGACGACCTGGCGCTGATGAAGCCGACCTCGCTGCTGGTGAACACCTCGCGCGCCGAGCTGATCGCCGACAACGCGCTCGTGGCGGCGCTGAACCGGGGCCGCCCAGGAATGGCGGCGATCGACGTCTTCGACAGCGAGCCGATCCTGCAGGGCCACCCGCTGCTCAGGCTCGAGAACGCGATCTGCACGCCGCACATCGGCTACGTCGAGCAGGACAGCTACGAGCTGTACTTCGGCGCCGCGTTCGAGAACGTCATCAACTTCATCCACAACACGCCCACGCACATCGTGAACCCCGAGGCGTTGAAGGTGCTGCGCTGAACGGACAACCGGGTTCGGGTTCGGGTTCGGGTCCGGGCCTGCGGGCCGGCACGCGCTGGGCGCTGCTCGCGGGCAACTTCGCCATCGGCTGCGGCGTGATGGTGGTTCCGGGGGCGCTGAACGACCTGGCGCGCGGGCTGGCGGTGCCGGTGCCGCTGGCCGGGCAGCTCGTCACCGTGGCCGCGTGGGCGATGGCGCTTGCCGCCCCGCTGCTGGCCGCGCTGCTGTCGCGCCACGACCGCCGCCGGCTGCTGGCGTTCTCGCTGGCCTGGTACGCCGCCGGGCATGCGCTGTCAGCGGCGATGCCGGGGCTCGCGAGCCTGCTGCCGGTGCGTGCGGCAACGGTCCTCGCTGCTTCGGTGTTCACCCCGGCGGCGGCCGCCGTCGTCGGCGCGCTCGCCACCTCCGAGCGCCGCGGCGAGGCGATCACCTTCATCTTCCTCGGCTGGTCGCTCGCCTCGGTGCTGGGCATGCCGATCGCCGCCTACGTGGCCGAGACAGCCGGCTGGCGCGCCGCGTTCGTGCTGGTGGCGCTGCTGTCGGCGGGCGCGGCCGTGGCTGCCTGGCGCCACACGCCGCAGGGGCTGCGTGCGCCGGCGCTGACGCTGCGCGACCTCGGCGGCGTGCTGTCGCGTCCGGCGCTGATGGCCATCGTCGCGGTCACCGCGCTCAGCGCCAGCGGCCAGTTCACGCTCTTCGGCTACATGGCGCCTTACTACGCCAACGTGCTCGGCACGCGGCCGGCCGAGACGAGCGCGCTGTTCCTCTGGTTCGGCGTCTTCGGCCTCATCGGCAGCGTGGCGATGACGCGCTGGGTCGACCGCCTCGGCGCCGGCGCGGCAGCGACGGCGGGCATCGCGGCGATGGCGGTTTCGCTGCTGGCCTGGCCCTGGGCCGGCGGCGTGGCGGCCATGGCGCTCGTGCTGACGCCTTGGGCGCTGGGCTGCTTCTCGTCGAACTCGGCGCAGCAGGCGCGCCTGGTCGCTGCCGCCCCGGCATTGGCCGGCGTGCTGGTGTCGCTCAACACCTCGGCGATGTACCTCGGCCAGGGCATCGGCGCCGCGCTCGGCGGTGTGCTGCTGGGGCTGCACGGCTACGCGGCACTCGCGCCCGCCGCCGCCGTGGGGCTGGTGCTGGCCACGGGCCTTTCGGCGTGGCTCGTGCGGCGCGGGCGGCCGGGCCCGGCGGCGGCAGCGTGATGCCGGCCCCGCCCCCGGCCGCTGCGCCGGCCGCGCCGGCAGCGAAGGGCGGCGGCACGGCCACGGCGCAACCGGCCTCGTGCAGCGAACTGTTCGCCGTCTTCACCCGCCTGGCGCTGCAAGGCTTCGGAGGCGTGCTGCCGGTGGCGCAGCGCGAACTCGTCGAGCGCCAACGCTGGCTGACGCGCGAGCAGTTCCTGGAGATGCTGACGCTGTCGCAGGTGCTGCCGGGGCCGAACGTGATCAACCTGTCGCTGATGGTCGGGCAGCGCTTCCTCGGCGCCCGCGGCGCGCTGGCGGCGCTTGGCGGGATGCTGGCCGTGCCGCTGGTCATCGTGCTGGTGCTGGCGATCATCGCGGCGCAAGGGCGGGCTGGCGGCGCCGTCGGCGGCGCGCTGCGCGGCATGGGCATCGTCAGCGCCGGTCTCGTCGTCACCACCGCCTTGAAGCTGGCGCTGCCGCTGCGCAAGAGCCCGCTGACGCCGGCCGGCGCGGCGCTGCTGGTCGGCGCGGGCTTCGCCGCCGTGGGCGTCTGGCGGCTGCCGATGGTGGCCGTGGTGCTGGTCCTCGGCGGCATCGCCTGCGCCTGGGCGGCCTGGCGCCTGCGCGCCGCGGACAACCGGTCCGCTGCCGGCGCCGGCCACAGCGAGGCAGCCACCGGCAAGAGGAGCGGTGATGGTTGAAGACTGGCCTTCGTTGCACGCCCTGCTGCTCGGCCGCTTCGGACTCGGCGCGGCAGACTGGCTGGCCCTCTTCGGCCACTTCCTGATGCTGTCGTTGCTGGCGGTGGGCGGCGCGATCACCACCGCGCCCGACATGCAGCGCTACCTGGTCGGCGAACGCCGCTGGATGGGCGAAGGCGAGTTCAGCGCCAGCGTCGCGCTGGCGCAGGCGGCGCCGGGGCCGAACGTGCTCTTCGTGGCCGTGCTGGGCTACAACGTCGGCGGGCTGGCCGGGGCGCTGGCGGCCATGGTGGGCACGCTGCTGCCGAGCACCGTGCTGGCGCTGCGCGCGAGCCACTGGAACACGCGGCACGCGCGTTCGCTCGTCGTGCGCTCGCTGCATGCGGGCCTGGCGCCGATCACCATCGGCCTCTTGCTGGCAACCGGCTGGATCCTCTTCGAGCCGACGGCCGGCGATTGGCCCAGCGCCGTGCTGGCGCTGGCCACCATCGCGCTGATGCTGCGCACGCGCGTCACGACGCTGCTCCCCATCGCCTGCGGCGCCGTCGCCGGCGCGCTCGGCTGGGTGGGCTGACCCGGCCCTCGGTGCCGGCCCCGCCGCGCTGGCGCCCGGCAGGCCTCAGCTCTTGACGAGGCCGCGCTGGCGCCGCGCCTCGTACAGGCAGATGCCCGCGGCCACCGAGACGTTGAGGCTCTCCACGGCGCCGGCCATCGGGATGCGCACGAGTTCGTCGCAGCTCCTGCGCGGCAGTTGGCGCAGGCCCGTCCCCTCGGCGCCGAGCACCAGCGCAAGAGGCCCGCTCAGGTCGGCCTCGTACAAGCTGCGCGGCGCGTCGTCGACAGCACCGACGACGCGGATGTCGCGCTCCTTCAGTTCGCCCAGCGTGCGCGCGAGGTTGGTCACCATCAGGTAGGGCACTGTCTCGGCCGCGCCGCTGGCGACCTTGGCCACCGTGGCGTTGAGCCCCACGGCGTGGTCGCTCGGCGCCACCACGGCGTGCGCGCCGGCACCGTCGGCCACGCGCAGGCAGGCGCCCAGGTTGTGCGGGTCGGTCACGCCGTCCAGCAGCAGCACGAGCGGCGGCCCGGCCACCGCGTCGAGCACGTCATCCAGCGAATGGCGCGCTGCCAGCGGCGTCACGCGCGCCACGACGCCCTGGTGGCGCGCCGTGCCGGCCAGCCGCGTCAGGCGCTCGTCGTCGCTGTCGACGATGCGCAGCCCGGCGCCGGCGATGCGCTCGACGAACTGGCGCATGCGCGCATCGCGCCGCGTCGCATCGACGTGCACCTCGAGCACGGACTCGGGCGCGGTCTTCGCGCGCACGGTGACGGCGTGGAAGCCGTAGAGCGCCTTGGTCGCCTTCGTTGCGGCGGCATTCACGGCTGCTGCGCCCCGGGGGCGGGACCGGCGACGGCGTCGAAGTCCGCCGCCTGCAGCTCGATCGGCCGGCCATGCGGCGTGCGCCTCGCCGCCTGCGCCCACGCGTCGCGCACGCGGGCGAGCTCGGCCATCGAGGTGCCCGCGCGCGCTGCCACCAGCCGCTCCAGCGCCGCCAGCCAGTGGCGGTAGTAGGTGTCGCCGAGGTCGGGGTCGCCGTCGGCCTGCGCGGCGCGAATCGCTTCGGCCAGCGCGGCGGCCCACTCGGGCCAGGTGAAGAGGCCGGCGCGATGCAGCGACAGCGTCAGCGCGAACGCGTGTGCTTCCCACGGTTCGCGGAACGTCGGCTCGTGTTCGGCGGGCGTCGGGATCATCGCCGCCCTCGCGATGCGGGCGCGGGCTCGAGGTAGGGCTCCCACGCGTCGACCGAGACGCGGACCTGCGCCGCGCCCGGCTCGCCCGGTCCCCACAGCGCCGCGCCGTCGAAGACCACCGTGTAGAGCCACGCCGGCCGTTCGCCGAGACCCAGCGCATGCGCATCGGCGAACACGTGGCAGCCGCGCAGCGCCTCGACGACGCCGACCTTGCCGCGCACGTAGCCCGGCAGCCGCGTGTGGTGCGGCACCACCACCGACTTCGCTCGCACGCGCTGGCCAGCCGTGAAGCGCGGCGGCGTCGCAGCGGGTGGCCGCTCGGTGGGGCTGCCGCTCGCCAGCACGGCGGCAACCTCGCCGGCGTGCAGCACGCGCGCCACCGGCCGCGCTGGCGCACCTGCGTCCGCGCGGCCCTGCGCCAGTTCCTCGCGCGTGACGAGCCCGCGCTCGAGCAGCAGCTTCTCCAGCGCCGCGGTCCAGATTTCGTAGTACGTGAGGCGCGCGTAGTCCGGCAGCGTCTCGCGCGCGGCGCGGCTCATGTCGATGTTCCACTCGCCGCAGGCGCCGGCGGCCAGCGTCACCGCCAAGGCGCGCGGCTCCCACGGCGCGTGCCAGTGGACGCCTTCGGGTTCGGGCTGCACGCGGCCATGGCCGCCCTGGCCGCCGAGGTCGGCGTGCGTCGGCCACGGCACCACGGTGGCTGCGGCAGCGGCTGTCGCGGTCGTTCGCTTCATGGCTGCTGCACCCGATCGGCGCTCTCGACACGCTTCAGCCGGCGGCTGCCGCCGCCTCGCGTCGCGGCAAGCCGGTGCCGATCATCGAGTCGCGCGTCACCCACTCGGCGAGTTCGGCTTCGCTCAAGCCCTCGGTCCCCGCGGGCCGCTCGGGCAGCACGAGGTAGCGGATCTCGGCCGTCGAATCCCAGACACGGATCTCGGTGCCGGCGGGCAGTTCGACACCGAACTCGGCCAGCACGGCGCGCGGCTCGCGCACGACGCGCGAGCGATACGGCGCGCTCTTGTACCAGGTGGGCGGCAGGCCGAGCACCGGCCACGGGTAGCAGCTGCACAGCGTGCAGACGACCATGTTGTGCAGGCCCGGCCGGTTCGCCACGGCCACCATGTGTTCGCCCTGGCGGCCGCTGTAGCCCAGCGATGCGATCGCCGCAGTCGCATCGCGAAGCAGCCAGTCGCGATAGCCGCTGTCGACCCAGGCCCGCGCCACCACTCGCGCGCCGTTGCGCGGGCCGATGCGGGTCTGGTAGGTATCGATCAGCACGTCCAGCGCCGCCGGGTCGATGTAGCCCTTCTGCGCCAGCACCGTCTCCAGCGCGCGCACGCGCAGGTCCATCGGGCCGATCGTGCTGTGCTCGTGCTCGTGCCCGTGCTCGTGCCCGTGCTCGTGCCCGTGCTCGTGCTCGTGCTCGTGCTCGTGCTCGTGCTCGTGCTCGTGCTCGTGCCCGTGCTCGTGCTCGTGCTCGTGCCCGTGCTCGTGACCTTGGCCGCTGTCGTTCGAATGGCCCATGGCTGCCGATGCTAGCGGACCGGCGCGCTCACCACGAGCCGAGCGCCCGACCGCCGAGGATGACTCCGAGGAACACCGGCTGGTGCAGCATGTAGAAGGTCAGCGGCCAACGCCCGAGCAGCGCCAGCGGCTGCGCCGCGCGCGGCACGGTGCCCGCGATCCAGGTGCGGCGGTTCGCCAGCAGCCATCTCCCTGCTGCGAGGCCGATGAGCATCACCCCCAGCCAAGGCAGCACCGGCACCCAGTCCTCGGTGATCGGCTTGCGGGTGACGAGCCCGGTCCAATGCGCGAACGGCTGGTTGAAGAACGGGTGCTGCACGAGCCTCGGCAAGGCGATCGCCGCACCGGCGAGCGGCCACAGCGCCCACTGAGGCAGCGGCGAGGCCAGCCGCAGGAGGACGAGCATCACCGCGATTCCGTGCAACACGCCGAAGCTGATCCAGCTCTTGGGGAACATCACGAACGAACCGACGCTCACCAGCACGGCGCAGCCGGCCACCTGCGCCCAGCGGCGCCAGAAGCGCGGCGGGAACAACGACGAGAAGGACGCTCCCTGCGCGGGCGTTCCCTGCCGCGACTGCAATGCCACCGCCTGCGCCGCCCCGGCACACAGGAGGAAGAGGCTGACGATCCCGGTGCGCTGGTTCAGCCAGAACGGGTCGCGGTAGAAGTTCTGCGCCGGCATCAGCCGGTACAGGTTGAGGTCGAAGCAGAGGTGGAAGCCGGCCATCCACACCATCGCCACGCCGCGCAACGCGTCGAGGCGGTCGAAGCGCTCGCCGCTGCGGGCGGCACCGGGGAGCGAAGCGGCCTTCACTCGGTCTTCTCGTACACGTCGGTGAAGCGCTCGCCGTCCCAGGCGTACAGCAGGATCGCAGCGTGCAGGCAGCGGCTCGCCGCGCCGGGGCGGAACAGGCCCACGCACTGCCCGCGCTCGTGCCGCACGCTTCGGTAGGCGACGCCGTTGGCGCCCTGTTCGCGCAGCGCGTGACCGAGCCTGCGCGAGGCGCGGTAGTCGTCGCGGTCGTACACCGCCGCCGGCACCGCGCCCGGCGGCCGCAGGTCGTGCAGCCGCCCGTCGATGGCCACGTGGTACAGCCGCATCGGCAGGTGCAGTGCGCGTTCGCCGGTGGCAGCGAGGAAGCGGCCGTGGTGGTGGCGTGTCTCGGCCACCGCCGTGGCGCGGTCGCGCGCGGCGTAGAACATGCCGAATCGGCCGTCGGAGAAGCGGCTGCCCTGCGTGTTGACATGCGTGAAGGCGGCCATGATCGGCCCGCTGCCGGGGCCGAACAGGCGCTCGGCGCGCGGCACCCGCTCGATCTGGCCGAGTTCGTCGCGCACGCGCTCGTTGGTCATCGCCTCCAAGGCGTAAAGGGCGTCGAAGTCGGCCGCGTCGGCGACGCGGTCGAACAGGTTCACCGCCGGGTGGCGCGTGGGCACGATGCGGCACGCCGCGGCCCAGCGCACGCGCCGCTGGTCGAGGCGATCGACGGCGGTCAAGACCAGCCGCCGCCGCGCACGCCGTCGAGGTAGGCGCGCACCGCGTGCAGGTCGCTGACGTTGCCGCCGAGCATCCGCGCCAGCGCGCTGCGCCCGCCGAAGGCCGGGGCGCGGTTCGGCCGCCGCAGCCAGCCGTCGGCCGCCTCGTCGTCGGGCAGGAGGATCTGCAGGCTCTTCCAGATGCCCAGCAGGTACGACAGCCGCTCCAGCGTGTCGCGCGACAGGGTGGCGCGCTCGGGGTGCTTGCGCCAGGCGAAGAACGTGCTGCGCGGGGGCTGGCCGAGCAGGCACAGCTGCTCGTCGACGCTCAGCTTCCACGCCTGCGCGATGCGCTCGAAGGCGCGCAGGCCGGGCGCCGCGAGCTGCGCCGGCGCGAACGATGGGGCCTCGGCCTGGACCGGTGCCGCGAGGGCGCTCATGCAAACTCCAGTACTGAACTTTGTGTCGATGATAGTCCAAAACAGGATTGCCGAGTCATGCCAGCAGCAGCGGCAGCGCCTGCGCGGCCGTGCCGCGCAGGACGAAGCGCGCCTCGCCGTCGATGTCGCTGTCGTGCGGGTTGACGATGACCACGGTGGAGCCGGCACGGCGCGCGCGGCCGGCCAGGCCGGCCGCCGGCCATACCGCGCCCGAGGTGCCGACGACGAGCATCACGTCGCAGCTCGCGGCGACCTGCTCGGCCCGTTCGAGCGCCGCCGGCGGCAGCATCTCGCCGAACCACACCACCGCCGGGCGCGCCAGGTTGCCGCAGCGCTTGCAGCGCGGCGGCCGGCCGGGCACCGCCGTGGCCGTGGCATCGCAGGCCGGGCGCTCGATGCATTCGTCGAGCCACTGCAACCAGAGGATGTCGCCGTGCAGCCGCACCACGTCGGGCTGGCCGGCGCGCTGGTGCAGGTCGTCGACGTTCTGCGTCACGACACACATGCGGCCCGGGTGCTCGCGGGCCCAGCGGGCCAGCGCCCGATGGCCGGCGTTGGGCTCGGCGCGGCACACGCCTTGGCGGCGCTCGGCGTACCAGTCCCACACGCGTTGCGGGTCGGCGCGGAAGCCTTCGATGCTGGCGAGATCCTGCGGGTCGAACTTCGCCCACAGGCCGGTCAAGGCGTCGCGAAAGGTCGGGATGCCGCTTTCGGCGCTCATGCCTGCGCCGGTCAGCACCGCCACCGAGCGGGCGCCGGCGATGGCGGCGCGAATGCGCTGCACGGCCTCGGTGTCGAACGCTGCGCCCGCTGCGGACATGGCGCAGCATAGCGCCGCCCGCGGAGGTCAAATTCCTGCAAGACGGTGCGCGGCCTGGTCGCCACAATGCCTTCGTCGCCCCCGTCGTTCGCTGCCCCCACCTCAGGAAGCCCATGAACCCGTCACGCCGCCGCTCGCTTCGTCTCGCCCTGGCCTGGCCCGCCTGCGCCTCGATCACCGGGCGGCTGGCCGGCATCGCCGCCGGGCTCGCCGTGCCGGCCGCCGCCTTCGCGCAGCGCGCCGACGCGGCGGCGCCGGCGCAGCCGCTGGCGCCGCTGGCCCACTGGGTGGGCGGTGAATGGGTCGGCCACTTCGAGGTGCCCGGCGGCCGCAAGGTCACCCTCGTGCGCACCTACCAGTGGTCGTTCGACCAGCGCCTGCTCGTCGGGCGCAGCTTCGGCGAGGTCGACGGCAAGCGCCGGCAGTCGCGCGAGGTGCTCTTCTTCTGGAACCCGGCCACCCGGCGCATCGAATTCCACGACTTCCTCGACCAGGGCGGCGGCTACGGCGCCGGCGTCGTCGAGGTGCGCGACGGCGCGATCCTGATGGACGTGAAGATCGTCGGCAACCCGGGCCACCCGGACTGGCGCGCGCGCATCACCGAGGCCGGCGACGACCAGGTGATCGAGGTCGAGGCGCTGAAGGACGGAAAGTGGGGGCCGTTCGGCAAGTACGCATACCGGCGCCAACGCTGAGGCTCGCCGCGCCCGCCGGTGCGCGCTTCGGTCCCGGCCGCGGCATCAGCCGAGGATCACGCTCTCGTCGTCGAGCCCGCGCCGGGCGAGGAACTCGCCGGGCGTCACGCCGGCCAGGCGGCGGAAGTCATTGCCGAAGTGCGCCTGGTCGGCGAACCCGAACCGGGCGGCGATGTCGGCGGCCGGCTCGCCCGCGGCCAGGGCCGCCAGGGACGCGTGAAAGCGGCGCACACGCGAGTAGGTCTTCGGCGCCAGCCCGACGTGGCGGCGGAACAGCGCGATCAGGTGCCGGTTCGAAAGACCGAGCTGCTCGCAGGTGTCGCGCACGCTGCGGCCCGGCAGCGGCCCGGCCAGCGCCGCCACGGCGCGCTGCACGAGCCCGTGCGCCGGCTCGCGCGGCGCCAGGCGGGCGAGCAGCCAGTCCTCGGCAGCATGCACCTGCGCGGCCCGCGTCGCGGCGATGCCGACCCGTTCGCGCAGCTCGGCCGCGTCGCGCGGCATCCAGTCGCCGCCGCCCACCACTTCGTGCGTCAGGGCGTCGCACGAACCGCCGAAGAACGCGTGCGCGCCGCCGGGCCGGAAGCGGATTGCGAAGATGTCGGTCAGCGCCGGCGTCTCGATCGCCAGCGGCATTTCCTGCAGCCCTGCGACCCAGGTCTGGCTGAACTCGCGCCGCACGGCCCGGCCAGCGCACCCGAGCAGGCGATGCGCGGCACCGAAGTTCAGCATCAGCTGCAAGGCGCCGTTGGGCAGCACGGCGGCCCGCCGGTAGGGCGCAGCGCCGCGCGTGGCCCAGATCAGCTCGACGAAGGCGTCCAGCGGCGGCCGCGGACGAACGGCGAAGAAGGCAAGGTCGCCGGCGGCCATCGTCCCCGCATCATGCCGCAGCCGGCGAGCGAGGCGCGCGTGCCGGCACGGGCCGGCGCCCGCTCAGGCCGCGTCGCTGAAGCGGCCGCCGCTTTCGGCCATCTTCACCACCACCGCCGCCGGCTCGAAGCGCGGCCCGAACTTCGCCGCCAGCCCGCGCGAGCGCTCGACGAACGCCCGCGCCCCCATCGCGTTGATGAACTGCAGCGCGCCGCCGTGGAAAGGCGCGAAGCCCCAGCCGAAGATGCTGCCGATGTTGGCATCGGCCACCGAGCGCAGCACACCCTCCTCGTAGCAGCGCGCCGCCTCGTTGGCCTGCGCGAACATCAGGCGGTCGATCATCTCGCGCTGCGCCGGTTGCTGCGCCGCCGTCGGGTACAGCCTGGTCAGCTCGGGCCACAACGCCTTGCCGTCGTCGCCGTAGTCGTAGAAGCCCTTGCCCGCCTTCTTGCCGATGCGGCCGACCTCCACGAGCTGCCGGATGACGCCGGTGCCCGGATGCTCGGGCAGCGTCCTGCCTTCGGCCGCGAGGTCCTTCTTCGTCTGCTCCTGCACGTGCATCGACAGGCTCAGGCTCACCTCGTCCTGCAGCGCCAGCGGCGGCATCGGCATGCCGGCCTGCAGGCCGGCCACCTCGATGCTGCGCGGGTGCACGCCTTCCTTCAGCATCGCGATGCCCTCCATCACGTAGGTGGCGAAGACGCGGCTGGTGTAGAAGCCGCGGCTGTCGTTGACGACGATGGGCGTCTTGCCGATCTGCGCCACGTAGTCGAAGGCGCGCGCCAGCGTCTGCTCGGAGGTCGCCTGGCCGACGATGATCTCCACCAGCGGCATCTTGTCCACCGGGCTGAAGAAGTGCAGCCCGATGAAGTTCTGCGGCCGCGCGCTCGCCTTCGCCAGGCCGGTGATCGGCAGCGTGCTGGTGTTCGACGCGAAGACCTTGTCGGCGGCGAGCACGCTTTCCGCCTTCTTCGTCACGTCGGCCTTGACGGCGCGGTCTTCGAACACGGCCTCGATGACGAGGTCGCAGCCGGCGAGATCCTCGTAGCGCGTCGTCGCCTGGATCTTCGCCAGCAGCGCGTCGCGCTTCTCGGCCGTGCTGCGGCCCTTCTTCACCGCCTTGTCGAGCAGGCCCTGCGAATACGCCTTGCCCTTGTCGGCGGCCTCCTGGGTGGTGTCCAGCAGCACCACGTCGATCCCGGCCTTGGCCGAGACGTAGGCGATGCCGCCGCCCATCATTCCGGCGCCGAGGATGCCGAGCCGGCCCACCTTCGACGCCGGCACGCCGGCGGGGCGCGACGCCCCCTTCTTGATCGCGTTGAGCTGGAACCACAGCGTGTTGATCATGTTCTTCGATTCCTGCGACATCACGCAGGCGGCGAAGTAGCGGCTCTCGACGACGCTGGCGGCCTCGAAGTCGAGCAGGCCGCCTTCGAAGATGCTGCTCATGATGTGGCGCACCGCCGGGTAGTTGCCCCAGGTCTTCTGGCTCGCGACCGAAGGCGCGATGGCCCACATCTGCGCCACCGCCGGCGTGCGGCTGTCGCCGCCGGGGAACCTGAACTTCGGCTGGTCCCAGGGCTGCTTCGCCTTCGGGTTGGCCGCGATCCAGGCGCGCGCCTTGGCCATCAGCTCGTCGCGGTCCTTCGCGAGGTCGGCGACGAGGCCCATCTCGCGCGCCTTCGCCGGCGCGATGTCGTTGCCTTCACCGCAGATCTGCAACGCCGCCTGGATGCCCACCAGGCGCGGCAGCCGCACCGTGCCGCCGCCGCCGGGCAGCAGGCCCAGCTTCACTTCGGGCTGCCCGAGCTTGAGCCGCGCGTCGTCGATGGCGATGCGCGCGTGGCAGGCGAGCGCGATCTCCAAGCCACCGCCGAGCGCGTGGCCGTTGATCGCCGCCACCACGGGCTTGCCTTGCAGCTCGAGCTGGCGCAGCACCTTCTTCATCGCCATCGAGCCTTCGAACGGCTCCTCGGGCTTGCTCCACTGGCTCATGCGGTCGAGGTCGCCGCCGGCGCAGAAATCGGCCTTGCCGCTGGTGAGGATCATCCCCTTCACGGCCGGGTCGGCGAGCTTCGCGCACGCCTGGGCGATGCCTTCCATCAGCGTGTCGCCGACCACGTTCATCGGCCGCCCGGGCAGGTTCATCGTCGCGACGAGGACACCGTCGCCGCCCACTTCGAGAGAAACAGCGCTGCTCATCTTCAAACCCTCTCGATGATGGTGGCGATGCCCATGCCGCCGCCGACGCACAGCGTGGCCAGGCCGGTGGCGAGGTTGCGGCGCTCGAGTTCGTCCAGGAGCGTGCCGAGGATGACGCAGCCGGTAGCGCCCAGCGGATGCCCCATCGCGATCGCGCCGCCGTTGACGTTGACGCGCTCCAGGTCCACGCCGAGGTCGCGCGCCGTCTTCATCGGCACCACCGCGAAGGCCTCGTTCACTTCCCACAGGTCGATGTCGGAAGCCTGCATGCCCGCCTTGGCCAGCGCCTTGCGGCACGCCGGCGTCGGGCCGGTGAGCATGATCGTCGGCTCGCTGCCGATCACCGCGGCGGCCTTGATGCGCGCGCGCGGTCTCAGACCCGCCTTGCGGCCCGCCTCGGCGTTGCCCACCAGCATCAGCGCCGCGCCGTCGACGATGCCGCTGGAGTTGCCGGCGTGGTGCATGTGCTCGATCCGCTCCACCGTCGTGTACTTGCGCAGCGCCGTGCTGTCGAAGCCCATCTGGCCGATCATGGCGAAGCTCGGCTCGAGCCTGGCCAGCGCTTCCATGCTCGCGTTGTCACGGATCGTCTCGTCGCGCTCGAGCATCAGCAGGCCGGCGATGTCGCGCACCGGCACGATGCTCTTGCCGAACCGTCCTTCGGTGCGCGCGGCGGCGGCCTTCTGGTGCGAGCGCAGCGCGAAGCGGTCGACGTCCTCGCGAGCCCAGCCTTCGAGCGTGCCGATGAGGTCGGCGCCGATGCCTTGCGGCACGAAGCCCGTCTTCTGATTGATCCGCGGGTCCATCACCCAGGCGCCGCCGTCACTGCCCATCGCCCAGCGGCTCATGCTCTCGACGCCACCGGCGACGACCAGGTCCTCCCAACCGCTCTTCACCTTCGCGGCGGCGAGGTTCACGCTCTCCAGGCCGCTGGCACAGAAGCGGCTTTGCGTCACGCCAGCCACCGTCTGCGCCCATTCGGCGTCGAGCACCGCGGTGCGCGCGATGTCGGCGCCCTGCTCGCCCACCGGCGTCACGCAGCCGAGCACGACGTCGTCGACGAGCGCGGTGTCGAGCTGGTTGCGCTGCTGCAGCGCCTGCAGCAGCGTGCGCAGCAGCCACACCGGGGTGGCCTGGTGCAGGCTGCCGTCCTTCTTGCCCTTGCCGCGCGGGGTGCGCAGGTGGTCGTAGATGAATGCGTCGCTCATCGCTTCCTCAGCGGTTGGTCATGTCGTGCGGCAGGCCGGCGGTGCGAGGCGGGCCTTCACTTGATGATGAACTTCAGCAGCGTGTCGGCGAAGCGGCCGTAGGGCGGGCCGATCCACTTCATCGCCGAGATCGGCGCCTGCCTGAACACCGGGCGCAACGTGGAGAACGTCTCGAAGCCCTCGCGGCCGTGGTAGTGGCCCATGCCCGAAGGACCGACACCGCCGAACGGCAGGTCGTGCTGGCCGACGTGCATCAGCGCGTCGTTGACGGAGACGCCGCCGGACATCACGTGGTCGAGCAGGTGCTGCACGGTGCGCGCGTCGTTGCTGAACGGGTAGATCGCCAGCGGCCGGTCGCCGGCGTTGACGGCGGCGACGACCTCGTCGAGCCGGCGATACGGCCGCAGCGGCAGGATCGGGCCGAAGATCTCGCGCTGCATCAGCGCGCAGTCGGCCGGCGCGTCGAGCACGAGGTGCGGCGCGATCTTGCGCGAGGCCGCGTCGTGCGCCGGCCCGGGCACGAGCTGCACGAGCCTGGCGCCGCGCTCGCGCGCCTCGTTCAGGGCGCGCACGAGGCGGTCGAACGAACGCTGGTCGACGATCGAGGTGAAGTCCTCCGAGGCGAGCGACGGATAGCGCTGCGGCACGATGTCCTGCGCCAGGCGCACGAACTCGTCGACGCGGCCCTCGGGCAGCCAGGCGTGGTCCACCGTCGTGCAGATCTGCCCGGCGTTCAGGCACTTCACGAAGAGGATGCGCTCGGCCGCGGTGCGCAGCGGGAAGTCGTCGCAGATGATCGCCGGCGCCTTGCCGCCGAGCTCCAGCGTCACCGGGCACAGGTTGGCCGCCGCCGCGGCCATCACCGCGCGCCCGGTCGTCCCCGAGCCGGTGAACAGCAGGTGGTCGAACGGCAGCTTCGAGAACTCGATGCCGACGCCGCCCGTCTCGTCGAAGAACTGCAGCTTCTCGGGCGGGAAGTACGCCGGCACCTTCTCGATCAGGAGCGCCGCGAGCCGGCGCGAGTTCTCGCTCATCTTCACCATCGCGCGGTTGCCCGCCGCGAAGATGCAGGTCAGCGGCACGAAGCTCAGGTTGACCGGGAAGTTCCAAGGCACGATGGCGCCCACCACCCCCAGCGGCTGCGGGATCACGCGGTTGCGGGCGCCGGGGAACATCAAGAGGTCGACACCGCGCCGCTGCGGCTTCATCCAGCCGCGCAGGTGGCGCAACGCGTGGCCGACGCCGTCGATCGCCGGCATCAGCTCCGCCAGCCGCGTCTCGTGCGCCGAGCGATGGCCGTAGTCGGCACTGATGGCGGCCACGATGGCCGCCTGGTGCTCGCGCAGCAGCGCGCGCAGTCGCTTCAGGTCGTCCTTGCGCTCGGCCAGCGTCGGCACCGGGTGCGCATGGTAGGCGGCACGCTGCAACGCCAGCGCCGAGCGCAGCCGCTCGGCCAGCGGAAGATCGTTCGCGTCCATCGCGGGGCCTCCTTGCGGGATCGGGCGGATCCCGTGCAGACGGGGACGTGCGGCACGCTACATGAAGCGTGCCGCCAGTTCCTTCATGATCTCGTTGGTGCCGCCGTAGATGCGCTGCACGCGCGCGTCGACGTACAGCTCGGCGATCGGGTATTCCATCATGTACCCGTAGCCCCCGAAGAGCTGCAGGCATTCGTCCATCACCTTGCACTGCTGTTCGCTGACCCAGGCCTTGGCCAGCGCGGCGCGCGCCGCGTCGAGCTCGCCCTTCAGGTGCGCCACCATGCAGGCGTCGACGAAAGCGCGCGTCGCCAGCACGGTGGCCTGCACCTCGGCGAGCTTGAACTTCGTGTTCTGGAAGTCCCACACGGTCTTGCCGAAGGCCTTGCGCTCCTTGGCGTAGGCCAGCGTCTCCGCCAGCGCGCGCTCCATCGCGCCGATGCCGCTGACGGCGATGATGAGCCGCTCCTGCGGCAACTCCTGCATCAGCTGGAAGAACCCCTGCCCTTCCTTCATGCCGAGCAGGTTCTCGGCCGGCACGCGCACGTCATCGAAGAAGAGCTCGCTCGTGTCCTGCGCCTTCATGCCCACCTTGTCGAGGTGGCGGCCGCGGCGGAAGCCCGCGACGAGGTTGCTGCTGCCGTTCTCGACGTCGGTCTCGACGAACAGCAGCGACATGCCCTTGGCGCCCGAGCCGGCGTCGCCGGTGCGGCAGACGACGCAGACGAGGTTCGCGTTCTGGCCGTTGGTGATGAAGGTCTTGGCACCGTTGATGACGTAGTGGTCGCCATCGCGGCGGGCGGTGGTGCGCACCCCCTGCAGGTCGCTGCCCGTGCCCGGCTCGGTCATCGCGATGGCGGTGATGAACTCGGCCGACGCCATCTTCGGCAGCCAGCGGCGCTTCTGCGCCTCGGTGCCGTGGTGCAGGATGTACGGCGCCACGATGGCCGAGTGCAGGCCGCCGCCCCAGCCGCTCATGTTGGCGCGCGCCTGCTCCAGCAGGATGACTGCCTCATGGCCGAAGTTGCCGCCGCCGCCGCCGTACTCGGCCGGCGTCGATACGCACAAGAGGCCGTTCGCCGCGGCTTCGCGCCACACCTCGGGCGGCATCTTCCCGAGCTGGCGGAACTCGGCCGCGCGCGGCGTCCACTTCTGGCCGATGTACCGCGCCACCGACTCGCGCAGCATCTCGTGCTCTTCGGTGATCCACGGCGACGGGAAGATCGGCAGGCTCATCGGTCTTTCGGCTTTCGGAGAAACGGAGTCAGCGCGCGCCGAGTTGCTTGCGCACTTCGCCGTTGATGAGGCGCAGCTCGGCCAGCGTGGCATCGATGTGGGCGCGCTTCTGTTCCAGTTCGGCGATCGCCGCGTCGGTGCGCTGCTGCACCCACTTCAGCTGCTGCACGCGCCCTTCGCCCTGCACGCCGTAGAGGTCGAGGTAGTGCTTGATGTCGGACAGGCGGGCGCCGATGGCCTTGCTGCGCAGGATCAGCGCCAGCCGCGCCCGGTCGCGCCGCGTGTAGACGCGGGCACCGTTGACGCGCCGCGGCGCCAGCAGGCCCTTGTCCTCGTAGAAGCGGATCGTCCGCAGCGTGATGCCGAACTCGCGGCACAGCTCGGTGATGCCGAACAACTCGCCGGCGTCGTCGGCGCGGTGCGAGGCGAGCACCTCGCGCGCGCCGGGCCGGCGCGACACCCGTTGCAGCACGGCGCGGCCCTTCCGCCTCAGATCACGCGCTGCAGCTTCAGCGCCACGCTCATGTCGCCGCTGACCTTGAACCTGCCCATCATGAAGCCGGTGGTCGGCTCGAGCTCGCCGCTGATCAGGGCCGTGAGGTTCTCGCGCGTGATGGCGATGGTGCAGTCGGTCTCGCGGTCGGTGTTGTCCACCGCGTTCGGCACGCTGCGGCCGTCGATGACGACGACGCCGTCGCCGCCGCAATCGAACTTCAGCGTCGCGCCGAGCCCGCTCGATTCACCCACCTTGGCGCGCAGCGCCGCGGTGATCTCCTGCATGTCCATGGTGCCCAAACCTCCTTCGCAATCCCTCGCAACCTTCGCGACCCGCGCAATCCTCTCGCAATCCCCTATCTGGCAGCCCGTTGACGTTAACGTCACCCCGGGGTTCAATCATGCCATGAGTGATCCTGCAGCGCCAGCCGGCGGCCCCGGGAACGGCCCGGGCAGCGGTCCGGGCAGCGGCTATCGGAGCGTGCTGCGCCCGGGCCTCTTCGCCGGCCAGGTGCACTGGGTCACCGGCGGCGGCAGCGGCATCGGCCGCTGCGTGGCGCACGAGCTGGCCTCGCTCGGCGCCACCGTCGTCATCAGCGGCCGCCAGGCCGGCAAGCTCGAACGCGTCGCCGCCGAGATCGCCGAGGACGGCGGCCGCTGCGCCACGCTCGCCTTCGACATCCGCGACGAAGAGGCGGTGAAAGCCGGCGTCGCCAAGGTGGTGGCCGAGCACGGCCCGGTCGCCGGCCTCGTCAACAACGCCGGCGGCCAGTTTCCCTCGCCGCTGTCGGCCATCGGCAAGAAGGGCTTCGACGCGGTCGTTGCCAACAACCTCACCGGCGGCTTCCTGATGATGCGCGAGGTCTACGCGCAGTGCATGGAAGCCGGCGGCGGCGCCATCGTCAACATGACCGCCGACTTCCGCAACGGCATGCCCGGCATGGGCCACAGCGGCGCGGCGCGCGCCGGCATGAGCAACCTGACGATGACCGCCGCCTACGAGTGGGCGCACGCCGGTGTGCGCGTCAACGCCGTGGCACCGGGCTGGATCGCCTCCAGCGGCATGGACAGCTACGGCCCGGCGATGAAGCCGCTCATCCGCAAGCTCGCCGCCGCCGTGCCGTTGAAGCGAATGGGCCTGGAGGCCGAAGTGAGCGGCGTCATCTGCTTCCTGCTGTCGCCGGCGGCGGCGTTCGTCAGCGGCGTCACGGTGCAGATCGACGGCGCAGCATCGCTGGGCAACGCTGTCTTCCCGCTCGCCGAGGCCACGCGCTCGGCGCCGTTCGACGGCTTCCACCGCGCCGTCACGCCCGAGGCGCTGAGGCCATGACCGCGCGGCCGCCGCCACTGGCCAGCCAGGTCGACCCGGCCGGCGCCGCGTTCGCGGCCAACGCGGCCCGCATGCACGAGCGCCTGGCCGAGGTGCGGCGGCTCGAAGCGCTGGTGGTGGCCGAGTCGGCGAGCAAGGCAGCCCGGTTCGCCGAGCGCGGCCAGTTGCTGCCGCGTGAGCGCGTCGCCCGCCTCATCGACCGCGGCAGCGACTTCCTGGAGCTCAGCCCGCTGGCCGGCCTGGGCCTGCACGACGACGACGGCAAGAAGAGCGTGCAGGGTGGCGGCAGCATTGTCGGCATCGGCGTCGTCGCGGGCAAGCGCGTGCTCGTCTCGGCCAGTGACAGCGCCGTCAAGGGCGGCACCGTGGCGCCGATGGGCTTGAAGAAGGCGCTGCGGGCGCAGGAACTGGCGCGCGAGAACAAACTGCCGCTGATCGCGCTGGTGGAGTCCGGCGGCGCGAACCTGATGTACCAGGCCGAGATCTTCGTCGACGGCGGGCGCACCTTCGCCAACCAGGCGCGGCTGTCGGCGGCGGGCATCCCGCAGATCGCCGTCGTGCACGGCGCTTCGACCGCGGGCGGCGCCTACCTGCCGGGCCTGTCGGATTACGTGGTGCTGGTGCGCAACCGCAGCAGCATCTACCTCGCCGGCCCGCCGCTGGTGAAGGCCGCCATCGGCGAAGACGCCAGCGAAGAGGAACTCGGTGGCGCCCAGACGCACGCGTCGATCACGGGCCTCGGCGAATACCTCGCCGAGAACGATGCCCACGCGATCGCCGTTGCGCGCGACCTCGTCGACAAGCTGCCGTGGGACACGGTGGCGGCGCGCCGCGCAGCACCGGCGCCGTTGTACCCGGCCGACGAGCTGATGGGCGTCGTCCCGGCCGACGACCGCGAGCCCTACGACGTGCGCGAGGTCATCGCCCGGCTCGTCGACGCCAGCGACTTCCTCGAGTTCAAGGCCGCCTACGCGCCGGACACGATCTGCGGCCATGCGCGCCTGTGCGGCCATGCGGTGGGCATCGTCGGCAACAACGGCCCCATCCAGCCGCAGGGCAGCACGAAGGCGGCGCAGTTCATCCAGCTCGCCGACCAGAGCGGCACGCCGCTGGTCTTCCTGCAGAACACCACCGGCTACATGGTCGGCCGCGCCGCCGAGCAGGCCGGGGCCATCAAGCACGGCAGCAAGATGATCCAGGCGGTGGCCAATGCGCGCGTTCCGAAGTTCACCATCGTGCTCGGCGGCAGCTTCGGCGCCGGCAACTACGGCATGTGCGGGCGCGGCTTCGACCCGCGCTTCATCTTCGCCTGGCCTTCGGCGCGCACGGCGGTGATGGGCGGCGCGCAGGCGGCGCAGGTGATGGACATCGTGAACCGCAACAAGCTCGCCAAGCTGGGCCAGGTGCCCGACGACGCAGCGCTGGCGGCGATGAGCGACGCCCTGCGCCGGCGCCTCGACGCCGAGAGCACGGCGCTGTTCGGCACGGCGCGGCTGTGGGACGACGGCATCATCGACCCGCGCGACACGCGGCGCGTCCTCGGCTTGTGCCTCACCATCGCCGCCGAGGCCGCCGCCCGCACGCTGCGGCCGAACACGTTCGGCGTCGCCCGCCTCTGACTTCCCATCGACTCGCCCGGAGCAGACATGAAGTTCACCGCCGAACACCGCCAGCTCGAAGACACGGTGACCAAGTTCGTCGAGAAGGAAATCAACCCCTTCGTGCCCGAATGGGAGCGGGCGCAGGAGTTCCCGAGCCACGAGGTGTTCAAGAAGCTCGGCAACCTCGGCCTCCTGGGCCTGAAGTACCCCGAGGAATACGGCGGCGCGGGCCTGGACTTCAGCTACAGCCTCGTGATGGCCGAGGCGCTGGGCGTCTGCGCCTGCGGCGGCGTGCCGATGGCCATCGGCGTGCAGACCGACATGGCCACGCCGGCGCTGGCCCGCTTCGGCAGCGACGAGCTGCGCAAGGAGTACCTCGCGCCCACCATCGCCGGCGACTACGTGGCGTGCCTGGGCGTCAGCGAGCCCGGCGGTGGCAGCGACGTGGCGGCGGTGAAGACGAGCGCGAAGCACGACGGCAGCGACTACGTCATCAACGGCACGAAGATGTGGATCACCAACGGGCTCAAGGCCGACTGGTGCTGCCTGCTCGCCAACACCAGCGAAGGGCCCGTGCACAAGAACAAGAGCCTCATCGTCGTGCCGATGGACGCCAAGGGCATCACGAAGCAGAAGATCCACAAGATCGGCATGCACAGCTCCGACACCGCGCAGCTGTTCTTCGACAACGTGCGCGTCCCCCGCCGCAACCTCATCGGCCAGGAAGGCCTGGGCTTCATGTTCCAGATGATGCAGTTCCAGGAAGAGCGCCTGTGGGGTGCCGCCGCGGGGCTGAAGAGCATGGACCGCCTGATCGACCTGACCATCGACTACACCCGCCAGCGCCAGGCCTTCGGCAAGAGCATCCTCGACAACCAGGTGGTGCACTTCCGCCTCGCCGAGTTGCGCACCGAGGTGGAGGCGTTGCGCGCGCTGACCTACCGCGCGGTGGAGATGTACGTCGGCGGCAAGGACGTGACCCAGCTCGCCAGCATGGCCAAGCTGAAGGCCGGGCGGCTGGGGCGCGAAGTGGCCGACAGCTGCCTGCAGTATTGGGGCGGGATGGGCTTCACCGCCGACAACCCGCTGTCGCAGGCGTACCGCGACGGGCGCCTCACCAGCATCGGCGGCGGCGCCGACGAGGTGATGCTCGGCATCATCTGCAAGCTCGAGGGCACGCTGCCCAAGGGCTCGCACTGATGCCCCGCTGCGCAGGCGCGACAGAGGACTACGCGCGATGAGCGTCGAACAGACCCCAACCAGCACGCTGGCGCTGCGGCGCGACGGCCCGGTTCTGCACGTCACGCTGAACCGCCCCGAGGTGCGCAACGCGATGTCGCTGGCGATGGTGCGCGAGCTGCGCGCCGTGCTGGCGCAGGCCGAGGCGACGCAAGGCCTTGGCCCCAGCGAAGCGGTGCGCGTCCTCGTGCTGCGCGGCGCCGGCGGCCACTTCTGTTCCGGCGGCGACATCAAGGACATGGCCGCCGCCCGCGCCCGCCTGGCCGAGGACATCGACGCCATCGCGCACAGCAACGCCGCTTTCGGCGAGCTGTGCGTGGCGTATGCCAGCACGCCGCTGGCGCTGGTCACGGTGCTGCAAGGCACGGTGATGGGCGGCGGCTTCGGCCTGGCGTGCGTCAGCGACGTCGCCATCGCCGACGACAGCGTCGTCTTCCGCCTGCCCGAGACCGGCCTCGGCCTGCTGCCGGCGCAGGTGGGGCCGTTCCTCGTCGAGCGCATCGGCTATGCGGAAACGAAGCGGCTGGCCGTCACCGGTGCGAAGGTGCAGTCGCAGGAGGCGTTGCGCCTGCGCTTGGTGCACGAGGTGCACGACGAAGACGCGCTCGACTGGGCGCTCGGCCGCTTCCTGCAGCAGATCCTCGCCTGCGCGCCGGGCGCACTGGCGGCGACGAAGGCCCTGCTGGCGAAGGCGCGATTCACGCCTGCCGCAGCGCTGGTCAATGAGGCGGCGCAGATGTTCTCGCGCGCCGTCACCGGGCCCGAAGGCGCCGAGGGCACGGCGGCGTTCCTCGGCAGGCGCAACGCGAGCTGGGTGCCGGCAGACGAAGCGCCCGCCGCGGCGGACGAGGCGAAGTGACGTTCACGAAGATCCTCGTCGCCAACCGCGGGGAAATCGCCTGCCGCGTGCTGCGCACCGCGCACCGGCTCGGCTACCGCACGGTGGCGGTGTACAGCGACGCCGACGCCGGCGCGCCGCATGTCACGCAGGCCGACGAAGCGGTGCGCATCGGTGCGCCGCCGGCGGCCGACTCGTACCTGAACGTCGCCGCGCTGCTCGAAGCCGCGAAGCGCACCGGCGCCGACGCCGTGCACCCCGGCTACGGCTTCCTGAGCGAGCGCGCCGACTTCGCGCGCGCGTGCGCCGAGGCGGGCCTGGTGTTCATCGGCCCGCCGGCAGATGCGATCGCGGCGATGGGCGACAAGGCCGCCGCCAAGCGCCGCATGCTCGCGGCCGGCGTGCCGTGCGCGCCGGGCTACCTCGGCGAGGACCAGAGCGACGAGGCGTTGGCTGCCGAAGCGAAGCGCCTGGGCACGCCGCTGCTCGTCAAGGCCGTGGCCGGCGGCGGCGGCCGCGGCATGCGCCTGCTGCGGCACGCTGCGGATCTCGCGACGCTGCCCGATGTGCTGGCCGGCGCGCGCCGCGAAGCGCACAGCACCAGCGGCTGCGGCACGCTGATGCTCGAGCGCCTCATCGAGAACGGCCGCCACATCGAAGTGCAGGTCTTCGCCGACGCGCACGGCCACGCGGTGCACCTGGGCGAGCGCGACTGCACGGCGCAGCGGCGGCGCCAGAAGGTCGTCGAGGAGGCGCCTTCGCCGGTGGTCAATGAAGCGATGCGCGCGGCGCTGGGCCGCGACGCCGTGGCGGCGGCGCTGGCGGTGGGCTACCGCGGCGCCGGCACGGTGGAGTTCATCGTCGACGCTGCGCTGAAGCACCACTTCCTCGAGATGAACACGCGGCTGCAGGTGGAGCACCCGGTCACCGAGTGCATCACCGGCTTCGACCTCGTCGAGTGGCAGCTGCGCATCGCCGCCGGCGAGCCGCTGACGAACCTCGTGCCGCGGCTGCAGGAAGACATCCGCTTCGCCGGCCACGCGATCGAAGCCCGTCTCGTCGTCGAGGACCCCTACGACGGCTGGAAGCCGCAGACCGGCTGCATCGACGGCTGGGACCCCGCCGCCGCAGGCGACGTCCGCATCGACCACGGCATCGCCGCCGGCGGCGCGGTGACGCCCTACTACGACGCGATGGTGGCCAAGTTCGTCGCCCACGGCCGCGACCGCGCCGATGCGATCCGCCGCCTCACGCGTGCGCTCGAAGCCGTGCCGCTGTTCGGCCCGCCGAGCAACGGCCGCTTCCTGCGCGACCTCGTGAACCACCCGCGCTTCACCGGCGCGACGATGACCACGGCGCTGCTCGACGAGTGGCAGGCGGCCGGCGACGAGCCGCTGCTGCAGCGGCCGGCCCCGCCGGCGCCGGCTTGGCGCATCGCCGCGGCGCTGCTGGCGCAGGGCACGGGCCCGGGCAACGCCGCGGGGCCCGTGGCGCACGAACAAGGCACGCGGCCGCCGAGCGTCGCCCGGTTCGACCTCGCGCTGCAGTGCGGGGGCGACAGGCGCGTGCTGCGCGCGCCGGTCGAAGGCGTGCAGATCGACTCGATCGACGGTGCCGCCCTGCGCTGCACCGTCGACGGCGTCTCCAGCCGCGTGCACGCCGTGCGCGGCAGCGACGGCTCGCTGCAGCTGGCGATCGACGGCGCCATCCACCGCTTCGCCGAAGCCTCGCCCTACCCGGCCACCGAGAGTGCAGCCGACCCGGGCCGCTCGCGCGCTCCGGTGGCGGGCATCGTCGCGCACGTCAACGTCGCCGTCGGCGAGAAGGTGGCGGCCGGGCAGCCGCTGGTCTGCGTCGAAGCGATGAAGATGGAGATGTGGCTCAACGCCGCCGCCGCCGGCACCGTCAAGGCCGTGCACGCCAAGGCGCGTGCCGCAGTGGCGGCCGGCGCCCTGCTGGTCGAACTGGAGATCGCGCCATGACCCCTGCCACGGCCGACAAGGCCATCCTCACCTGCGCCCTCACCGGCGTGCTCACCGACCCCCGGCAGCACCCGGTGCCGGTGACGCCGGCGCAGATGGCGGCCGAAGCGCGCGACGCCTTCAACGCCGGCGCCAGCATCATGCACGTGCACCTGCGCGCGCAGGGCCCCGGCCAGGGCCACCTGCCGAGCTGGGACCCCGATGTCGCCGAAGCCGTGGTCAACGCGATCCGCGCCGCGTGCCCCGGCGTCATCATCAACCTCACCACCGGCGTCGTCGGCCGCGACGTCCGCGGTCCCATCGCCTGCCTGAAGCGCGTCCGGCCCGAGGCCGCGGCGTGCAACGCCGGCAGTCTGAACTACCTCAAGATCAAGGAAGACGGCACCTGGGCCTGGCCGCCGATGGTGTTCGACAACCCGGTGGCCAAGATCGAGGAGATGCTCGGCGCGATGCGCGAGACCGGCACGCACCCGGAGTTCGAGTGCTTCGACGTCGGCATCGTGCGCAGCGTCGCCATGTACCTGAAGGCGGGGATGTTCACCGGCGTGCCCGAGGTGAACTTCGTCATGGGCGTGGCCAGCGGCATGCCCGCCGACGCCGACCTGCTGGCGCTGCTGCCGCGCTATGCGCCGAAGGACGCGGTGTGGCAGGCGACGCTGATCGGCCGCGCCGAGATCTGGCCCGTGCACCGGCGCGCTGCCGAACTCGGCGGCATGCTGCGCACGGGGCTGGAAGACACCTTCTACCTGCCCGGCGGCGAACGCGCCGGTGGCAACGGCCCGCTCATCGAAGCGCTGGCGCGCCTGGCGCGCGAATGCGGCCGCGAGGTGGCCAGCCCCGCCGAGGCACGCACGCGGCTGGACCTGAAAGGTGCGCCGGTCACGGCGTGAGTTCCCGATCGCCGGGGCAGGAACTCCGCAGGAACTCCGCAGGAACTCCGCAGGAACTCCGCAGGATCTTTGCATGACCTTTGCATGATCTCCGCATGACCTCTGCATGAGCTCCGAATGACTTCAGCCGCCGCCAACGCCGCGCCGCGCAGCGCCGAAGAACAGGCGCGCTTCGAGCACACGCTCGTCACGATGTTCGAGGAGCAGATCAGCTTCAACAAGCTGCTGGGCCTGACGATCGACTCGGTCAAGCCCGGCGACGTGCGCGGGCGCTTCGCGATGCGCCCGGAACTCGTGGGCAGCTTCCTGCACGGGCGCCTGCACGGCGGCGTCATCTCCTCGGTGCTCGACGCGATGGCCGGCCTGGCGCTGATGGTGGAGATCGCCGCGCACCACCCGCACGAAAGCGCCGCGCAGGTGCTGCACCGGTTCGTGCGCATGGGCACCATCGACCTGCGCATCGACTTCCTGCGCCAGGGCATCGGCCGGCACTTCACCGCCACCGCCAAGGTCACGCGCCTGGGCGGGCGCATCGGTTCGGCGCAGATGGCGCTGCACGACGAGGGCGGCCAGCTCATCGCCACCGGGGCGGCGTCCTTCGTCGTCAGCTGAGCCGGCCGGCGCCACGACGCGGCGTCAGGCGCTGCGCTGCGGCTCGCGCGGCCGCTTTCGGGCCAGCCGCGCCGCTTGCAGGTCGCCCGCCAGGCCGGCCACGTCGTCGCTCGCGCGGCCAGCGCCAGCGCCGGCGGCGCGCAGCCGCTTCCTCGTCAGCGCGCAACGACGTTGCCCGGCTCGAGCCTGAAGACCGACACCGCCGCGGCCAGGCGCGCCGCCTGGTTGCGCAGGCTTTCCGAGGCAGCGGCGCTTTCCTCGACCAGCGCGGCGTTCTGCTGCGTCGCCTGGTCGAGCTGCGCCACCGCGTCGCCCATCTGCGAGATCCCCGCCGTCTGCTCGCCGCTGGCGGCGCTGATCTCGCCGATGAGGTCGCTGACGCGCTTGAACTGCGCCACCACGTCGCTCATCGTGCGCCCGGCGTCGCCGACCAGCGCGCCCCCGGCCTCGACCTTCTCGACGCTGGCGCCGATCAGCACCTTGATCTCGCGCGCCGCCTGGGCGCTGCGCTGCGCCAGCGTGCGCACTTCGGCGGCGACGACCGCGAAGCCGCGCCCCTGCTCGCCGGCGCGCGCCGCCTCCACCGCGGCGTTCAGCGCCAGGATGTTGGTCTGGAAGGCGATGCCGTCGATGACGCCGATGATGTCGGCGATGCGGCGCGAGCTGTCCTGGATCTGCGTCATCGTCTCGACGACGCGCGCCACGACCGCGCCGCCGGCCACCGCCACTTCGGAAGCGCTGCCGGCGAGCTGCGTCGCCTGCCGCGCCGTGTCGGCGTTCTGGCGCACCGTCGCGGTGAGCTGCTCCATCGAAGCGGCCGTCTGCTGCAGGCTGCTCGCCTGTTCCTCGGTGCGCTGCGACAGGTCGGCGTTGCCCGAGGCGATCTGCGAGGTGCCGGTGGCGATCGACTCCGAGGCGTGGCGAACGTCGGCAACGATGCGTGCCAGGCCCTCGTTCATGCGCGCCAGCGCGCGCAGCAGCTGGCCGACCTCGTCGCGCCCGTGTGCCTCGATGCGCGTGCTCAGGTCGCCGCCGGCCACTGCCTCGGCCAGCGCCACGGCACGGCCGATCGGCTGCGTCACCGAGCGCGTCACCCACCAGGCGGCGGCGCTGCCGACGGCAAACGCAGCGACGGCGAGGCCGAAGATCAGCCACAACGCGCGGCGAAACGCGACGGCGCTCTGCTCGGCGCTTTGCTCCAGCAGGTGCTGCTGGTACTCGTTCAGCGCATGCAGGTCGGCGACGAAGGCGTGCAGCCGGGCATAGGTGTCGCCATAGGCGTCGCGCGTCGCCTCGGCGGCGCGGCCCTGCTCGACCTGCGCGAGGACGGTGCGCGCCGCCTTGTCGTAGGCCTCGCGCGTCGCTTTCGCCGCGGCCAGCAGGTGCCGGCCGCGCTCGCTGCGGATCATCGGCTCCAGGCTCGCCAGCGCCTCGTGCGCCGCCTTCACGTTCGCCTCGAAGCGCGCGCGCGCCGGCGACGCGTCCTCGGACTGGCCGGCACGCACCAGCTGGAACAGCCGCGCGATGCTGCCGCGGGTGTTGTCCAGCGCCACCGTGACGAGCTTGGCCTTCTGCCAGTCGTTGCCGACGATGTCCTGCAAGCCTTCGTTGAGGTGGCGCATGTTGGCCAGGCCGACGCCGGCCACCGCCACCAGCAGCGCAAGGCAAAGCCCGAAGCCGGCCGCGATGCGGGTGCGGAGTCGAAGGTTGGCAAGAAGGCCCATGGGCAATGGCTCCATCGAGCGTTGACGTCGCGCGGCGCGCAAGCGTCACCGGCCCGCAGGGCGTTGCGGGTCCGTTGCGGGCAGCGAGCACCGGCGCCGAAAGCAGGCGGCGACGGTCCAGCCATCCCCTGGCTGGCTTTTCGGCCAGTCTCAGCGGAGTTTGACAATGAATATTCTGTGCAAAACAAACAAAGTGAACGCCATTCATCCCCCAGTCGCACCTTGCGGGACGGCACGGGCCGGAGCGTGGCGCCAAGGGACAGCGCCGGGGGAGCCGAAGCCGGCGTCCGCCGCCGCGCGCAACGGCGCCCGGAACGCCTCAGGCCGGGCCAGCCAGGGGCGGCGGGGGTGGCTCAGCCCGGCGCTGGCCGGGCACCGCGCAGCAAGCCGATCAAGCGCACGGCGTCGATCGGCTTGGGCACGAACTGCACGTCGGGTGGCAGCGCGCCGAGGCGGCCGAGTTCGTCGGGCCCGTGGCTGGAAGTGGCCACGATCAGCGGCGGGCGCACCGCCTGGCCCGATGTCAGGTGGCGCAGCATCTCGAGGCCGTCCATGTGCGGCATCACGATGTCGGTGACGAGCACATCCGGCGGGCTGTGGCCCATCAGCAGCAGCGCCTCGAAGCCGGTGCCGGCCAGCGCCAGCCGCGCCCCGGGCAGTGCCTCCATCACCACGGCCGCCAGCAGGTCGCGGTCGACCGGGTTGTCGTCGACGACCAGCACCGAGACCGCCTTCGCCCCGGCCGGCAGCGGGGTGTCGGTTCGGCTGGCCGAGGCGCCGAGCAAGGCGCGGGCCTCGAAGGCGAACACGCTGCGGGCGTCGATGCGGCGGTGGCCACCCACCGTCTTCCACGCCTTCAGGTGACCCTGGTCGACCCAGCGTTGCACGGTGGGAATCGAAACGCCGAGGCGGCGAGCCACCGAGGCCGTCGAGAACGATTCCGCTGGCGCGGGGTTCGATGGGTCGGCCATGAGAGGCAGTGTACGGAGTGCCGGCTGGCCCGCCGCGACGCCGGCGCCACGCGCGCGTGCCCGGCGCGGCAGCCGGGCCGGCTCTTTTGACGGGCCGGGCGGCGGCGCCTAGGATTCCGCGCCGCCGTCGCCCGCCCTTCGCCGCCTGCCAATGAAGATCCCGCACCGCCTGGCCTTGAAGCTGTCGCCGCTGGTCGAGGCGGCGCGCGGCGAACCGCTCGTCGAGCCGTTCGTCGAGATCGAGCAGTTCGACGACGACCGGCTCGTCATCGATTCCTCGCACGGCCACTTCGTGTTCGACCGCCAGCAGCGCGTGGTCGAAGAAGGCGGCCAGCAGCTGGCCACCTTCGACAGCATCCAGACGGTGGACATCGCCGCCTTCCCCGGCGGGCGCGGCGAGCGCAGCTGGTCGATCACCCTCTTTCGCAGCCTGTTCGACCGCATCACCGTGGCCCGCACCTACGACGACGGCGACGCCTCGGTCGTGGCCTCGAAGATCGCCGGCGTGCTGGGCTGCCGCGTCGTCTCGATGATGAACCTGCGCTGACGCAGCACGGGGCAACCTGCGGCGCCGCCACGCGGCCTGCGGGCTCGCCGCTCGCGTATGCTCCGGGCCCTGTCGCTGCTTCTTGAATGACGAGGAACCGCCGTGCCCAAGCCCAATTACGCCTTCGAGAAGCGCCAGCGCGAGTTGGAGAAGAAGCGCAAGAAGGAAGAAAAGGCCCAGCGCAAACAGGCGCGCACCGACGCGCCGCCTGAAGCGCCGGCGGCTCCGGATGCCGGCACCCCCGCGCCGGCGCCCGGCGAGAGCGCCGCGCCTTCGTCCTCCGAACGGGCCTGAGAACGCGGCTGGACGCGCTTGCAAGGCCCTTGGGCCCTCCGTTCACTCCGCTGAACCCGCAGCCGCGCCCACTGTCGAGCCGCGCCGCTGCCGCATCGGCCGTCGCCGTGGCCGCGCTGGCGCTGCTGGCGCCGGCCGCTGCGCAGCCGCGCGGCGAGGCGGCACCGCGCGCCGCTGTCGAGGCGGCGCCGCGCGCCGTGAGCCCGCGCGGGCCGCTGGAGCCCGACGAACGCGCGCTGATCGAGCTGTTCCGCAAGGCCTCGCCGTCGGTGGTGCACATCACCTCCATCGCGGTGCAGCGCGACCTCTTCTCGCGCAATGTGCAGCAGGTGCCGCACGGCACCGGCACCGGCTTCCTGTGGGACGACCGCGGCCACGTCGTCACCAACTTCCACGTCATCCAGGGCGCCTCGGGGGCGCGTGTCACGCTGGCCGACCAGAGCAGCTTCGACGCGCAGCTCGTCGGCGTCTTCGAGGACCGCGACCTCGCGGTGCTGCGCATCGACGCCCCGCGCGAGCGCCTGCCGCCGCTGGCCGTGGGCACCAGCCGCGACCTCCAGGTGGGCCAGCGCGTGCTCGCCATCGGCAACCCGTTCGGCCTGGACCAGACACTGACGACGGGCATCGTCAGCGCGCTCAACCGCGAGATCGAAAGCCCCAACGGCCGCACCATCCGCGGCGTCGTGCAGACCGACGCGGCCATCAACCCGGGCAACTCCGGCGGGCCGCTGCTCGACTCCGCCGGGCGGCTGATCGGCGTCAACACCGCCATCGCCAGCCCGAGCGGCACCAGCGCCGGCATCGGCTTCGCGATTCCGGTGGACGAGGTGAACCGCATCGTGCCGCGGCTGATCCGCGACGGCCGCTTCGTGCGCCCGACGCTGGCCATCACCGCCGGCCCGCCGAGCCTGCAGCGCGCGCTCGGGCTGCCGCGCGGCGTGGCCGTCATCGGCCTCGGGGTCAACGGACCGGCGATGCGCGCCGGCCTGCAACCGTTCCGGCGCGGCTCGCAGCGCGGCGAGATCATCGCCGGCGACGTCATCACCGCTGTCGACGGCGATCCGGTCAACGACTTCGATGACCTGCTGACGCACCTGGAGCAACGGCAGCCCGGCCAGACCGTGACGCTGACGCTGTGGCGCGGCGGGCAGACGCGCCGCCAGGCCGTGCAGCTGGGCAGCAGCGACTGACCCCGGCGCCCTGAAGGGCGCCCGCGGCCAGCCGGGCCGCCCTCGGCCTCGCTGGCCGCATCCTGAGGACCTAACGCACGAACGACGTGCCAGCCCCCCGTATCCAGGGGGGCTGCTTCGTGTGCAGTCGTTACTCGCCCGGCGCGCGCTCCGTGGTGAGGGCAGCGGCGCGCTTCGGCGCAGGTTACGAACACCGCAGCTCGCTTACAGGCCTTCGGCGCGCGCCGCGCAGCATTCACGCAGGCGTTTCAAGAACCTGCAGCAGTGCATGGCGTGCAACGGGCCACCCGGGGTGGTCCCGAGGCGCAGCCGGTGCGACAAGGGCGCAAGACCCACGCATCGGCCTCCGCACCCGCTGGCGCGAACAACAACGCGTTCTTTGTGCCTGTCGTTGCGGCCTCGTGCGAGAGCGGGTGTGCGCCCCTGGGGTGCCCTGTGCCCCTTCTCTCGCCTGCGACTGTCGCGTCACCCGTCACCCAAACGAAGAAGGGTCGAGGACCTTGAAGTCACGCATTCGCACTCTCGAGATGCGGTCGGCCGTCGTGCTGGCCGCCGTCATGCTGGCCGCCTGCGGCGGAGCCAATCCCAATGGCGCCGGCACCACCACCACCGCGCCGACAGCCGGCGCGGCACCGAGCCCGGCGCCTTCGCCCAGCCCCCTGCCGGCCACTCCGGCGCCCGCGCCGCCGGCCGATCCCGCGACGCCGGCCGACCCGACGCCCACGACCCCGGCCACCCCGGCCGAAGTGCCGAAGACGGCGTGGAACAACGGCGTGCCGCACAGTTCCACCGTCATCTACGAAGGCCCGCCGATCCAGGCCTCGCCGCAACTGGTGGGCATCCACTGGACGCAGTTCACCAGCTCCTACGGCGGCGCCGAGTACGGCCCCAAGCTCGACCAGCACTTCAAGGTCAACGCCTTCCGCGTCTTCGGCACCTTCAACCTGTACTGGAACAAGACCGAGACGGCCCCGGGCGTCTTCAACTGGACCGAGTGGGCCAAGGCGCGCAAGTTCTGGAACGACAACGGCGTGAAGTTCGTGACGCTGAACCTGCACGGCGTGCCCGGCTTCTACGCCACGCGCGGCGAGACCGAAGTCGGCCAGTGGTCGATGCATTTGCCCAAGTCGAAGGAAGCGCTGTGGGGCTGGCTGACCGCCGTCACCGACTACGCGCCCGAGATCAAGCAGATCGAGGTCGCCAACGAGGTGTGGACGGCCGACAACCATGCCGGCTCGAACCCCTCGCGCGACTACTGGGGTGACACCAATGCCAACCTGCGCACGCTGATGGACTGGGTGCTCGACTGGCGCAAGACCCGGCGGCCCGACATCCGCATCCAGGCGCCCAGCGTTCCGGGCTACGCCGCGCACATCAACGGCCTGTTCGCCGACCTGCTCGACACCTACCCGCGCACCTGCGAGTTCGACTCGTTCAGCGCGCACGGCTACGGCGCCGCGGCCGAGACGCTGAACAAGACCACCAGCACCGCGTTGCCGACGATGCAGCAGAAGGTCAGCGCCAAGTGCGGCGCCGGCAAGAAGGTGCGCGACGGCGAGCACGGCTTCTGGGCCGGCAGCAGCGTCGACGCGGCCACCGTCTACAACACCATCGTGCGCGGCGCGCTGATGGGGCTGGACGGCATCGACTTCTTCGAAGTGGGCTCGACCGGCAACAACGAGACCAACCTGGGCCTCGCCAACGGCGGCTGGCCGAACGCCGGCGTGCTGGCCGGCTACGAGGAAGGCGCCAAGCTGGCCGGGGTGTGGATCACCAAGGTCACCACCGGCCAGGGCGGGCGCTGGGCCGTGGAGGGCTACACCGGCGGCGGCGGGCAGCCCGCGGCAGCCACGCCGCCGGCCAGCGGCGGCGGCACGACCCCCACGGCAAGCTGGACGCAATGCGCGCGCGAGGAAGGCACCTGCACCTTCAGCGGCCGGCGCGAAGTGCGCTACGCGGGCGTTCCCGAGGGCTCGCGCGTCATCACCAAGGTGGCCGAGTCGCCGCTGGCGTGCAACGACAAGTCGTTCGGCGCCGCGGTCACCACCTTCGAGAGCGTGTGCTACTTCTCCTCGGAGACGACGACGGCGCCGGTGAGCACGCAGTAGCGGGCCCGGCCATGACCGGCCGGCCCGGACCGGCCAGGGTCCCCGAAGGCCGCCCTTACGTCGGCCGCCCGGAACGCCGGGCGGCCGCTGCCGTGGCCGCCGCAGCGGCGGTCTCGGCGCGCACGTCGGCGTCGAAGTCGGCCGCGTCGGCGGGCGCCGCCGCAGGCTTCGCGCCGCCTGCGGCGTCGGCGGGCACATGCCCCCAGCCCGGGTAGAGCGCAGCGAAGTCGGCCTGGATCCGGGCCAGCGGCACGTCGTCGAACGTGCCGCGCTGGTGCACGTACTCCATGTGCCGCTGCCCGGCGCGGTCGTAGGGGTGGTAGATCGAATCGGCCGTGCCGTCGAACTCCAGCGGCAAGAGCCCGAAGCGCTCGCACAGCTCGATGTTGAAAGCCGGCGTCGCCTTCAACCAGCGGCTGCCGATGAAGATGTCGGTGTAGCCGTGCCAGATGAAGAGGTCGGTCTGCATCAGCTGGCGCAGGCGCTCGGTGGCGAGGTGGTTGCGCACGTCGGCGAAGCCCAGCCGCGCCGGGATGCCGAGCGAGCGGCACGCCGCCGCCAGCAGCGCCGCCTTGGTGACGCACCAGCCGTGGCCGACTTCGAGCACCGTGCTGGCGCGCATGCCGTGCGGCGTGAGGTCGGCGCGGTAGGGGTCGTAGCGGAAGCCGTCGCGCACCGCCAGGAACAGCGAGGCGACGCGCTCGCGCGTGTCGGCGCCTTTCGCATGCGCCGCGGCGAAGGCCCGCACGGCGGGGTGGTCGCTGTCGACGAAGGCCGCAGGTGCCAGCGTCGGGTCGGCAGGGGCCGCGGCTGCGGCAATGGTCGGGGGTTGGGCAGGCATCGTTCTTTCGCTCGTCAGCACGTCTTCTCGCTTCGTCTCGTTCGTCCGCTCGTTCGTCCGCTCGTCCGTCCGCTCGTCCGTCCGCTCGTTCGTCCGCTCGTTCGTCCGCTCGTTCGTCCGCTCGTTCGTCCGCTTCTCGCTTCTGCGCTCACTCGTAGCGCGGATCGTGCCACCACGGGAACCACTCGGGCATCGCCTGCGTGACACGGTCGCCGAACTGCGCCGGCCGCTTCTCGAGGAAGGCGGCGACGCCTTCGCGCACGTCGGCCGAGCGGCCGCGCGAGAAGATGGCGCGGCTGTCGACGCGGTGCGCCAGCATCGGGTGCTCGGCGCCGAGCATGCGCCACATCATCTGCCGCGTCAGCGCCACCGACACCGGCGCCGCGTTGTCGGCGATCTCGCGCGCCAGCGTGCGCGCCGCGGGCAGCAGCGCCTCGGGCGCGAGCACCTGCCGCACGAGGCCGCCCTCGCGCGCTTCTTCGGCGGCGAAGTCGCGCCCGCTCATCGTCCTCTCGAGCGGGCGGCTGATGCCCTCCAGCCGCGGCAGGAACCAGATCGAGCAGGCCTT
>JAEUPF010000122.1 GCA_016790425.1 Rubrivivax sp.
CGCGCGCCCCTCAGGGCTAACCCGTTGCCGGGCGCTGAAAGTTGTCTGATAACCTGATGACATGGGTTCCGATGCGCGGCGGGCAACGGCCGCCGGCGGCGGCAGTGATGGCGGTGGCGGTGGCGGCGGTGCTGCCGTCACGGCCGCGCCAGCGCCCGGGCGTTCGCCTGCGCCGCGCTGGGTGCCCGAGCGTCTGTCGGACCGGCTGGCCGCCGCGCTGACGGCGCAGATCGACAGCGGTGCGCTGCGCCCCGGCGACCGCCTGCCCACCGAAGCGCAGCTGTCGGCGCGCCACGGCGTTTCGCGCTCGGTCGTGCGCGAGGCCGTGCAGCGCATCAAGTCGCGCGGCCTGCTGCTGTCGCGGCAGGGCTCGGGGGTCTACGTGGCGCCGCCGCCGGCGCACCGCCCGCTCGCTTTCGACCCGCGCGTGCTGCAGTCGATGGAGGCGGTGGTGCAGGTGGTCGAACTGCGGCGCGTGCTCGAAGGCGAGATCGCCGCACTGGCCGCCGAGCGCAGCACGCGCGCGCAGCAGGCGGGGCTCAGGCGCTCGATGAAGGCCATCGACACGGCGATGGCGGCCGGCCGCGACGGCGTCGACGAGGACATGGCCTTCCACCGCGCCATCGGCGAAGCCACCGGCAACCCGCAGTTCACGCGCTTGCTGGCCTTCCTCGAGCAGTACCTGCGCGAGGCGATGCGCGTCACCAAGGGCAACGAGGCGCGGCGCGAGGACTTCCTGCGCCAGGTGCGCGAAGAGCACCGCGCGATCGTCGCCGCCATCGAGGCGCGCGACGCCGCCGGCGCGCGTGCCGCCGCGGTCGGGCACCTGCTCAACGGCGAGGAACGGCTGGTGAAGGGCGGCGTCATCCGCAGGAGCGCCGCCGCCGTGGCGCGGCGCCCGCGCAGGGTGCGCTGAGCGCGGGCACAGGGCGGCACGGGGCGGCACAGGGCAGGCGGCGAGGGCGGCAAGTGGCGATCACGCTCGGCGTTGTGGCCGATGACTTCACCGGCGCCACCGACGTGGCCAGCATGCTCGTGCGCGGCGGCCTCGGCGCGGTGCAGCTGATCGGCGTGCCCGCGCAGGCCGCGGCGGCGGCCGCCGTGGGTGCCGATGCGGTGGTGGTCGCGCTGAAGTCGCGCACGACGCCGGCGGCCGCGGCAGTGGCCGAGTCGCTGGCCGCCTGGCGCTGGCTGAAGGCGGCCGGCGCGCGCCGCTGCTACTTCAAGTACTGCTCGACGTTCGACTCGACGCCGGCGGGCAACATCGGCCCGGTCACCGAGGCGCTGATGCGCGAGCTCGGCTGCGACTTCACCATCGCCACGCCGGCGTTCCCGGAGAACGGCCGCACCGTCTTCCGCGGCCACCTGTTCGTCGGCGACCAGCTGCTGTCGGACTCCGGTATGCGCGACCACCCGCTGACGCCGATGCGCGACAGCAACCTCGTGCGCGTGCTGCAGGCGCAGTGCAGCGAGGCCACCCGCGTGGGCCTTCTGCGCTACGACACCGTGGCGCGCGGCGCCGAAGCGGTGCGCCAGCGCATCGCCGCGCTGCGCGCCGAGGGCACGCGCATCGCCGTGGCCGACGCGCTGCACGACGCCGACCTGCGCACGCTGGCCGAAGGCTGCGCCGAGCTGCCATTGCTGACGGCCGGCTCGGGGCTCGCGCTCGGCCTGCCCGAGGTGTACGAGCGGCTGGGCCTCGTGCGCCGCCGCGCCGACGCGGCCGCGCTGGAGACGATGAGCGGTCCGGCCGTGGTGCTGGCGGGCTCGTGCTCGGTGGCCACCCACGGGCAGGTCGCGCACTGGCGCGCGGCCGGCCGGCCGGCGCGCGCGCTGGACGTGCGCGCGCTGCTGCAGGGCGGCGCGGCCGCGGCGGCGGAGGAAGCGGCGGCGCTGGCATGGGCGCTCGAGGTGCTCGGCCGGGCAGGCGTGCCGCTGCTGTACTCGACCGCGCCGCCGGCGGAACTCGCTGCGGTGCAGGCAGCGCACGGCGCCCAGGCTGCCGGCGAGCGCGTCGAACGAGCGCTGGCGGCGCTGGCCCGCGGGCTGGCTGCCGAGGGTGTGCGGCGCTGGGTCGTCGCCGGCGGCGAGACGAGCGGCGCCGTCGTTCAGGCGCTCAGCGTCGGTGCCTTGCGCATCGGGCCCAGCATCTGCCCGGGCGTGCCGTGGACGCAGGCTGCCGGCAGCAACGAGACCGGGCCGCGGCCGCTGTGGCTGGCGCTGAAGTCCGGCAACTTCGGCGCGCCGGACTTCTTCGCCGCGGCGCTGGCGATGACATGAGCGACGCCGCCCAGGCCGCCGGCCCGGTGCCGGCCGATGCGAGCGCGCCGGCAGCGTTGCGCTTGGAGATCTGCCGTGTCGGCCGCTCGCTGTTCGAGCGCGGCTACGTGCATGCCACCGCCGGCAACATCAGCGTGCGGTTGCCGGACGGCGCGGGCTTCCTCATCACGCCCACCGATGCCTGCCTCGGCACCCTCGAGCCGCAGCGTCTTGCGCATGTCGATGCCGCCGGCCGGCAGGTGAGCGGCGAGCGGGCCAGCAAGACGCTGGCGCTGCACCGGCGCATCTACGCCGCCGCGGCCGAGGCGCACTGCGTCATCCACACGCACAGCACCCACCTCGTGGCGCTGACGCTGGCGGGCGTGCACAGCGATGCCGACATCGTGCCGCCGGTCACGCCGTACTTCGTGATGAAGGTGGGCCACGTGCCGCTGGTGCCTTACCACCGGCCGGGCGATCCGGCGGCGGCCGATCGCGTCGCGGCCCTGATCGGCGCCGCCGCGGCGCGCGGGGCGCCGATTCGCGCGGTGATGCTCGACCGCCTCGGCCCCAACGTGTGGCACGCCAGCCCCGCCGAGGCGATGGCGGTGCTGGAAGAGCTGGAAGAGACGGCGCGGCTGTGGCTGCTGACGCGGGCGGCCTCGTCGCGACCCGAACCGCTTTCGCAGGCGCAGATCCAGGAGCTGCGCGAGCAGTTCGGGGCGCGCTGGTGAGAACATGAACAACCCCAGGAACGAAGGACGGAGCGACACACCATGAGAGTGCTCATCACCGGCGGCGCCGGTTTCGTCGGTGCGCGGCTGGCGCGCACGCTGCTTCGGCGCGAGCGGCTCGATGGCCGGCGCATCGAGCAGATCGTGCTCGCCGACCAGGCCGCCGCGCCCGCCGACCTGCTGGCCGACCGGCGCGTGCAAGGCCGCGTCGGCAAGCTGCTCGAGCACGCGTCGATGCTGCGCGACGAGGCGTTCGACGGCGTGTTCCATCTCGCCTCGGCGGTGTCGGGCGAATGCGAGATCGACTTCGACCTCGGCATGACCTCCAACCTCGACAGCACGCGCGCGCTGCTCGACGCGCTGCGGCACCGGCAGGGCAGGAGCGGCGGCACCGCTGCGCCGGCGGCGAAGTTCGTCTTCTCCAGTTCGATCGCCGTCTTCGGCCCCGACCCGGCGTACCCGTTCCCGGCGCTGGTGGGCGACGACACGCTGCCGACGCCGCAGACGAGCTACGGCGCGCAGAAGCACATCTGCGAGCACCTGATCGCCGACTACACGCGCAAGGGCTACCTCGACGGCCGCGCCGCGCGGCTGGTGACAGTGACGGTGCGGCCCGGGCGGCCGAACGGCGCGGCGAGCTCGTTCTTCAGCGGCATCATCCGCGAGCCGCTGGCCGGCGAGGAAGCGTTGCTGCCGGTGGACCCGAGCGTGGCGCACCCGGTGGCCTCGCCGCAGAGCATGGTCGACGGCCTCGTCGCGGTCTACGAGGCCAGCCGCGAGGCGTTCGTCGGCCGCAGCGCGCTGAACATGCCCGGCCTCAACGTCACCGTGCAGCAGATGCTCGACGCGCTGGCCAAGGTGGCCGGGCCGCGCGTGCGCGCGCTGGTGAAGCCCGCGCGCGACGAGCGCATCGCCGGCATCGTGGCCAACTGGCCGCGCGGCGTGACGGCCCGGCGCGCCACGGCGCTGGGCATCGCCGCCGAGGCCAGCTTCGAGGACATCGTGCGCCAGTACATCGCCGACAACGAGGGCCACCCGACGGCGCTCAAGGGTCTGAAGGAGCTGGCATGAACCGCATCGACCTCGAAGGCCGCGTTGCCGTGGTGACCGGCGGCGCGCAGGGAATCGGCCTGGCGATCGCCGAGCGCTTTCTCGCCAGCGGCGCGCGCGTCGTGCTGTGGGACATCGACGAAGGCCGCCTCGCCGAGACCGGTGCGGCGCTGGCCAAGGGTGCGCCGGGCCGTGTCGACACCTGCGCCGTCGAGCTGACCGACGACGCCTCGGTGGCGGCGGCAACGGCGCGCACGCTGGCGGCCACCGGGGGTCGCATCGACATCCTCGTCAACAACGCCGGCATCACCGGCGGCAACGGCACCACCTGGGAACTCGACCCGGCGGTGTGGCGGCGCACGGTGGAAGTCAACCTGATAGGGCCGTACCTCGCCTGCCGGCACGTGGTGCCGGTGATGGTGCAGGGCGCCGGCGGCAAGGGCTACGGGCGCATCGTCAACATCGCCTCGGTGGCGGGCAAGGAAGGCAACCCGAACGCCAGCCACTACAGCGCCAGCAAGGCGGGGCTGATCGCGCTGACGAAGTCGCTCGGCAAGGAGCTGGCGACGAAGAACGTGCTCGTCAACGCCATCGCGCCGGCGGCGGCGAGGACGGCGATGTTCGCGCAGATGAAGCAGGAGCACATCGACTACATGCTGGCGAAGATCCCGATGGGCCGCTTCGTCGAGGTGCAGGAGATCGCGGCCTTGGCCGCGTGGCTGGCGAGCGAGGACTGCTCGTTCTCGACCGCGGCGGTGTTCGACATCACCGGCGGCCGTTCCACCTACTGAGCGGCGGCCACGCGCTCGGGCGGCATCGGACAGCACACGGGGCCCAGGCGTGCTGCGCGGCGTCGGGCTGTATCTGGCGGTGGTGCAGCTGCTGTTCGCGCTCGGCTGGATCGTCTACGCGATCTATCTGCCCGAGCTGGCGCAGAAGGTCGGCCTCGAACGCAAGTGGGTGCCGTGGATCCTGGCCGCCGACCAGCTGGTCTTCATCGTCACCGACCTCGTCGTGGGCGTGTGGAGCGACAAGGCGGCGCGCGTGCTGGGGCGCATCGGCAAGGCGGTGCTGGCGGCGACGCTGGTCTCGTCGCTCGCCTTCCTGTTGCTGCCGTGGCTGGCGCCCGGCGGTTCGGCAGTGCTGTTCATCGCCGTCACCGGCTTGTGGGCGGTGACCTCCTCGGCGCTGCGCGCGCCGCCGCTGACCCTGCTCGGCCGCTACGTCGCCAAGCCGCAGCAGCCGGCGCTGGTGGCGTTCACGGCGCTCGGCCTCGGGCTGGCGAATGCGGTGCAGCCGTATGTGGGGCTGGCCTTGAAGGGCGTCGATCCAAAGGGGCCTTTCCTGCTTTCGGCGCTCGTGCTGGCTGCGGTGACGCTCGGGATGGTCGCGGCCGAGCATGCGCTGGCGCGCGTTCGAAGCGATGCCGGTGCCGCCGGCATGGCGGGTGCGGCGGCGGCCTCGCGGCCTTCGCCGGCCTTCCTGCCTCCCCGTGTCACGCCGGCTTCAGCCTTGTTCCTCGCTGCCGTGGTCATCGCCGCAGCGAGCTTCCAGGTGCACGTGTTCCTCGCCAGCGCGCCCCTTTATCGCGCGGCAGGCGGCGGCGAGTGGATCACCCACCTGATGCCGGTGTTCTGGATCGGCTTCAACCTCGCGCTGTGGCCGGCTTCGCGATGGGTGCGCGGCAACGGCGCGCCGCTCGTGCTGGCGCAAGGGGCGGTGCTGGGCGCCGTGGCGGTCGCGGCGGCGCACGTCGCTTCGAGCCTGGCGCCCAACCTCGCGACGCTGGTCGTGGCGCAGCTCGTCGCCGGAACGGCTTGGGCGGCGGTGCTGTGCAGCGCCTTCACCGGCGCGCTGCGTTTCGGGTCGAGCGGCCGCGAGGGGTTCTTCAACGGCTCGCTCCAGTCGCTGCTGGCCGTGGCGGCGCTGTCGCGCCTGCTGGTGGTGGTGCTGGTCGCCCCGACCCCGGCCCAGCTGGTGAGCTGGGCCGGCGCGCCGGCGCTGACGTTCGCCCTCGCCGGGCTGCTGATGGTGGCCGGCCTGGCGCGGCTGCGCGGCTGGCCGGCGGCCGCGGCCTGAGGCGGGCGCGCCGGACCAGATGCCGCCGTGGCCGGCCAGGCTCGCGGCGCCGGCCGGCCGCTTCGCTGGGTCAGCTGACCTGCACCTGCACGCGGCGCGGCTGCGCATGCGCGGCCTTCGGGATGCGCACGCGCAACACGCCCTGGCTGAGTTCGGCGGTGACCTTGTCGGCGTCGAGTTCCTTGCTCAGCGTGAAGGCGCGGCTGTAGCGCGAGCGGCGCACCTCGGCGTAGGTGGCTTCCATGCCGGCGGGCACGGCGAGCGACATCTCGCCTTGCAGCAGCAACTGCTCGCCTTCGACGCGCAGTTCGAGCTTGTCCTTCGCCACGCCGGGCATGTCGGCGTACAGCGTGATGCCGCTGGCGTCTTCGATCACGTCCACGGGGGGCAGCAGCGTGCCTTCATTGCGGGTGCCCGTCGTCGGGTCGGCGGCGGCAGCGGCGGCTGGCGTCGTGGCGTCGCGGGTTTGGGTGACGGTGTTCATGGCTTCACTCCGAAAGTTGATCGGGTCGTTTCGCGTCATGGCCGGCAGCGTCACTGCACGGCGATGCGGCGCGGCTGCGCGGCTTCGCGGCGCTTGACGGTGACGTGCAGCACGCCGTCGGTGTAGGCGGCCGCGACGCTGTCGGGGTCGATGTCCTCGGGCAGGCTCACGACGCGGCGGAAGCGCCCGGCGAAGCGCTCTTCCATGTGCAGCGTCGTCTTCGCATCGGCAGCCGGCAGGGCGTTCTTGCGCTCGCCGGCCAGGGTCAGCACGCCGCGGTCGAGGTTGACTTCGATCGACGCCGGCTCGAGGCCCGGCGCGAAGGCGTAGATCTCGACCGACGTGGGCGAGGTGCCGACGTTCAGCGCCGGATAGCCACCACGGCCGAGGCCACGGATGGCAGGGCTCGCGTCGAACACGCTGGACACCTCGCGCTGGAGGCGGTCGAACTCGGCGAACAGGTCGCGGGGGAACAAGGTGCGGTACATGGACAGGCTCCTTCCGGCTCGAATGAGGACGCGCTCGGCAAAGAAGGCCGGCAGCGCCGTGATCCCGACATAGGGCCGGGCGATCGGCGCTTCAAGAGGCGCACGCCGCTGCCCGCGCGCCGCGCCATTTCGAGCCGGAAGGCGGCTTGAATGCGGCCGTCCCGGCCGCACCTGCGCGGGTTCAGCCGATGCGACCGAGCAGCAGGTACTCCATGAGCGCCTTCTGCACGTGCATCCGGTTCTCTGCCTCGTCCCAGACGACCGACTGCGGACCGTCGATGACCTCGGCGGTCACTTCTTCGCCGCGGTGCGCGGGCAGGCAGTGCATGAACAGCGCGTCCGGGCGCGCCGCGGCCATCATCTCCTCGTCGACGCACCAGTCGACGAAGGCCTTGCGCCGCTCTTCGTTCTCGGCCTCGTAGCCCATGCTCGTCCACACGTCGGTGGTGACGAGGTGGGCGCCGGCGCAGGCCTGAAGCGGGTGGTCGAAGACGGCGTAACAGCTGCGGTCCTTGACGCCGGCGACGGCCGGGTCGACCTCGTAGCCGCCGGGCGTGGACACGTGCACCTTGAAGCCGAGGATCTCGGCGGCCTGCAGCCACGAGTTGGCCATGTTGTTGCCGTCGCCGACCCAGGCGACGACCTTGCCTTGCAGGCAGGCGAGCGGGTCGGCGTTGCCGCCGCGTGCGCCGCGGTGCTCGATGAAGGTGAAGATGTCAGCGAGCACCTGGCACGGGTGGTACTCGTTGGTGAGGCCATTGATCACCGGCACGCGCGAGGCGGCGGCAAAGCGCTCGATCTTCGCCTGCTCGAAGGTGCGGATCATCACCAGGTCGACCATGCGGCTGATCACGCGCGCCGTGTCTTCGATCGGCTCGGAGCGGCCCAGGTGCGTGTCGCCGGTGGTGAGGTGCACCACCGAGCCGCCCATCTGGTACATGCCGGCCTCGAAGCTGACGCGGGTGCGGGTGCTGGCCTTCTCGAAGATCATCGCCAGCGTGCGGTCGGCCAGCGGTTGGTACTTCTCGTAGTTCTTGAAGCGCGTCTTGATGATGCGTGTGCGCTCGAAGAGGTAGGCGTACTCCTCGGCGCGCAGGTCCTTGATCTGCAGGAAGTGCTTCTGCAGTGCCGGAGCCGGCTTCACGGTTGATCCTCGGCGAGGAAGGCCTTGATGAGCGGGCACAGCACGGCGGCGATCTGGCGCGCCTCGTCGGCGCTCAGGATGAGCGGCGGCAACAGGCGCACCACGCGGTCGGCGGTGACGCTGATCAGCAGCCCCGCGTCGGCGGCGCGCTTGAGCAGCCCGCCGCAGGGACGGTCGAGTTCGATGCCGACCATCAGCCCCTGGCCGCGGAACTCGACGACGCCCTTCTCGCCGGCAAGCCCGGCGCGCAGGGCGCTGTGCAGCACCTCGCCCACCGACGCCGCGTTGGCGAGCAGGTTGTCCTCCTCCATGATGCGCAGCGTCTCGACACCGGCGCGCATGGCCAGCGGGTTGCCGCCGAAGGTGGTGCCGTGGTTGCCGGGGCCGAGGACGTTCTTCGCCTCGTCGCCGACGACGATCGCGCCGATCGGCACGCCCGAGCCGAGGCCCTTGGCCAGCGGCATCACGTCGGGCACGATGCCCGCCCACTGGTGCGCGAACCACTTGCCGGTGCGCCCGAGCCCGCATTGCACTTCGTCGAGCATCAGCAGCCAGCCCTGGCGGTCGCACAGCGCACGCAGCTGGCGCAGGTAGTCGGCACGCGTCTGGTTGATGCCGCCTTCGCCCTGGATGACCTCGAGGAACACCGCGACGACGTTCGGGTTCGTTCGCGCCACCTGCTCGACGGCGGCGAAGTCGTTCAGCGGCACGCGGACGAAGCCTTCGACGAGCGGCTCGAAGCCCTTTTGCACCTTCTCGTTGCCGGTGGCCGACAGCGTGGCGATCGAGCGGCCGTGAAAGGCCTTCTCGTAGACGATGACCTCGGGCCGCTCGATGCCCTTGTCGTGGCCGTACTTGCGGGCGATCTTCAACGCGCCTTCGTTGGCCTCGAGGCCGCTGTTGCAGAAGAAGGCGGCCGCGAGGCCCGACAGGGAGCACAGCTTGGCTGCGAGCTGCTCCTGCAGCGGCACTTCGTAGTAGTTGGAGCAGTGGATCATTCGCGCCACCTGCTCCTGCAGCGCCGGCACCAGCTTCGGGTGCCCGTGGCCGAGCGTGTTGACGGCGATGCCGCCCAGGCCGTCGAGGTACTTGCGGCCCTCGGTGTCCCACACCCAGGCGCCCTTGCCGTAGGCCAGCGCCAGCGGCAGGCGGCCGTAGGTGTTCATCACGTGCGGCATCGAGGCGGGGGCGGGGGCGTTCATCGGAGGCAACTCCTCAAAGGCGGGCCCTTGGCGCGCCAGCGGGCGAAAGAGGCGAATGAAACCGGGACCCAGATGAAAAGCGCCGGGCGGCGACACATGGGTCACGGTCCGGCGCTGAAGGCAATTCTATGCGGGCCCTCAAGGCGCGCCGGGCGTGGCCGAAGTCCCGTGGTGCCGCATCTGCTCAAAGCGGCGAGCGAGACGCACATGCATGCTGCGACGCAGCAACACCTTGGCACAATGCGGGTTGCCCGCGGCGGTCCGACACTGCCGCGGCTACAGCCGGCGCCGAAGCTTGACGGGGTGCCGCGTGCGCACCCGATGACCAGCAACAAGCCGCGCCAGTTCTACATCCATGGCGTCACCAACGCCGGCAAGGTCTTCCGCCCCAGCGACTGGGCCGAGCGACTGGCCGGCGCGATGTCGTCCTTCCGCCCCGGGGCGCCGCGCGGCGGAGCGGCCGGCATCGGGGCCTTCATCGGCTATTCGCCGTACTGCGTGCCGCAGGTGATCGACAACGTGCGCTGTGTCCTCGTCAACGAGGCGCTGCGCGACATCGAGCCGATGGCGTGGGACTTCGTCATGGACTTCGCGCGTGACAACGACCTGCCGGTGACCGAGGTCTGCTTGCTCCCCGACGCGCCGCCGGCCAAGCGCTGAAGGCCCGAGCAACCGTCGCCAGCACAAACGACGAAGCCCGCCATGGGCGGGCTTCGTTTCGTTCCGGCGCCGCAGCTGCGGCGTGGCGCGAGGCGCCGGATCAGGCGGCCATCGCCTTGAGCCTGGCGGCGAGGCGGCTCTTCAGGCGCGCGGCCTTGTTCTTGTGGAAGATGCCCTTGTCGGCCACCGAGTCGATGACGCTTTGCGCCGACCTGAACGTCTCGCCGGCCTTGGCCTTGTCGCCGCCGGCCACCGCCTTCTGCACGCTCTTGACCATCGTGCGGAACTGCGAGCGCAGCGAGCTGTTGTGGGCGTTCAGCACCACGTCCTGGCGGGCACGCTTGCGGCCCGAGGCGAGGCGGACGGTTCTCTTCTTGGCTTTGGTGGTGGTGGCCATGCGGGAAGGCAGGAGAGGTTCGACGGATAGCGAAGGTGCTGTGCCAGGAGGCAAAGACTGCGAAGTATAGCAGCGAAGCGCCGCGCGGCCCGGGCCTGCGGGGGCGCTGCCTATAATCCGCGCCACCCGTGAACCTGCTCAAGGCCGCGTCCACCGTCTCGCTGCTGACGCTCGTTTCGCGCATCACGGGCCTCGTGCGCGAGCAGTTGATCGCCGCGATGTTCGGCGCCAGCGCCGCGACCGACGCCTTCAACGTCGCCTTCCGCATCCCCAACCTCTTCCGGCGCCTGTTCGCCGAAGGCGCGTTCTCGCAGGCTTTCGTGCCGTTGATCGGCGCCACGCGCGAGCGCGAGGGCGATGCTGCGGTGCGCACGCTCATCGACGCGGTGGCCACCGTGCTCGCCTGGGTGCTGCTGGCCACCTGCATCGCCGGCGTCGCGGGCGCGCCGGTGCTCGTGTGGCTGATCGGCGCCGGGCTCGCGGAGTTCGACACCGCCGTGCTGCTGACACGGCTGATGTTCCCCTACATCGGCCTGATGTCGATGGTGGCGCTGGCCGCGGGGATCCTCAACACGTGGCAGCGCTTCGCCGTGCCGGCGGTGACGCCGGTGCTGCTGAATCTGGCCGTCATCGGCGCCGCGGTGCTCGGCGCGCCCTGGCTCGATGCGCGCGGCGTGCCGCCGATCCTCGCGCTCGGGATCGGCGTCATGGCCGGCGGCGTGCTGCAGGCGGCGGTGCAGGTGCCGGCGCTGCGGGCCATCGGCAAGCTGCCCCGCGTCGGCGTGGCGCCGGCAACCGTGCGCGCCGCCTGGCGGCACGAAGGCACGCGGCGCGTGCTGAAGCAGATGGCACCGGCGCTGCTGGGCGTTTCGGTGGCGCAGCTGTCGCTCGTCATCAACACGCAGATCGCCTCGCACGTGTCGGTGGGCGCGGTGTCGTGGCTGAGCTACGCCGACCGGCTGATGGAATTCCCCACCGCGCTGCTGGGGGTGGCGCTCGGCGTCGTGCTGCTGCCGCAGTTGAGCGCCGCCGACGCCCGCGCCGACAGCGCACGCTACAGCGACCTGCTCGACTGGGGCCTGCGCCTGGTGCTGCTGCTGGCGCTGCCCTGCGCGATCGCGCTGGTGGTGTTCCCGATCGGCCTCGTCAGCGTGCTCTTCCACTACGGTCGTTTCGCTGCCGGCGACGTCGGCGCAACGGTGTGGGCGCTGCGCGGCTATGGCGTCGGCCTCCTGGGCATCATCGCCGTCAAGGTGCTGGCGCCCGCCTTCTACGCCCGCGGCGACATCCGCACGCCGGTGAAGATCGCCATCGGCGTGCTCGCCGCGACGCAGGGCTTGAACCTCGTCTTCGTGCCGCTGTTCGGGCACGCCGGCCTGGCGCTGGCGATCGGCGTCGGTGCCTTGTTCAATGCCGGCTTCCTGCTTCGCGGCCTGCTCGTGCGCGGCACCTATCGGCCGGCGTCCGGCTGGGGCGCGTTCGCCCTCAAGGTGCTGCTGGCCAATGCCGCACTCGCCGTGGCGCTGCTGTGGGCCGCCGAGGCTGTGGACTGGATCGGCCTGCAAGGGGCGCCGCTGTTGCGGGCTTCCTGGCTGGCCGCGGCGCTGGCGGGGGTGGCGCTGCTGTACTTCGCCGTGCTGTCCGCCTGCGGCCTGCGCCTGCGCCAGTTCATGCGCCGCGGCTGAGTGGCTGACGGACCGGCCGGCGGCGGCCGGGCGATGCGGGCCACCGGCAGCGACGAAGCGCCGGGTCGATACACTGCCGTCCGCCATGGGCACGCCGCTCAATCTCGAAGCCCCCACCGCGCTGGAGTACTTCGCCACGCTGGTGGCCGACGACGCCAGCCTGTCGGTGCTGGAGGCGGCCCTGGCCGTGGCCCAGGAAGATCTGCCCGGCATCGACCCGCAAGCCGTCCTGGCCGAAATGGACGCGCTGGCCGAGCGGCTGCGCCGGCGCATCGCCGCCGACGCCGCCCCGGTGCAGAAACTGCGGCTGCTGAACCGCTACTTCTTCGTCGAACTGGGGTTCGCCGGCAACGTCAACAACTACTACGACCGCCGCAACAGCTACCTGCCCGAGGTGCTGCGCACGCGGCGCGGCATTCCCATCACGCTGGCACTGCTGTACGTGGAGCTGGCGCAGCAGGTCGGCCTGAAGGCGAGCGGCGTCTCGTTTCCCGGCCACTTCCTCGTCAAAGTCCACCTGCCCGGCGGCGAGGTGGTCATCGATCCATTCGATGGCCGCTCGCTGTCGCGCGAGGCGCTCGAGGAGCGGCTGCTGCCGTATCGCCGCCGCCGCGGCGGGCCGGGCGAAGACGCCGTGCCGCTGGGCCTGTACCTGCAGAAGGCCGAGCCGCGCGCGGTGCTGGCGCGGCTGCTGCGCAACCTCAAGGAAATCCACCGCGGCGCGCGCGACTGGCGGCGGCTGCTCGCGGTGCTCGACCGTCTGGTGGTGCTGCTGCCGGCCGACTGGGAAGAGCGGCGCGACCGCGCGCTGGTCCTCGCCGAGCTGGGCCGTCTCGACGCAGCGGGCACCGACCTGGCCGCTTACCTGCAACACCGCCCCGATGCCCACGACGCGCCTGGCCTGCGCTCGCTGCTCGAAGCCTGGCGGCGGCGCGGCAGCGCGCGTGCGCGCTGATCGCGCGCTGCCGCCGCGACGCTCGCGTTCGACGAACCGATGAGGCAGCTCCCCCTGGCCCTCGGCCCCGAGCCGGACTGCACCTTCGACAGCTTCCTTCCCGGCGCCAACGCCGCGGCCCTGCAGCACCTGCGCACACTGGGCGCCTCGGCGGCGCCGGTGTACCTCTGGGGCGCCGGCGGCTGCGGCAAGACGCACCTGCTGCGCGCGCTGGCCGCGCGCGTGCGCGCCGCTGGGGGTGTGGTCGGCAGCTTCGAGCCGGGCCGACCGTTGCCGTGGTCCTGCGACCCGCGCTGGTCGCTGGTGATCGTCGACCGTTGCGACGAACTCGCCGAAGACGCGCAGCGCGGCGCCTTCGCCCTCTTCGAGGACGCGCGGGCGGAAGGGGTGCCCTTCGCCGGCGCCGGCCGCCTGCCGCCGGTGGACCTGCCGCTGCGCGACGACCTGCGCACGCGCCTGGGCTGGGGCCACGTGTTCGCTCTGGCACCGCTGGGTGACGCGGAGACGCGCGCGGCGCTGCGCCGCGAGGCCGACCGGCGCGCCATCTTCCTCAGCGACGAGGTCATGGACCACCTGCTGACGCGACTGCCGCGCGACCTGGCGAACCTGATGCGGGTGGTCGAGCGGCTCGATCGCTTCTCGCTGGCGAAGGCGCGCCACGTCACCGTGCCGCTGCTGCGCCAGATGCTGGCCGAGGAGGGCGAAGCCAGCGGCGGTGCGGCAGCCGCGCCGGCGGTGGCCGGCGGCGAAGGGCGGCTGCGATGAAGCTGGCCTTGTTCGACCTCGACGGCACGCTGCTGCCCGGCGACTCCGACCACGCCTTCGGCGAATTCATCGTGCGCCTGGGCTGGGCCGACGGGGCCGCATTCGCGCGCCGCAACGACGCCTACTACGCCGACTACCAGGCCGGGCGGCTGGACATCGCCGACTACATCGACTTCATCACCGCGCCGTGGCGTGCGCGGCCACTGGCCGAGAGCGAGGCCGCTTCGCGCCGCTTCATCGAGGAGGTCGTGCGGCCGATGCTGCAGCCGCAAGCGCTGGCGCTGGTCGACAAGCACCGCCGCGCCGGCGATGCGCTGGCCATCGTGACCGCGACCAACGATTTCGTGACGCGGCCGATCGCCGCGCTCCTGGGCGTACCCGACCTCATCGCCACCGAGCTCGAGCGCGATGCGGCCGGGCGCGCCACCGGCGCCATCCGCGGCGTGCCGGCGTTCCGCGACGGCAAGGTGGCGCGCGTCGAGGCCTGGCTGGCCGCGCGCGGCGCCACGCTGGCCGGCTGCGAGCGCAGCATCTTCTACAGCGACTCCACCAACGATCTGCCGCTGCTGGAACGCGTCAGCGACCCTGTGGCCACCAATCCCGGTCCGGCCCTCGAGCGGCTGGCGCTCGAGCGCGGCTGGCCCGTGCTGAGACTCTTCGAATGATCAAGAAATTCATCCGCCGCCTGCTTGGCCGCGACGCCGCGGCCGAAGCGGCGGCCGCGGCCGCAGCACAGCCGGCGCCGATCCCGCTGGGTACGCGGCGCGAGGTCGCGCGCGAGGAGCACGGCATCGACGCCGCGCTGCTCGATGCCAATGCGGTGCGCGTGGTGCGCACGCTGAAGGAGGCCGGCTACGAGGCCTACGTCGTCGGCGGCGCCGTGCGCGACCTCCTCGTCGGCCTGCGCCCGAAGGACTTCGACGTTGCCACCGACGCCACGCCAGAGCAGGTGAAGGCCCTGTTCCGGCGGGCCTTCATCATCGGCCGGCGCTTTCGCATCGTGCACGTGGTGTTCGGGCGCGGCCGCGAGCACGAGACGATCGAGGTCTCGACCTTCCGCGCCTACCTCGACACCAGCGCCGCCGAGCAGGTCGAAGGCAACGAGAAGACGGCCAAGGGCGAACTCGCCGCCAAGGGCCACGCCGCGCACGTGGTGGACGCCAGCGGGCGCGTGCTGCGCGACAACGTCTGGGGCCCGCAGGTCGAGGATGCGGCGCGGCGCGACTTCACGATCAACGCGATGTACTACGACCCGCTGTCGCAGCTGGTCGTCGACTACCACGGCGGGCTCGCCGACGCGAAGGCGCGGCTCATCCGCATGATCGGCGACCCCGAGACGCGCTATCGCGAGGACCCGGTGCGCATCGTGCGCGTCGTGCGCTTCGCGGCCAAGCTCGGCTTCACGATCGACGCCGCCACCGAGGGGCCGATCCGGCGCATGGCGGCCCTGCTGGCCAACGTGCCCGCCTCGCGCCTCTTCGACGAGATGGTCAAGCTGCTGCAGACCGGCCACGCGCTGGCGAGCATCGAGCAGCTGAAGAAGCGCGGCCTCGAGCGCGGCGTCTTCCCCGTGCTCGAAGCGGCGCTCGCGCCCGCCGCCGCGGGCACGGCGCCGGCGGCACGCGAGACCTTCGTGCGGCTGGCGCTGGAGGACACCGACAGGCGCGTCGCCGAAGGGCGCTCGGTGGCGCCGAGCTTCCTGCTCGCCTGCCTGCTGTGGCACGACGTGCTGCAGCGCTGGAGCGCCAACCGCGCCGCCGGCGAGCCGCCGTTCCCGGCGCTGCAGCAGGCGGTGGATGCGGTGTTCGAGGCGCGCATCGGCGACATCTCGGGCCGCGGCAAGCTGGCCGCCGACATGCGCGAGATCTGGCAGATGCAGCCGCGGTTCGAGAAGCGCACCGCGGCCAGCGTGCCACCGCTGCTGGCACAGCCGCGCTTTCGCGCCGGCTACGACTTCCTGCGCCTGCGTGCCGACGCCGGCGAGGTCAACGCCGAGCTGGCCGACTGGTGGGAAGACTTCCACCTCGGCGCCGACGAAGACCGCGAGGCGATGCTGCAGGAGCTGCGCGCCGCGGCGACAACGCGCGTTCAAGGTGCCGGTGCTGCGGGTCGTGGCCGCGGCCGGCGCGGCGATGCGACCGGCGCCGCCGGTGCGGGCACGGCGGCGGCCGGCTCCGCCGGCCCCACCCGCTCCGGCCCTTCCGGCGGTGAAGACGCAGCAATGCGCAGCCCGGCGTCCGGCGAGGTCGACCTGCCGCTGGACGACCCGGCGCCGCTCGACGATGCGCCGGCGCGCCGGCGCCGTCGCCGCCGCCGGCGCGGCCCGAAGCCGGGCGCTGCCTCGCCAGCCGACTCCTGAACGCGGCGCGCGCATCCGAGCGCGCTGCTGCGCCGCGCCGGGCCCACCTGCGGCGGCTCGGTCCGGGGTGCCGCCTACAATCGCACACAACAGCAGGGCAGCCCGCATCGAGCGGGAGGCCCGCGGGCCGTCGAGACGGCGCGACAAACGACAAGCAAGCCCGAAAGCAAAGCCGGCGATGGTCTTTCGCAAACTGCTCCCGCGCGAGGGCAACTTCTTCGCGCTGTTCAACCAGCACGGGCAGCACATCGCCGAGGGTGCCCAGGCCTTCATGCGCCTGGTGCAGAACTACGCCGACCTCGACGCGCGCGAGCGCCATGCGCGCGAGGTGGGCGACGCCGAGCGCGCCGCCGACCGCGTCACTGCCGAGGTGCACCGGCTGCTGCACCGCACCTTCATCACGCCGCTGGATCGCGAGCAGATCCACAGCCTGATCAACACCATGGACGACGTGCTCGATCTGCTGCAGGACTCCAGCGAAGTGATGCAGCTCTACGACCTGCAGAAGCTGCCCGAGGACGTGCTGCGCCTGTCGGAGGTCTCGGTGCGCTGCTGCGAGCGCGTGCAGCACGTGGTGACGCTGCTGCCCCGCCTGCGCGAACCGGCGGTGGCCGAGGCGGCGCTGAAGCACTGCGAGGAGATCGACCAGCTCGAGTCGGATGCCGACCGCGTGATGCGCTCGGCGATGTCGCGCCTGTTTCGCGAGGAGCCCGACACGCGCGAGCTGATCAAGCTGAAGGCGGTGTACGAGCACCTGGAGTCGATCTCCGACCGCTGCGAGGACGTGGCCAACCTCGTCGAGGGCGTGGTCCTCGAGAACAGCTAGCGCGCCGCGCCCGGCGCCCGCCGCGCACCCTTCCACCGGACCGCTTCTCCATGCAGCCCGCGCAAGTCGCCCTGTGGGTGGTGGTGATGCTCGTCGTCCTGGCGTTGCTGTTCGACTTCATGAACGGCTTCCACGACGCCGCCAACAGCATTGCCACCGTCGTCTCCACCGGCGTGCTCAAGCCCGGCCAGGCGGTCGCGTTCGCGGCCGCCTTCAACGTCATCGCCATCCTCGTCTTCGAGCTGAAGGTCGCGGCCACCGTGGGCAAGGGCATCGTCGAGCCGGGCGTCGTCGACCAGCACGTGATCTTCGGCGCGCTGGTGGGCGCCATCGCCTGGAACGTGCTCACCTGGTGGTACGGCATCCCCTCGTCCAGCTCGCACGCGCTGATCGGCGGCATCGTCGGCGCCACCATCGCCAAGGCCGGCATCGGCCCGCTGGTGGGCAGCGGCGTGGCGCGCACGGTGGCCTTCATCTTCGTTTCGCCGCTGCTGGGGTTCATTCTCGGCGGCTTGCTGATGGTGGGGTTGTCGTGGCTGTTCAAGCGCTCTTCGCCGCTGCGCGTGGACAAGGTGTTCCGGCGCGCCCAGCTCGTCTCGGCCGGGCTGTATTCGCTTGGCCACGGCGGCAACGACGCGCAGAAGACGATCGGCGTGATCTGGCTGCTGCTCATCGCCGCCGGCCTGGCCGGTGCCGGCGACCACCGGCCGCCGGCGTGGGTGATCTGGAGCTGCTACCTCGCCATTGGGCTCGGCACGCTGCTGGGCGGCTGGCGCATCGTCAAGACGATGGGCCAGAAGATCACCAAGCTCAAGCCGGTGGGCGGCTTCTGCGCCGAGACCGGCGGCGCGGCGACGCTGTTCCTCGCCACGGCGATGGGCGTGCCGGTGTCGACGACGCACACCATCACCGGGGCCATCTACGGCGTCGGTTCGGTGCGCGGTGCCTCGGCGGTGCGCTGGGGGCTGGCGGGCAACATCCTGCTGGCCTGGATCTTCACGATCCCGGCCACGGCGTTCATTGCCGCGGTGTTCTACGGCCTGAGCACCTGGCTGTTCTGAGCGCCGCGCGGCCGAGTGCTCGCCCGTCCGCTCAACGACGCCCCTCGACCGCCGGCTCGGCCTGCCACTCGAAAGCCTTCTGGATCGAGAAGGCGATGGTGCCGATCAGCACGACCCCGCCCACCATCAACGCGGCGATCGCCGCCAGCACCGGCCCCCAGCCGGTGGCGCGCCCGGGCCGGTCGGGGTTGTGGCGGGCGTCCCAGCGCTCGTCGGGCGTCAGCGCATACACGATGGCGCACAGCATCCCCTGCGCCAGCATCAGCCCGAGCAGCGGCACCAGCAGCCACGCCAGGCGGTCGTCTTGGCCGAGGGTGGCCATGCGCTCGGCGCCGAAGAGGCCGAGGGTGGTGAACGGCACATGCGCCCAGGCAAGCCTGTCGCCGGAGCCGTTGAGGTAGATGCGGTGCAGCCCGATGGCGCCCAGCAGGAGCGCCAGCCAGGCGGCGGCGGTCTTCGAGCGGTAGGGTGGGGCGGCAGCGGCGGGGGTGTCGGTGGACATAAACCCCCCACTATAATTTCAGGTTCCCACCGACGGCTGAAGGCTTCTCGGCGCATCCCGGAGAACGGGCGTGCCGGCAGGCGGGCGGCGTATCTACGGCGGCGGGGTCCAAGTACCGGTCGGCGCATGTGCGGCACCCGAGGTTGCACGCGTTGCCGGCCTTCTCGATGGCCAGCCCGGTGTGTCTCCCGTGGCGGCGCCGTCGGCTCCGCAGCAAGCAAGGCTTTCCAGCATGGTCGTGATCCGTTTGGCCCGTGGCGGCGCTAAGAAGCGCCCGTTCTTCAACATCGTCGTCGCCGATTCGCGCGAGCGCCGCGACGGCCGCTTCATCGAGCGCGTGGGCTTCTACAACCCGATGGCCGCCGGCGGCGAGCAGCCGCTGCGCGTGGCACTGGACCGCGTCACCTACTGGGCCGGCGTCGGCGCCCAGGTTTCGCCGACGGTGCGCCGCCTGGTCGACCAGGCGAAGACGGCCACGACGACCCCGGCCGCCGCGGCCGCCTGAGGCCGCTGAAGGCCGGCCGAGCCGGATGTTCGCCGCTGCCGGCGACGATCCGGCCTTCCCCGATGACGCGGTCGAAGTCGGCCGCATCGTCGGCGCCTGGGGCGTGAAGGGCGGCATCAAGGTCAAGCCCTTCTCGGCCGACCCGCAGGCCCTGTTCTCCAGCAAGCGCTGGTTCCTGCAGCCCCCGGCGATGCCGCCGGCCCCCGGCCCGAAAGCCGCGGCCGGCCCGCGCTGGCCGCGGTTGCTGCGCATCGCGCAGGCGCGCGAGCACGGCGAGCACGTGGTCGCCACGGCGCAGCAGCTCGACGACCGCGATGCGGCCGAGGCGCTGGCCGGTGCGCGTGTCTTCGTCGCGCGCTCGAGCTTCCCGACGCCGGGCGACGACGAGTTCTACTGGGTCGACCTGATCGGCCTGGCGGTGCGCAACCGCGAAGGGCAGTCGCTGGGCACGGTGGCCGGGCTCGTCGAGACCGGTCCCAGCTGCGTGCTGCGGGTGCAACCCGGCGGCGACGCGCCGGCGCACGAGTTGCTGATTCCCTTCGTGTCGGCGTATGTCGACCGGGTCGACCTGCTCGGGCGCTGCCTGCACGTCGACTGGCAGGCCGACTACTGAACGGCGCAGCATCGCGCACCGTCATGCGCTTCGACGTCGTCACGCTCTTCCCCGAGCTCTTCGCGCCGCACCTGACGCAGGGCGTGACGCGGCGCGCCTTCGGCAGCGAGGCGGTGGACGTGCGCCTGTGGCCGTTGCGCGACTTCGCCGAAGACAGTTACCGGCGCGTCGACGACCGGCCCTACGGTGGCGGCCCCGGCATGGTGCTGCTGGCGGGCCCGCTGCTGCGGGCGCTGGCGGCCATCCGGGCCGAGCGCGTGCCGCCGGCGGCGGGCCGTTCGCTCGCCGTCGTGCACTTCACGCCCACCGGGCGGCGCATCGACCAGGCGGTGGTGCGCGAGTTCGCCAGCGGCGAGGGCGCCGTGCTCGTGTGTGGCCGCTACGAGGGCGTCGACCAGCGCTTCATCGATGCCTGCGTCACGCACGAGTTGAGCCTGGGCGACTTCGTGCTCTCCGGCGGCGAACTGCCGGCGCTGGCACTGCTGGATGCCGTGGCGCGGTTGCAGGAGGGCGTGCTCAAGCGCCAGTCGCATCGCCAGGACAGCTTCTCCGAAGCCTCGGACGAGGGCGGCGACGACGACGAAGCCGATGGCGGCGCCAGCCCCGACGGCCTGCTCGAAGGCCCGCAGTACAGCCGCCCGGAATCGCTTCCCATCGGCCAGGCGCAGCTGGACGTGCCGGCGGTCCTGTTGTCCGGGCACCATGGCCGCATCGCGCGCTGGAAGCGCGAACGTTCGCTCGAGCTGACGGCTCGCCGCCGGCCCGACCTCATCGAACGCGCGCGGGCGGCGGGGCGCCTGACGGACGCCGACGAGCGCTTCCTCGCCGCGTTGGCCGAAGCGCCGGCGCCGGACCGGGACGCGCCTCTATAATCCGCAGCTTTTCGATCCTCTGCCGGGCCACTACAGCGGCACCGGGCGCCGCTGCTCCAAGTGCCGCGGTGGCGCCCGCCGCATCCCTCAACCCGCCCGTCGCGGCCAACGCCGCGAGCGCAACGCCGCCAGCCCGACCGGCCGACGGCAGCGTCTGCAAGATCGATGGAGACCCACCGATGGACCTCATCGCCACGCTCGAGCGCGAGGAAATCACCCGCCTCGACCGCAAGTTCCCCGAGTTCGCCCCCGGCGACACGGTGGTCGTCAATGTCAACGTCGTCGAAGGCAACCGCAAGCGCGTGCAGGCCTACGAGGGCGTCGTCATCGCCAAGCGCAATCGCGGCCTGAACAGCAGCTTCATCGTGCGCAAGATCAGCAGCGGCGAAGGCGTCGAGCGCACGTTCCAGCTCTACAGCCCGCTGATCGCCGGCATCGAGGTCAAGCGCCGCGGCGACGTGCGCCGCGCCAAGCTGTACTTCCTGCGCGAGCGCAGCGGCAAGTCGGCGCGCATCACGGCCAAGCTCGCCTGATGGCCCTGCCGCCGGCAACGGCGGCCGCCGGCGCCGCGCCGCCGGGTCCGCCTGCTGCATCCATGCCGCCCGCTGCGCAACCTTCGCAGCCAGGCGAGGGGCAGGCCGGCGCGGCGGTGCCGGCGAAGCCGCGCCTGCCGACGCGCATCCTCGATCCCCGCCTCGTGCCCGTGGCCGGGCACGATGCGCACCTGCCGGCCATCACGCCCGAGCGGTTGCGGGCTGAGGCCCTGCGCGAACGTTTCGCGCGGGCGCGCCCGTTCACGCCCGAGATGCCTGGCGACGGCGGTCGCTTCCACCTCGACCGCGCCGTGTCGCCCGCAGCCGTCCTGGTGCCGCTGGTGCAGCGGCCCGAAGGCTTGTCGGTGCTGCTGACGCGGCGCACCGAGCACCTGCGCGACCACGCCGGGCAGATCAGCTTCCCCGGCGGCCGCGCCGAGGCCGACGACGCGAATGCCGCCGACACCGCGCTGCGCGAAGCCGAGGAGGAAGTGGGCCTGGCCCGCCGCCACGTCGAACTGATCGGCGAGCTGCCGCTGTACCACACGGTCACCAGTTATGCGGTGACACCGGTGGTCGGCCTCGTCACGCCGCCGTTCGAGCTGGCGCTCGATCCGTTCGAGGTGGCGGAGGCCTTCGAGGTGCCGCTGGCGTTCCTGATGACGCCGGCGCACCACCGCCGCCACCACTACGCGCACGAAGGCATCGAGCGCCAGTTCTTCTCGATGCCCTGGCAGGGCGGGGCTGGCGACGGCCCGCCGCGCGAGTACTTCATCTGGGGCGCGACAGCGGCCATGCTGCGCAACCTGTACCGGTACCTGGCCGGCTGAAGTCGAGGTCGGGCGCCGATGGGTTTCCTCGCGGTCCTGTTGGCGCTGCTGCTGGAGCAGGTGCGGCCGCTGCCGCGCAATTCGGCGCCGCACGAGGCGCTGCACGCCTATGTCGGCTGGTGCGGGCGCAACTTCGACGCCGGTCGGCCGCACCACGCCTGGGTGGCCTGGGTTGCGGCCGTCCTCCTGCCGGCGGGCGTGGTGGCGCTGCTGTACCTGCTGCTCGAGCGCCAAGGCACCGCCGGCGCCTTGCTGGCGCTGGCCTTCGACGTGGCGGTGCTCTATGCGACGCTCGGCTTCCGGCAGTTCAGCCACTACTTCACCGACATCCGCGACTCGCTCGAGCGCGGCCAGGAAGACCAGGCGCGGCGGCTGCTCGCCGAGTGGCGCCACCTCGACACCAGCGAACTGCCGCGAACCGAGCTGTTGCGCCACGTGATCGAGCACGCGCTGCTGGCGGCGCACCGGCACGTCTTCGGTGTCTTCTTCTGGTTCGTCGCGCTGTCGGCGGTGGGCCTGGGGCCGGCCGGCGCGGTGCTGTACCGGCTGGCCGAGTTCGCCAGTCGATACTGGGGCTTTCGCCAGCGCGCGCTCGACGCGCCGGTGAACGAGGCGCTGCTCGCGCTGTCGCGGCGGCTCTTCTCGCTCATCGACCACGTCCCGGCGCGCCTCACCGCCTTCGGCTTCGCGATCGTCGGCGACTTCGAGGAGGCGGTGGCCGGCTGGCGTCGCGACGCCGGGCTGTGGCTGCACCCGAACGAAGGCATCATCCTCGCCGCCGCCGCCGGGGCCGTGGGCGTGCAACTCGGCGGCGCCGCGGCGCCCGGGGTCACGCCCGACCGCAGCAAGACCTTCACCAGCGGCGCCGCGCCCGACCTGGCCGCCGCTGCCGGCTCGACGCTCGGCACGCCGGCGCAGCCAGGGCACCTGGCCAGCGTCGTCGGGCTGGTGTGGCGCTCGGTGGTGCTGTGGCTGGTGCTGGTGGCGCTGCTGACGGCCGCCAACGTCCTCGGTTAGGTTGCCGCCGCCACGACCCCGCGCCCAGGCGCCGCGGGTGCTCACCAGGCCTTGCGCGAGAGTTCCTCGAGCAGCTCGGCGTGGATGCGCGCCCGGGAGGCACTGAGCGCGCCCGCTTCGACAGCGGCGCGCACCGCGCAGCCCGGTTCCTGCTGGTGTGCGCAGTCGGCAAAGCGGCAATGCGCGGCGTGGCTGGCGATGTCGGGCATCAGCGCCATCAACTCTGAAGGCTGCACCTGGCGCAGGCCGAACTCTTGGAAGCCGGGCGAATCGATCAGCGCCCCTTGCCGCTCGTCGTCGAGCCAGTACCAGGTGGTGCGCGTGGTGGTGTGCCGCCCGGCGTTCAAGGCACGCGAGACCTCGCCCACCTGGGCCTCGGCGCCGGCGACGAAGCGGTTGATCAGCGTGCTCTTGCCCATGCCGCTGGGGCCGAGCACGAGCGTGGCCCGGTCGCGCAGATGCGGCATCAGCAAGGCGTGCGCGGCCGCCGGCTGCGCCTTCAGCGCGAACTCGAGCACCGGCACGTCCATCGCCTGGTACGGGGCCAGGCGCGCGCGAGCCGCATCGAGGCCCGGGAGATCGGTCTTGTTCAGGCCGACGAGCGCCGGAACGCCGGCAGCGCCGGCAGCGATCAGCGCGCGCGCGAGCTGCGCTTCGGCGTAGGGCGGGTCGACGGCCAGCAGCACGAGGATCTGGTCGAGGTTGGCGGCGAAGCTCTTCGTGCGCCACTCGTCCTGGCGGAACAGCAGGTTGCGCCGCGGCAAGAGCTCGGTGACGATGCCGCCATCGCCGGATGCCTGCCAGCACACGCGGTCGCCGACGACGATGTCGCTCTTCTTGCCGCGCGTCTGGCAGCGCACGCGCCGGCCCGCGGGCGTCTCGACCAGCACCTGGCGGCCGAAGGTGGCCACCACCAGCGCCGGGCCCGCTTCACCGGGCGAGCGAAGGCTTTCGCTCACCGGGCGCTCGAGCCACGATCGCCACGATCACGGCGTGCAGCGGCATCACGCCGGGGCCGGCAATGCCGCCAGCCGCTCCGACGCCGGCGGATGCGAGTAGTAGAAGCGCACGTACAGCGGGTCCGGCGTCAGCGTCGAGGCGTTGTCCTCGTGCAGCTTGAGCAATGCACGCGCCAGGTCGCGGCCGTCGGCCTGCGCGCAGGCGTAGGCGTCGGCCTGGAACTCATGCCGGCGCGAGAGCTGCGCCGCCAGCGGCGTGACGAAGAAGCCGAACGGCGGCAACGCCAGCGCGAACAGCAGCAGTGCCAGCGCGTCGTTGGGCGCGGCGAGGTTCGGCGCCACGCCCAGGCCGGCGAAGAAGCTGGCCTGGCCGGCCAGCCAGCCCAGCAGCGCCAGCGCGGCGAGGCTGGCGCCGAAGATGCCGGCCATGCGCTTGCCCACGTGGCGGTGCTTGAAGTGGCCGAGTTCGTGCGCCAGCACCGCCTCGACCTCGCCGGGCGTCAGGCGCGCCAGCAGCGTGTCGAAGAAGACCACGCGCTTGGCCGCGCCCAGGCCCGTGAAATACGCGTTGGCATGCGCCGACCGGCGGCTGCCGTCCATCACGAACAAGCCCTTGGCGGCGAAGCCGCAGCGCTGCATCAGCGCGGCCACCCGCGTGGCGAGCGCGGCGTCGGCGAGCGGCTCGAACTTGTTGAACAACGGCGCGATCACCGTCGGGTACAGCACCAGCAGCACGAGGTTGAAGACGACCCACGCGCCCCAGGCCCACAACCACCACAGGCCGCCCGAGGCGGCCATGATGGCCAGCACCAGCGCCGCCAGCGGCGCGCCGATGGCCAGGCCGAGCAGCGTGCCCTTGACGAGGTCGGCCAGCCACAGCGACAGCGTCATGCGGTTGAAGCCGAAGCGTTGTTCGATGCGGAAGGTCTGGTACCAGGCGAGCGGCAGCTCGACAACGCCGCCGATGAAAGCGAACGCGCCCAGCAGCGCCAGTTGATAGGCCATGTCGCCCAGGCGCGGCTGCACGAGGTCGCGCACGAGAGCATTCAGCGCGTCCAGCCCGCCCAGCAGCGTCCAGCCCATCAGCACCGCCGTCGCGAGCGCCGTGGCTAGCACGCCGAAGCGCACCTGCGCGAGCGTGTAGTCGGCCGCCTTGCGGTGCGCCTCGGGCGTCACCGAGCCGGCGAAGGCCGGCGGCACGGCGTCGCGGTGCCGCGCCACGTGCCGCACCTGCCGCGAGGCCAGCCACAGCCGCGTGGCGAACGAGGCCACGAGTGCCAGCACGAAGAGGGCGGTGTACCCGGAAGCGGACATGGCACGAGTGTAGGCGGGCGCCTGGACGCGCGCCGCGGCGCGGGCTGCGCGGCCCATGCCGGACAATGCCCGGCCATGGACAGCACTGCCGCCTTGCCGCTGAACGAGAACAACCTCGTCTGGATCGACCTCGAGATGACCGGCCTCGTGCCCGAGCGCGACCGCATCATCGAGATCGCCGTCGTCGTCACCGACCCGCTGGTCACCGTGCGCATCGAAGGCCCGGTGTTCGCCGTGCACCAGAGCGCCGCCGTCCTCGACGGCATGGACGCCTGGAACAAGGGCACGCATGGCAGGAGCGGCCTCACCGAGCGTGTGCGGGCCTCTGCCATCGACGAGGAGACCGCCGCGTCGCGCGTGATCGAGTTCCTGCGCGCCTATGTGCCGGCCGGCAAGAGCCCGATGTGCGGCAACAGCATCTGCCAGGACCGCCGCTTCCTGGCCATCCACATGCCGAAGCTGGAAGCCTTCTTCCACTACCGCAACCTCGACGTCAGCACGCTGAAGGAGCTGGCCCGGCGCTGGAAGCCCGGCGTGCTCGAAGGCTTCAAGAAGGCGCAGGCGCACACGGCGCTGGCCGACATCCACGAGTCGATCGACGAACTGCTGCACTACCGCGCGAACCTGCTGCAGGCCTGAGCCCGCCGCACCCCGCCACCAACGGCCGCAGCGCAGCCATGACCCTTGCCTACATCATCATCGCCACCGCTGCCGGCGGCGCGCTGTCGGTGCTGATCGCCGCCACGCTGACGGTGGGCCTGCTCGGCCGCGTCGTGCGCAACCTGGTCAGCCTGTCGGCAGGGGTGCTGCTGGCGACATCGCTGCTGCACGTGCTGCCCGAGGCCTTCGAGCATGCGGTGGCCGGCGCGGCAGAGGCTTCCGCTGCGGGCCACCACCGGCCGACGCCCGCGACGCTGTTCGCCACGCTGCTGGCCGGGTTGCTGTTCTTCTGGCTGCTGGAGAAGGCGGAGCTGTACCGCCACATGCACCACCACGAAGGCGACGGCCACGACCACCACCACCACTTCGACGCGCAGCAGGCCGGCCGCGGCGGCCTGGCGGTGCTCGTCGGCGACGGGGTGCACAACTTCTGCGACGGCGTGATCATCGCCGCGGCGTTCCTGGCGAATCCGACGCTGGGGTTCGTCACGGCGCTGGCGGTGGCGATGCACGAGATCCCGCAGGAGGCCGGCGACTACATCGTGCTGCTCAACGCCGGCTTGAGCCGCACGCGCGCCCTGGCCTACAACCTGCTGTCAGGCGCTGCGGCCGTGATCGGCGGCGTGCTCGGCTACTACCTCGTGGGACCGTTCGAGTACCTGCTGCCGTACCTGCTGGTGGCCGCCTCGAGCAGCTTCATCTACGTGGCCGTGGCCGACCTGCTGCCGCAACTCCAGAAGCGCCTGTCGTGGCGCGAAACCGCCGCCCAGGTGGCGTGGCTGCTTGCGGGTCTCGGCCTGATCCTGCTGGCGCGCGAGCTGCTGCATCGCAGCGGGCACTGACGCCTCGCCGCCGGGCGATGCAAAGGGCCGCGGCGCCGCTGCCGCGGCTTCGAGGCGCTGCCGTGCCCTGCCGCGCCCTGCGGCGCCCTGCGGCGCCCTGCCGCGCCCCTTAACGCACCACGAGCACAGGCAGCGTCGCGTGCGTCAGCACGCGCGAGGTCTCGCTGCCCAGCAGGAGCGCCGTCACACCGCGGCGGCCGTGCGAGGCCATGACGATGACGTCGCAGTTCTGCGTCTTGGCGTGGTCGAGGATCGCCTCCCACGGGTGAATGGCTTCCACCGTGTGCGCATGGCAGGTGACGCCGGCGGCGCGCGCGGCGTCGGCCGCGGCCTGCACGCGGCCGGCGGCGATGCGCTCTTGCGCGTCGTAGAACTCCTGCGGCGGCACCGGCTGCATCTCGGAGATGGCGCTGTAGGGGAAAGGCTCCTTCACCGAGAGCGCGTAGATCTCGGCGCCGGTGAGCTTGGCCAGCGAGATCGCCGAGCCGAGCGCCTTTTGGGTGATTTCCGAGCCGTCGGTGGGGAACAGGATCCGCTTGTACATGGTGCTCTCCGTGCCGGTTGATGTGCCTATTTCACTGCTTCCGCGCTGTCTTGTCGCCTCGGGGGGAGCCCGCACGCTTGATGCCGGTCAAGCGCGCCGGCTCGTTTCACCCGCGTTGGCTGCGCAGCTCAGCCGCGCTCGACCGGCCGCGTGGCGTCGGCGCACCATTCGCTCCACGAGCCCGGGTACAGCGCCGCACCGGCGAGACCGGCGTGCACCATCGCCAGCAGGTTGTGGCAGGCGGTCACGCCAGAGCCGCATTGGTGCACGACCGTGGCGGCGGTGTGGCCATCGATGCCCAGCCGGGCGAACTCGGCGCGCAGCACCGGGGGGGCCTTGAAGCGGCCGTCGCCTTGCAGGTTCTCGCGGTGGAAGCGATTGATGGCGCCGGGGATGCGGCCGGCCACCGGATCGAGCGGTTCGGTCTCGCCGCGGTACCGCTCGGGCGAGCGGGCGTCCAGCACGCGCCAGCGGCCGGGGCCGAGGCCGCTGCCGGATGCGCGGCCGAGCGAGGCCAGCAGCGCCTCGGCATCGACGGTCGGCATCGCCAGCGGCGGCTGCGCCGGGTAGGGCGGCAGCGGCCGCGAAGCGGCCGCGCTGGTCCCGAGGCTGCCGCCCGCAGCCCGCCACGCGGCGACTCCGCCATCGAGCACCGCGGCCTTGGCGTGGCCGAGCCAGTGCAGCAGCCACCAGGCGCGTGCCGCATACACGCCGCCCTGCGCGTCGTAGGTGACGACCCGGGTCGCCGGCCCGATGCCCCAGCGGCCCACCTGCGCGGCGAAGGCGTCCCTCGGCGGCAGCGGGTGGCGGCCGTTGCGGCCGGTCTTGACACCGCTGAGGTCGCGGTCCAGGTGCGCATACTGCGCTCCCGGCAGATGGCCCGCGTCGAAGGCGCGCCGGCCGGCCGCGGTGTCGGCGAGGTCGAAGCCGCAGTCCAGCAGGACGACGTCGGCATGGCCGGTGGCCAGCAGCGAGCGCAGTTCCTCGGCGCTGATCAGTGCCGGCATCGGTGCCGGCATCGGTGCAGGCGTCGGTGCAGGCATCGACCCGGGGATCGCCGCGCCGCGGTCCGAGGGCAGGGAAGGGGCCGGTGAGATCAGAAGCCCCCCTCGGCGGCCAGCCGCATCTCGCGCCGGTACCACTCGTGGAAGTGCAGCATGCCGTCTTCCATCGGGCTCTGGTACGGGCCGACCTCGTTCTCGCCGCGCGCCAGCAGAGCCGCCCGCCCTTCGTCCATGCGCAGCGCGATCTCGTCGTCCTCGATGCAGGTCTCCATGTAGGCGGCCTGCTGCGCCTCGATGAACTCGCGCTCGAAGGCCGCGATCTCCTCGGGGTAGAAGAACTCCACCAGGTTGAGCGTCTTGCGCGGCCCGCGCGGGAACAGCGTCGACACCACCAGCACGTGCGGATACCACTCGACCATCGTCGTCGGGTACAGCGTCAGCCACACCGCGCCGCGCGTCGGCGGCACGCCCTGGCGGAACTTCATCAGCGCCTCGTGCCAGCGCCGGTAGACGTTCGACCCCGGCTTGGCCAGCGCGTCCTGCACGCCCACCGTCTGCACCGAATGGTGCCGGCCCCACTCCCAGCGCAGATCGTCGCAGGTGACGAAGTGTCCGAGCCCGGGGTGGAACGGCCCGACGTGGTAGTCCTCGAGGTAGACCTCGATGAACGTCTTCCAGTTGTAGTCGCACTCGTGCAGGTGGGCGCGGTCGAACACGAAGCCGGTGAAATCCAGCAGCTCGGCCGCCGTGCCGCCCACGCCCGCCAGCGCCTGGGCGACGCTGCGCTCACGCTGCTCGAACAGCAGGCCGTTCCAGCGTTGCAGCGGGTAGCGGCGCAGGTTCAGGCAGGGGTCGTGCTCGAAGTGCGGCGCCCCGGCGAGCCGGCCCTCGAGGTCGTAGGTCCAGCGGTGCACCGGGCAGACGATGTGGCTGCGCCCGGCGCTGTGGCCGCGGCCGCGCAGCATGATGGCCTGGCGGTGGCGGCAGACGTTGGACACCAGCGAGATCCCCTCGGGCCCGCTGGCCGAACGCACCAGCGCGCGGCCTTCACCTTCCTGGGGCAGCGCCAGGTGGTCGCCGACCTCGGGCACGGCCAGTTCATGCCCGAGGTAGGCCGGAGCGAGGTCGAAGATCTTCTCTTGTTCCTGGCGGAACAAGCCCTCGTCGAAGTAGCTGTGGACCGGAAGCTGCGCCTTGGCGCGCGATTCGAGAGGGATGCTGAGGTCCGACATGATCCGAACCGATCCTCCTGTGACGACAGGGACGACCAAGAAGTGGCACCGAACCGGCCGGCCGCGCAGTGCCCTGCAAGGGCCACGCACCGGCAGGCATCTTCGCCGCAGACCATCTGGCCCGTTCGTTGGGCCCGTGCATGCGGCGCGGGCGGGATTCTGCCCCAAGGTCCGCGAAGACCCGATTGACTAGAATTCGCCCCTTTCCCTTTCCCGCCCCGCAATGGCCAGCAGCACCTCGGCAGCCCCGAAGCAGACCCCGCAAGAGGTGCCGCGGCAGACCGTGCCGGGTTCCAGCGCCCCTGCGGCCAGCTACGAGGAGGCGGTGGCGGAGCTGGACCGTCTGGTGGAGCAGATGGAGCAGGGCCAGCTGCCCCTGGACCGCTTGCTCGACGACTACAAGCGCGGTGCCGAGTTGCTGGCCTGGTGCCGCGGCCGCCTCGAGGCGGTGGAAGCGCAGGTGAAGCTGCTCGAGGAAGGGCAGTTCAAGCCGTGGAACGGGAACGGCGCATGAACGCGCGCGATCTCGACGGCTGGTTGCGCCGGCAGTGTGCCGATGTCGAAGCGGCGCTGGAGCGCTGGGTGCCCGGCGACAGCCCCGCAGGCCTGGGCGAAGCGATGCGCTACGGCGTGCTCGACGGCGGCAAGCGGCTGCGGCCGCTGCTGGTGCTCTCCAGCGCCGAGGCCGTGCGCGGCGAACACGAGGCGGCGTTGCGTGCCGCCGTGGCGGTGGAGCTGATCCACGCCTATTCGCTGATCCACGACGACATGCCGTGCATGGACAACGACGTGCTCAGGCGCGGCAAGCCCACCGTCCACGTCGAGTTCGGCGAGGCGCAGGCGATGCTCGCCGGCGACGCGATGCAGGCGCTGGCGTTCGAGGTGCTGACGCCGGCCGAGGGTGTCGAGCCGGCGCTGCAGTCGCGCCTCGTGGGGTTGCTGGCGCGCGCCGCCGGCCACGTCGGCATGGCCGGCGGCCAGGCCATCGACCTGGCCAGCATCGGCAAGCCGCTCAGCGAAAGCGCGCTGCGCGACATGCACCGGCGCAAGACCGGCGCCTTGCTGCAGGCCAGCGTGCTGATGGGTGCGGCGTGCGGCCGGCCGAGCGCGCAGGCCTGGCAGGCGCTGTCCGAATACGGCTCGGCCGTCGGCCTGGCCTTCCAGGTCGTCGACGACATCCTCGATGTGACGCAGGCTTCCGAGACGCTGGGCAAGACGGCCGGCAAGGACCAGGGCAGCAACAAGCCGACCTACGTCTCGGTGCTCGGCCTCGAAGCGGCGCGCCGGCACGCGCAGGAACTGTGCGCGCAGGCGCACCAGGCGCTGGCCAGGAGCGGCCTCGGCGCGGCGACCTCGACGCTGGCGCTGCTGGCCGACCGCGTGGTCGAGCGCGAGAACTGAACTCAGCCATGGACAACCTCCTCCAGACGATCGACAGCCCGGCCGACCTGCGCCGGCTCGGCCGCAACCAGCTGGCGCAAGTGGCCACGGAGCTGCGCCAGTTCGTGCTCGACACCGTCGCCCAGACCGGTGGCCATCTCGGCAGCAACCTCGGCACAGTGGAGCTGACGGTGGCGCTGCACTACGTGTTCGACACGCCGCACGACCGCATCGTCTGGGACGTCGGGCACCAGACCTACCCGCACAAGGTGCTCACCGGCCGCCGCGACCGCATGCACACGCTGCGCCAGCTCGGCGGCATCGGCGGCTTCCCGCGCCGCGACGAGAGCGAGTACGACACCTTCGGCACCGCGCACAGCTCGACGTCGATCTCGGCGGCGCTGGGCATGGCGCTGGCGGCGCAACTCAAGGGCGAGGAGCGCCGTGCGGTCGCCGTCATCGGCGACGGCGCGATGAGCGCCGGCATGGCCTTCGAGGCGCTGAACAACGCCGGCTTCGGCCACAACGGCCACGCCGTGGACATGCTCGTCGTCCTCAACGACAACGACATGTCGATCAGCCCGCCGGTGGGGGCGCTCAACCGCTACCTGGCGCGCCTGATGAGCGGTCAGTTCTACGCCGCCGCGCGCGAAGGCGCCAAGGCGGTGCTCAAGCCCGTGCCGCCGCTGTTCGAACTGGCGCGCCGCCTGGAGGAACACGCCAAGGGCATGGTGGTGCCCGGCACCATCTTCGAGGAGTTCGGCTTCAACTACGTCGGGCCGATCGACGGCCACGACCTCGACTCGCTGGTGCCGACGCTGGAGAACCTGCGCGACAAGAAGGGCCCGCAGTTCCTGCACGTGGTCACGAAGAAGGGCTACGGCTACAAGCTGGCCGAGGCCGACCCGGTGAAGTACCACGCCGCCAGCGGCAAGTTCAACCCGGCCGAGGGCTTCCCCAAGGCCAGCGGCAGCGCCAAGACCACCTTCACGCAGGTCTTCGGGCAGTGGCTGTGCGACATGGCCGAGGCCGACCAGCGGCTGGTGGCCATCACGCCGGCGATGCGCGAAGGCTCGGGCATGGTCGAGTTCCACAAGCGCTTTCCCGGCCGCTACTTCGACGTCGGCATCGCCGAGCAGCATGCCGTGACCTTCGCCGCGGGCCTCGCCTGCGAGGGGCTGAAGCCGGTGGTGGCGATCTACTCGACCTTCCTGCAGCGCGGCTACGACCAGCTCATCCACGACGTGGCGATCCAGAACCTGCCGGTGGTGTTCGCCCTCGACCGCGCCGGCATCGTCGGCGCCGACGGCGCCACGCACTGCGGCGCCTTCGACATCGCCTTCGTGCGCTGCATCCCCCACTGCAGCATGCTCGTGCCCAGCGACGAGAACGAGTGCCGCATGGCGCTGTCCACCGCCTTCGCCCAGGAGCACCCGGTGGCCGTGCGCTACCCGCGCGGCAGCGGCTGCGGCGCGGCCATCGGGCCGGGCCTGGCCACCTGGGAATGGGGCCGTGGCGTGCGGCGGCGCGAGTCGGGCCTGCGCAGCGATGCCCGCGGCGGCAGCGGCCGCCGCGTGGCGATCCTGGCCTTCGGCACGCTGCTGCATCCGGCCTTGGCGGCCGCCGAGAAGCTCGACGCGACCGTGGCCGACATGCGCTTCGCCAAGCCGCTGGACGAGGCGCTCGTGCTGGAGCTCGCGCGCACGCACGACGCCCTCGTGACGGTCGAGGAAGGCTGCGTCGGCGGCGGCGCCGGCAGCGCGGTCCTCGAGTGCCTGGCAGCGGCCGGCCTGACGCTGCCGGTGCTCGTGCTCGGCCTGCCCGACCAGTTCATCGAACACGGTGATCCGGGCCGGCTCCTTTCCTTGTGCGGGCTCGACGCCGTGGGCATCGAGCAGAGCATCCGCCAGCGGTTCGCCGTGGCCGAAGCGGTGCGGCCGACGCTCGCGGCGGTGAACTCCTGAGTGCCGGCGCGGCGTGCCGCGGCACGGCGCACGGCCCGCGCCGCGCGGTACGGCGCGCGCCGCGCTGTAATCCCTGTGACGCCGCCGCCGCCCGGCCGCTGTCATGCTCGTGATGCGATGAACAACCTCACCGACGCCCTGCAGATCCCCGACACCCAAAGCGAGCGCGACCATCGCCAGCTGGCGATCCAGCGCGTCGGCGTCAAGGACCTGCGCTATCCGCTCGCGCTGCGGGTGGGCGGTGCGGCGCAGACCTGCGCGGCCACCTGGGCCCTGGACGTCGCGCTGCCGGCGCAGAAGAAGGGCACCCACATGTCGCGCTTCATCGCCTGGCTCGACGAACTGCACACCAGCGGCACCGTGCTCGACGCCGCGGCGCTGCGGGAACGGCACGGCGCCATGCTGGCGCTGCTGGACGCCGAGGAAGGGCGCGTCGAAGCCGCGTTCTCGTTCTTCCTGCGCAAGCGCGCGCCGGTGTCGGGCCTGGCGAGCCTGCTCGACTACCGCGGCCGCTGGATCGCCGAGACGCGCAAGGGCAGCGGCGCTGCGGCAGCGCCGAACACGACGCTGTGGGCCGAGGTGGGCGTGCCGGTGAAGAGCCTGTGTCCGTGCTCGAAGGAGATCTCCGACTACGGCGCGCACAACCAGCGCGCGCTGGTCACCGTGCGCGTCGAGCTGCTGCAGCCGGTCGAGTGGCACGAACTGGTGCGCTTCGCCGAGGACGAGGCCAGCAGCGAGATCTGGCCGATGCTCAAGCGCACCGACGAGAAGTGGGTGACCGAACGCGCCTACGAGAACCCCAAGTTCGTCGAGGATCTGGTGCGCGACGTGGCCCTGCGCCTCGAACGCGAGCCGCGCGTCGGCCGCTACGCGGTCGAAGTCGAGAACATCGAGTCGATCCACAACCACAGCGCCTACGCGCGCATCGAGCGGGCGTAGCGGCGCTGCCGCCGGCGCGCCGCGCGGGCCGCACGGGCCGCGCGTCGTGCGCCCCGGGGCCTGGCTGACAAGCACGGGTTGCGTTTCGTTGCAGCCGCCTCCGCGCGTGCCAGGGCGTTCGTCGTGCCTCGCGTGATGCCGGTCACGCTCCATCGGCCGTGTAGGAAGTTCCCTGACAAGGGGCGCCGAAGAAGCTGGACTCCAGCAACCGATGTGAGTCCATGTTGCGGCCCAGTTCGCGTCGATACAGTGCGTTCCATCGACAACGCATTCCCCGCACCCGGAGCCCACACGAAATGACGCCCGACCAGATCCTCGCCGAGATTCGCGAAGCCAACCTGTCGTACCTGATGCTGGCGCAAAGCCTCGTGCGCCACGACCGCGAGCAGGCCCTTTTCCGCCTCGGCATCAACGAGGAGACGGCAACGCTCCTGGCGACGCTGACGCCGGCGCAGATGATGAAGATCGCCACCGGCAACCAGCTCCTTTGCCGCTTCCGCATGGACGACGACGTGGTGTGGAACCTGCTCACCAGCCACGGCAAGGGGGCGGCCAACGACGGCATGTCGCGCCTGCACGCCTCGATCCTGCTCGCCGGCCGCCACCGCGAGGCCGCCTGAGCCCGTCGCTTCCCGACTCGCCCGACATCGAACCTGCGCATCATGGCCCGAACCAAGAGCATCCTCACCGAAGCCAGGCAGATCGAACGCGCCGTCACGCTCATCAAGCTCGGCGCGCGGCTGCAGGTGCTGGAAAGCGAGACCGACCTCAGCTACGAGCGCCTGCTGCGCCTGTACAAGGAAGTGGCCGGCAAGAGCCCGAGCAAGGGCCAGCTGCCGTTCTCGACCGACTGGTTCATGACCTGGCAGCCGAACATCCACGCCAGCCTGTTCCTCAACATCCACGAATACCTGAACAAGGTCGCGGCGCTCGACGAAATCGACACCGTCATCAAGGCCTACCAGCTCTACACCGAGCAGATCGGCGCCCAGGGCCTGGAGCCGCAGTTGTCGGTGACGCGCGCCTGGCGGCTGGTGAAGTTCGTCGACAACGGCATGCTGACGATGACCGCGTGCAGCAAGTGCGGCGGCCACTTCGTCACCCACCCGCACGAGATCGCGCGCCACTTCGTCTGCGGCTTGTGCAACCCGCCGGCGCGCGCCGGCAAGGGCAAGCTCGCCGGAGCGCTGTCCAGCGCCAGCCGCGCTTTCGATGCGGGCGTGAGTACTGCTGCACATTAATGAGGCAGCGCCGACGGACACGGCTTCAGCGATCCCGCGCATCATCCGAACAGGCATCTGAAGGCCGCACGGCCTGGCACGAGTTCCAACGGTTCATTGCTCGTCTCCTCCTGGCACAGTCCCCTGTGCTTTCACGCGGGTCCCCAACGGGACCCGCTTTTTTCTTGCCGATCCCCGAAGGGGCCCGCGTCGCCGAAATGGCGTCCGCGCGCGGCGTTGTTCGCCGGCGTGCGGCGAGGGCGGCGCCGGCACACTGCGGCGGTGAACGCATCCACCCCGGCCGCACCACCGACCCCGGCGCGCCTGCCGTGGCCGTTGCCGGCGCTGCTGGTGTGGCTGTCGGGCTGGCTCGCGGCCGGGCTTCTCCAACAGGGTGGCGCCGCGAGCTGGGCGCTGGCCGGCGGCACGGCAACGGCCGCGGCAGCGAGCCTGGCCATCGCCGGCGGCGTGCGGCGCCTCATCGCCGCGCTCGGGTTCCCGCTGTCGGCTGTCGCACTCGCGTGGGTTGAAGGGCCCGTCGCCTCGTTCTGGTGGCTGGCGGCTCTGGCGCCGCTGGCGCTGGCGTATCCGCTGCGCGCCTGGCGGGATGCGCCGTTCTTTCCCACGCCGGCCGGCGCGCTGCAAGGCATCGAGCGCATCGTGCAGCCGGCCCCCGGATGCGTGCTCGATGCCGGCTGCGGCCTCGGCCACGGCCTGGCGGCGCTCGGCCGCGCGTGGCCGCAGGCGCGGCTGCAAGGTGTCGAGTGGAGCGCGCCGATGGCCTGGCTGGCGGCGCGGCGCCTGCGCTGCGCGCGCATCGAACGCGCCGACATGTGGGCCGCCTCGTGGGCCGCCTTCGACCTCGTCTACCTCTTCCAGCGCCCCGAGACGATGGCCCGCGCGTGGGCCAAGGCGGCGGCCGAGATCGGCGGCCGCCCCGGTGGCGGCTGGCTCGTCAGCCTCGAGTTCGCGGTGCCTGGCGTCGAGCCGGCGGCGCGGCTGCAAAGGGGCGGCGGCCGACCGGTGTACGTCTACCGCATCGACGCGCGCAGCGGCCGGCGGCGGCGCTCAACCGCCGTGCCGGCGGGCCGATAACCCCCCCAGCATCGTCCGCAGTCCCGGGCGCGCCGCAGCGCGGCCGGGCAACGCACAAGCAAGAACATGTTCGTCATCGTCGGCTGGGCCGTCGCCCTCGGTTGCATCTTCGGGGTGTTCATCGTCCATGGCGGGAACATGGGCGTCATCCTGAAGGCGTTGCCGTGGGAGATGACGACCATCGGCGGTGCCGCCGTCGGTGCCTTCCTGGCCAACAACCAGAGCAAGGTCGTCAAGTCCACGCTGCGCGGCCTGGGCGCCTGCTTCAAGGGCAGCAAGTACACCAAGGCGCGCTACATGGAGCTGCTGGCGCTGATGTACGACATCCTGCAGAAGGCGCGCAAGGAAGGCCTGATGGCGATCGAGAAGGACGTCGAGGAGCCGCACAACTCGCCGCTGTTCAAGAAGTACGCCACGGTGGGCAGCGATCACCATGTCACCGAGTTTGTCACCGACTACCTGCGCATGATGGTCTCGGGCAACCTGAACGCGCACGAGATCGAGTCGCTGATGGACAGCGAGATCGACACCCACCACCACGAGGAGCACGCCGCGGTGGCGGCGATCCAGCGCCTGGCCGGCGCGCTGCCGGCCTTCGGCATCGTCGCCGCGGTGCTCGGGGTCGTGAACACGATGGGCTCGGTGGGCCAGCCGCCGGCCGTGCTGGGCGGGATGATCGGCTCGGCGCTGGTGGGCACCTTCCTCGGCATCCTGCTGGCCTACGCCTTCGCCGAGCCGCTGGCCGGCCTGCTGGAGCAGAAGGTGGACGAAGCGACCAAGGAACTGCAATGCATCAAGACCACGCTGCTGGCCTCGATGCAGGGCTACGCGCCGCAGGTGGCCATCGAATTCGGCCGCAAGGTGCTGTACTCGACCGAGCGGCCGAGCTTCGGCGAACTCGAAGGCCACGTGAAGGGCAAGAAGTAGGGGCTGGCCATGGCCGGTGACGCCAAGAAGCTGCAGCCGATCATCGTCAAGCGCATCAAGAAGGGTGCGCATGGCCACCACGGCGGCGCCTGGAAGATCGCCTACGCCGACTTCGTGACGGCGATGATGGCCTTCTTCCTGCTGATGTGGCTGCTGGGCAGCACGACCGAAGGCGACAAGAAGGGCATCGCCGACTACTTCGCCTCGCCGCTGAAGGTGGCGATGTCAGGCGGCTCGGGCTCGGGCGACTCGTCGCACGTCGTCAGGGGCGGCGGCCAGGACCTCACGCGCACCACCGGCCAGGTGAAGAGCGGCGAGATCGATGCCCGGCGCAGCACCATCAACCTGCGCGTGCTCAAGGCCGAGCAGCAGCGCGCCGAAGTGGCTCGCCTGGAGGACCTGAAGCGCCGCGTCGAGTCGCGCCTGGCCGGCAACGAGCGGCTGGCGACGATGCGCTCGCAGATCCTGCTGGACATGACCGCCGACGGGCTGCGCATCCAGATCGTCGACGAGGACGGCCGGCCGATGTTCGCCAGCGGCAGCCCCGATCTGCAGCCGGCCATGCGCGAGCTGCTGCGCGAGCTGGGCAGCGTGCTGGCCGGCGTGCCCAACCGCCTGACGATCGAGGGCCACACCGACGCGATGCCCTTCCCCGGCGGCGAGCGCGGCTACAGCAACTGGGAGCTCTCGGCCGACCGCGCCAACGCCACGCGCCGCGAGCTGCTGGCCGGCGGGCTGCCCGACGAGCACGTGCTGCGCGTGCTGGGGCTGGCCGCCAGCGTGCCTTTGGTGGCCACCGACCCGCGCGCGCCGGCCAACCGGCGCATGAGCCTGATCGTGATGAACCGCGAGGCCGAAGAGCGGGTGCTGCGCGGCGGCGCGCTGCCCGCGGTGTCCGACGCAGCCGACGAGGCCGGCGAGCGCCCCGGCGCGGCCGTCCCCGGCGGTGCGGGGCTCTCCGGCGCCGGTTCAAGTCCGGCCGCAGCGCACCGATAAGCTCCCAGTGCCCATACCGGGGCACGGCACGCCGCCTCGTCCAGGAAGCCCTATGAGCAACACGACGGACCTCAAGTTCCTCATCATCGACGACTTCTCGACCATGCGCCGCATCGTGCGCGGCCTGCTCAAGGAGATGGGCTGCAACAACGCCGACGAAGCCGAAGACGGCGTCGTGGCGCTGAACATGCTGAAGTCGACCAAGTACGACTTCGTCGTCTCCGACATCAACATGCCGAACATGAACGGCTTCGACCTGCTCAAGGCGATCAAGGCCGACGAGTCGCTCAAGCACCTGCCGGTGCTGATGGTCACCGCCGAAGCGCGCAAGGAAGACATCGTGCAGGCCGCGCAATGCGGCGCCGCCGGCTACATCGTCAAGCCCTTCACGAAGGCCACGCTGGAGGAGAAGGTGCACAAGATCATGCAGAAGCTGGCGGCGCCGGCCTGAGCGGGCGCGCCGGGTTCCGATCGGTTTGCGCCACACCGCCCCGCCGACCGGCGCCAGGCAACGAGCAGACGACCATGAAGATGGACAACGCCACCACGCTGGCGCCGGCGCCGCAGGCCGCCTGCGGCGCCGCAGCGCCTTTTTCGACCGTCTCGCCCGAGGTCTTCCAGCAGATCGGCAACATGACCCGCCTGCTGCACGACACGCTGCAGCAGCTTGGCGTGATGCCCAAGCTGCAGCTGGCCACCGAAGGGCTGCCCGATGCGCGCAGCCGCCTGTCGTACATCGCCGGCAAGACGGCCGAGGCCGCCAACAAGGTGCTGAACTCGGTCGACGAAGCCAAGGCCGACCACGCCCAGATCTCCGACGCGACGCGTGAAATCGCGCGCCGCATCGTCGCCGACCCGGTGAAGGCGGTCGCCTCGGGCGCGGTGATGAACTTCGTCGAGGACGTCGAACGCCGCACCGGCTCGATCGACGCCCATCTCACCGACATCATGCTGGCGCAGGACTTCCACGACCTCACCGGCCAGGTGGTGAGCAAGGTGATCGGCCTGGCCACCGAGCTCGAGGACAGCCTGCTCAAGCTGCTCGTCTCGGTGGCGCCCGAGGACCAGCGGGTCAAGGTCGACCCCGGCCTGCTCAACGGCCCGGTGGTCAACCCCCAGGGGCGCACCGACGTCGTCGCCAACCAGGGCGAGGTCGACGACCTGCTGGCCAGCCTGGGCTTCTGAAGCCCGGCGCCGCGCCGGCGCCGGCAGTTCTCGCGCGGGCGTAAGCACGGCCGGGAAACCCCGGTTTTTCGAACTCAAGCTGCGGCCGCGGCCGGGCACCATGGGCGGCGCGCCTTGCATGGCGCATCGTTCCGATGGCCGACCAACACTCCAACCGCACGCTGCCGGCCACGCCGCGCAAGATCGAGCGCGCGCGCGCCGACGGGCAGGTGGCGCGCTCGCGCGACCTCGGGCACTTCCTCGCGCTGGGCGCCGGGGTCGCCTTGCTGGGCGCGTTCACGCCGGAGCTGACGAGCCTGCTGGCGCGCTCGCTGGGCGAGTCGATGCGCTTCGACGCGGCGGCACTGGCCGACCCGCGCGCGATGGGTGAGCGCCTGGCCGCGCTGGCGCTGACGCTGCTGGCCGTCGTGCTGCCGGTGGGCGGCGTGGCCGTCGCGCTGGCGCTGGCGGCCGGGCTGCTTTCGGGCGGCTGGAACTTCACGCTCAAGCCGCTGGCGCCGCAGTTCGGCAAGCTCGATCCGCTGGCCGGCCTGGCGCGTCTCGTCTCCGGCGCCCACCTCACCGAGGCGGTGAAGGCCTGCCTGCTGTCCGTGCTGCTGGTGGCGGCGGGCGCCTGGGTGGTCGCCACGTCGTGGCCGCGTGCCGCGGCGCTCCTTTCCATGCCGCTGCCGCAGGCGCTGGTGGCCGCGGGCGGCCTGCTGCAAGGCGGCCTGGTGGCCCTCGGCGTGCTGCTGGCGCTGTTCGCGATCGTCGATGTGCCGCTGCAGCGCCAGCTGCTCGCCCGCCGCCTGCGCATGAGCGTCGAGGAACTCAAGCGCGAGATGCGCGACAGCGAGGGCAACAGCGAGGTCAAGGGCAAGATGCGCGTGCGCATGCGCGAGATCGTCCGTCGCCGCATGCTGGCCGCGGTGCCCAAGGCCGACCTCGTGGTGATGAACCCGACGCACTACGCGGTGGCGCTGAAATACGACGAGGCGAAGATGAGCGCGCCGCGCGTCGTCGCCAAGGGCGCCGACCTGCTGGCGCTGCGCATCCGCGACGTCGCCCGGGAGGCGCGCGTGCCGGTGCTGCAATCGCCGCCGCTGGCGCGCGCGCTGTACGCCCACACCGACGTCGACCAGGAAGTGCCGGCGCGCCTGTTCAGCGCCGTGGCCCAGGTGCTGGCCTGGGTCTACCAGTTGCGCGACGCGCTCGCCGCCGGGCGGCCGTTCGCCGCCCCGGCGCCGCAGCCGGCGGTGCCCGACGACATGGATCCGCTGGCTGACCTCGCCGGCGCCGCAGGCAGGGCCGGCGCATGAACGCCTTCGTCGAGGCGATCAAGGGCGCGCTCGGCCGCGGCCGCGGCGCCGGCGCGGGCGCGAAAGGCGCCGCCCTGAAGGCCACCGCCCCGGGCGCGGCGCTTCGCGCCTTGGTGCTGCCCATCTTCGTCGTGCTGATGCTGGCGATGATGGTGCTGCCGCTGCCGGCGTTCGGCCTCGACCTGCTGTTCACCTTCAACATCGCGCTGGCGCTGATGGTGGTGATGGTGTCGGCGCAGATGGTGCGGCCGCTGGACTTCGCGGCGCTG
>JAEUPF010000168.1 GCA_016790425.1 Rubrivivax sp.
CCACCACCCCCAGGAACGACAGCGCCAGCATCTTGCTCGTCGGGTGCGCCGAGACGACGCGGCCGATCGGCGAGGCGAACGCCATCATCCGCGCGACGCTGGCGACGACGGCGGCGATCATCACGCGCACGTCGTCGACCATGCCCACCGCGGTGATGATCGAGTCGAGCGAGAAGACGAGGTCGATGATCATGATCTGCACGATCACCGCGGCGAAGGTGGCCTTGACGGCCCTGCCTTCGGCGCCGCCTTCCTCGCCCTCGAGCGAGCCGTGGATCTCGGTGGTGCTCTTCCACACCAGGAACAGGCCGCCGGCGATGAGGATGAGGTCGCGCCCCGAGATGGCCTGCCCGAGCACCGTGAACAACGGCTGCACCAGGCCGACGATCCACGCCAGCACCAGCAGCAGGCCGATGCGCATGAACATCGCCATGAACAGGCCCAGCCGCCGGGCGACCTCCTGGCGCGCACGCGGCAGCTTGTCCACCAGGATCGAGATGAAGATGATGTTGTCGATGCCGAGCACCAGCTCCAGCGCGGTGAGCGTGGCGAAGGCGATCCAGGCCTCGGGGCTGGCGAGGAGTTCGAGCATGGCGGTCAGCGGCGTGGGGGGGCGCGAAGGCTAGCGCGGGTCGCATCGGCCCCGCGGTTCGTGCGGTTCCTGCGGCCCCGGGCGGGCCGGCGGGCCGGCGCCCGGGAATGCGCCCTTGGCCCTGCGACTGCGTGGTGCCATGATCCCTTCATTGGCAGCCGCCGGCTGCCGGATCCTTCGCCGCACCCGCCGGCCACCGAGGTCCCGCATGAACCCCTTCAGCCTGCTGCTGCGCGCCCGCGGCGCCAAGACGCCCGTGGGCACCTGGATCGTCTCCGCCAGCCCGATCGTCGCCGAGGCCGTGGGGCATGCCGGCTTCGACTGGGGCGTTCTCGACATGGAGCACGCGCCGCTGGACATGATGACGCTGGTGCATCTGCTGCAGGCGGTGGGCAACACGAAGATGGTGCCGGTGGTGCGCGTGCCGTCCAACGACGCGGTGATGGTCAGCCGCGTGCTCGACGCCGGCGCGCACACGCTGCTGTTCCCCGGCATCCAGGACGCCGCCGAGGCGGCGCGCGCCGTGGCCGCCACGCGCTACCCGCCCGAGGGCGTGCGCGGGCTGTCGGCAATGGGTCGCGCGTCGCGCTTCGGCACGATGCCCGACTACTTCCGCTCGGCCAACAAGGCCGCCGGGGTGGTGGTGCAGATGGAGACGCCGCACGCCATCGCGCAGCTGGAGGAGATTGCCGCCGTGCCCGGGGTCGACGCGCTCTTCGTCGGGCCGGCGGGCGTCTCCGGCGCGCTCGGGCACCCGGGCGAGTTCACGCACCCGGCGGTGATGGCGATGATGGGCGGCGCGGCGCAGCGCGCACGCGCCCTCGGCGTGCCCATCGGCACCGTGGGCGTCACCCCCGACGTGGTGACGCGCTACCGCGCCGCGGGCTTCGACTTCGTCGCGGTGTGCAGCGACCTCGGCCTGCTGATGCGCGGCGCGCTGGCGGCGGTGCAGGCGCTGCGCCAGGGCGACAGCGGCGCGCACGTGCACACGCTGGCCGAGGGCACGCGCACCGGCGAGGGGATGGCCGAGGCCGCCGGCGCGCGGCGCTGAAGCCTGCCGTCGCGGTGCGGCGCCCAGGCGCCGGAAACCCGCGGGCGGCTACTTGTTCAGGTCGCCCAGGCAGAGGTACTTCACCTCGACGTACTCCTCGATGCCCTGGCGCGCGCCCTCGCGCCCGAGGCCGCTTTGCTTGACGCCGCCGAAGGGCACCTCGGCGGTGCTGATGAGCCCGGTGTTGATGCCCACCATGCCGTACTCCAGCGCCTCGGCAACGCGGAAGATGCGCCCGACGTCGCGGCTGTAGAAGTAGCTGGCCAGCCCGAACTCGGTGGCGTTGGCCAGCGCCAACGCCTCTTCCTCGGTCTTAAAGCGGAACACCGGCGCCACCGGGCCGAAGGTTTCCTCGCGCGCACACAGCATCTGGCTCGTCACGTCGGCGAGCACGGTGGGCGTGTAGAAGCGCGCGCCCAGCTCGCCGGCCTTGCCGCCGCCGACGACGACGCGGGCCCCCTTGGCCAGCGCATCGGCCACATGCCGCTCGACCTTGGCGATGGCGGCGTCGTCGATCAGCGGTCCCTGCGTCACGCCGGGCTCGAAGCCGGCGCCCAGCTTCAGCGAACGCGTCTTCTCGGCCAGCCTGGCGACGAACGCGTCGTAGATGCCGTCCTGCGCGTACAGGCGGTTGGCGCAGACGCAGGTCTGGCCGGCGTTGCGGTACTTGCTGGCCATCGCGCCTTCGACGGCGCTGTCGAGGTCGGCGTCGTCGAAGACGATGAACGGTGCGTTGCCGCCGAGCTCGAGGCTGAGCTTCTTGATCGTCGGCGCACACTGCGCCGCCAGGATGCGGCCGACCTCGGTGCTGCCGGTGAAGCTGAGGTGGCGCACGACGTCGCTGGCGCACAGCACCTTGCCGATGGCGATGCTGTTGGCCGCGTCGGCGGGCAGCACGTTGAGCACGCCGGCCGGCATCCCCGCGCGCTGCGCCAGCTCGGCCACGGCCAGCGCCGACAGCGGCGTCTGCTCGGCCGGCTTGATGACCACCGGGCAGCCGGCGGCCAGCGCCGGCGCCACCTTGCGCGTGATCATGGCAATGGGAAAGTTCCACGGCGTGATCGCCGCGCACACGCCCACCGGCTGCTTGATGGCGAGGTAGCGCTTGCTGTTGTCGGTGCTGGGGATCGTCTCGCCGTAGACGCGCCGGCCTTCCTCGGCGAACCACTCGACGAAGCTGGCGCCGTAGGCCACCTCGCCCTTCGCTTCCGCGAGCGGCTTGCCCTGCTCGGCGGTCATGATGCGCGCCAGGTCGTCGGCATGCTGGTGCAGGAGCTGGAACCACTTCATCATCACCGCGGCGCGTTCCTTGGCGGTGCGGCGGCGCCACGCCGGCCAGGCGCGCTCGGCGGCGCGCACGGCGGCCTCGGCATCGACGGTGCCGAGATTGGCCACCTGCGCCAGCGTGCTTCCGGTGGCCGGGTCGTGCACGTCGAAGCGGCCGTGGCCGGCCAGCCATTCGCCGCTGACCAGGCCCTCGGTCTTCAGCAGGCCGGGGTCGGCCAGGGAGGCAAGCGGTGAAGTCTTGGTGTCCATCGGCGGGCGCTCCGGGTCGGCGGGGGGAGCGACGATAGCAAGTGGCGCCGGGCCAGTGCCCCGCCGGGCGGCCGCAGGAGGGGCGGCAGCGATAATCCGACGCTCACTGCGCCGCTCGAGCCTGCCCGATGAAACTCGCCGACATCCGTTCCACGTTCCTCAGGTTCTTCGAGGGCAAGGGCCACGCCGTGGTGGCCAGCTCGCCCGTGGTGCCCGGCGACGATCCGACGCTGTTGTTCACCAATGCCGGGATGAACCAGTTCAAGGACGTGTTCCTCGGCTTCGACAAGCGGCCGTATTCGCGCGCCGCCACCAGCCAGAAGTGCATCCGCGCCGGCGGCAAGCACAACGACCTGGAGAACGTGGGCTACACGGCGCGCCACCACACGTTCTTCGAGATGCTGGGCAACTTCAGCTTCGGCGATTACTTCAAGCGCGACGCGCTGCAGTTCGCGTGGGAGCTGCTGACGGTGCACTTCAAGCTGCCCGCCGACAAGCTGTGGGCCACCGTCTACGCCGAGGACGACGAGGCCTACGCCATCTGGAAGGACGTGATCGGGCTGCCGCCTGCGCGCATCGTGCGCATCGGCGACAACAAGGGCGCCCGCTACATGTCCGACAACTTCTGGATGATGGGCGACACCGGCCCGTGCGGCCCGTGCAGCGAGATCTTCTACGACCACGGTCCCGAGGTCGCGGGCGGCCCGCCCGGATCGCCGGAGCAGGACGGCGACCGCTACATCGAGATCTGGAACAACGTCTTCATGCAGTTCAACCGCACCGAAGACGGCGTGATGCATCCGCTGCCCAAGCCTAGCGTCGACACCGGCATGGGCCTGGAGCGGCTGGCCGCGGTGCTGCAGCACGTGCACAGCAACTACGAGATCGACCTGTTCGTGCGCCTGCTCGCGGCGGCGAAGAACGCGGTCGAGTTCGCCGGCGCGAAGAACGTCGATGCGGCTTCGCCCTCGCTGAAGGTGATCGCCGACCACATCCGCGCCACCGCCTTCACGATCACCGACGGCGTGATCCCCGGCAACGAGGGCCGCGGCTACGTGCTCAGGCGCATCACGCGCCGCGCCATCCGCCACGGCTACAAGCTCGGCGCGAGGAAGCCCTTCTTCCACACGCTGGTGATGCCGCTGGTGGCCGAGATGGGCGAGGCGTATCCCGAACTCGCCCGCGAAGCGGCGCGCACCACCGACGTGCTGAAGCAGGAAGAGGAGCGCTTCTTCCAGACGATCGCCAACGGCATGGAGATCCTCGAGGCGGCGCTCGCTTCGGGCGAGGTGAAGGCGGCCGCGCAGATCGACGGCGAGACGGCCTTCAAGCTGCACGACACCTTCGGCTTCCCGCTCGACCTCACCGCCGACGTCTGCCGCGAGCGCGGCGTGACGGTCGACGAAGCCGGCTTCGCCGCGGCGATGGCGCGCCAGCGCGAGCAGGCGCGCGCCAGCGCCAGGTTCAAGATGGCCGCGGGCCTGAGCTACAGCGGCGCCGACACCGCCTTCCACGGCTACGAGCACCTCGTGTGCGAGCACGCCAAGGTGCTCGCCATCTACATCGACGGCACGCCGGTGGCCAAGGCGAAGGCCGGCGACGACGTGGTGATCGTGCTCGACCACACGCCGTTCTACGCCGAGAGCGGCGGCCAGGTCGGCGACACCGGCGAGCTGCGCAACCAGCGCGCCCGCGTCATCGTCGAGGACACGGTGAAGGTGCAGGCGGCGGTGCACGGCCACCAGGGCCGCATCGTCGAAGGCGAGATCGAGACGGGCGACGGCGTCACCGCGCGCGTCGACGCCGAGCAGCGCGCGAAGACGATGCGCAACCACAGCGTCACCCACCTCATGCACAAGGCGCTGCGCGAAGTGCTGGGCGCGCACGTGCAGCAAAAGGGCAGCCTCGTCAACGCCGGGCACACCCGCTTCGACTTCAGCCACAACGCGCCGCTCACCGACGCCCAGGTGGCGAAGATCGAGGCGCTGGTCAACGCCGAGATCCTGGCCAATGCCGCCACCGAGGCGCGCGTGGTCGGCATGGACGAAGCGCAGAAGCTGGGCGCCGTGATGCTCTTCGGCGAGAAGTACGGCGACAAGGTGCGCTTGCTCGACATCGGCACCAGCCGCGAGCTGTGCGGCGGCACGCACGTGCGGCGCACCGGCGACATCGGCCTGTTCAAGATCGTGTCCGAAGGCGGCATCGCTGCCGGCATCCGCCGCGTCGAGGCGGTGACGGGCGACAACGCGCTGGCCTATCTGCAGCAGCTCGAAGGCACGGTGGCGGGCGTCGCCGGCGCGCTGAAGGTGACGCCGGCCGAGGTCGGCGGGCGCGTCGGCTCGCTGCTCGACCAGGTGCGCGCGCTGGAGAAGGAAGTGGCAGCGCTGAAAGGCAAGCTCGCCAGCGCCCAGGGCGACGAACTGCTGGCGCAGGCGGTCGACGTGAACGGCATCAAGGTGCTCGCGGCGACGCTTTCCGGCGCCGACGCGAAGACGCTGCGCGAGACGATGGACCAGCTCAAGAACAAGCTCAAGACGGCGGCCATCGTGCTGGCCGCGGTCGACGGCGCGAAGGTGCAGCTCGCCGCCGGCGTGACGGCCGATGTCCTTGCCAAGCCGGCGGCGGCCAGGCTGAAGGCCGGCGAACTGGTCAACTTCGTCGCCCAGCAGGTGGGCGGCAAGGGCGGCGGCAAACCCGACATGGCGATGGCCGGCGGCACCGACGCCACGGCGCTGCCGAAGGCGCTGGCGAGCGTGAAGGGGTGGGTGGCCGAGCGGGTGTGACGCGCCCGCCGCTGCTGCGGCTGTGCGCAGCCGTTGCAGCAGCGGGCGGGCGCGCCTGAGGCAGCGCGGCTCGCCGCGGCTCACCGGGCCGCACCGGGCCGCACCGGGCCGCACCGGCCAGCATCACAACGGCGCGCGCAACCGCATCTCCGGGTCGGGCACGGGCCTGAAGTCCTGCGCCACGGCCTGCGCGAAGACCTGCTCCAGGCGTTCGAGTTCGCGCAGCAGCTCCTGCAGCGACCGCTGCTGCGCCGTGTCGAGGCGGCGGCCGTCGCCGTGGTCGCGCAGCGGCCCGCGCTCGCTGGCCGCTGCGATGGCGCGCTGCATCGGTGTGCTGCGTGGCGCCGATGCAGCGGCGCCGGCCAGGCCGGTGAGACGCTCGCGCAGGCCGCCGATCAGCAGGTGCAGGCGCACCCAGCGCTGCTCGCGCCAGGCGTCGCTCTCGCGCCCGTCGCGGTCGGCAAAGTGGGCCACGAACGCCTTGCCCGCCTGCGTGCCGTAGCGGTGCGCCATGCCGAGGATCTGCTCGCGCGGCATGGCGATGTTCAGCCCGCCTTCGCCCCGTTGCAGCAGCAACCGGGCGACGCGGTTGCGAACGTGCGGCAGCCGGAAGCTCGTGCGGTCACGCCAGTCCAGCGCACTCGTCGCGAGCGCGCCCGCGAAGCCCAGCAGCACCGCGGCCACCTTGCCGGCGCTCGGGCGGGGCTTGCCGGCATGGGCGGGGTTCGCTGCGTCCAGGGGGTCCGCAGCGTCGGGCTCGGCGGCGCTCGCCGCGGCCGCGGGGTCGAACCGGTTCCAGTTGTCGCCCCAGCCCTGGTCGTGGAACTCGGGCAGCCAGATGTCCTGGCCTTCCCGGTAGGGGTCGCGGCGGTCCAGCCACAGGCCGAAGGTCGGCCAGCGCGGCAGCGCGGCGTCGAAGAGGTGGATCGGGAAGTTCGACGACACGCCGCCGTCGCTGAACCAGCAGCGCTTGAGCGTTCTGTGCGCCTTCGGCGCTTCGTAGTCGATGGCGTACAGCGGCACGGCCGCGAACAGCAGCGGGAAGCTCAGGCTCAGCCGCGCCGCGACGGCCAGCGGCAGGTCGGCGCCGGGCAACTGCAGGAAGCCCTCGGTCTGCGGGCCCGGCGGCGGGTCGGAGTTCGAACGCACGGCATAGCGCGGCGCTGCGTCGACGAGTGCGGCCAGCACGCGCGGCGGCAGGTAGTCCACCAGATCCTCGGGCCGGAAGAAGAGCCGGCTGGTCTCGTGGTTCAGCGGCAGGCGGTAAGGGCGGCCATGCGTGACGTTGCTCGTGAGCATCTGCAGGTTGATCGAACGGCGCGGCGGAGGGTCGTCTTCGCTGCACTGCCCCGGCTCGGCGCCGGGGTGCGCCGGCGCGTTCCACAGGTCGCGGAAAGTCAGCGGGCGGTCGTTCACGTCCAGGCCCGCGCTGCGCTGGATCGCTTCGTGCAGCCACTGCGAGATGCCCGGGCGCGGGTCGTCCTCGCTTTGCGGCACGAGGGTGCCGCCTTTGCACAAGCCCAGGCCGTTGCCGATGACGCCTTCGCGGATGTCGCGCCACAGCGCCAGCGTCAGGCCGGCGAGCGCGCCGAGCGGCACCGTCAGCAGCGCGAGCAGGCAGGCGCCTTTCCAGGCGTCGCCTGCGGCCACGGCGGCGACGAGCGCCACCACGAGCGCAGCGAGCGCGAGGCCCAGCGCCGCCCCGGCGACACAGGGCCCCGCGTAGACCTGCCCCACCTTGCGCAGGCCGTGCACGAAACCCTGCTTCGCGCCGGCCTCGACGCTGCCGCGGCCGAACCAGGCCCAAAGCGCGATGAGGCGCTTGCCGCGCGGCGCCGTCTGGAACAGCGACAGCATCCGCGTGCCCCCGCCGCGCAGCGGTTCGGCCAGCGCTGCCGGAGCGCGGCGCAGCGCCTCGAACGGCCTTTCGATCCCGGTGCGGCGGCCGTACTCGGCCGCGGCGGCCAGCGCCGCGGCCATCGCGCCCACCGAGGTGCCGCCGATGTTGCGGAAGCGATAGTGGCGCGCCAGCTCGACGATGGCCCACGGGTAGACGACGCCGCTGGCGACGCCGCCGGTGAGCACCAGGTCGCAGAAGCGGTCGGCCGGCGGACCAGCGGGCTCCAGCGGCGGCGGCACCGGCGCCACGTCGTCGCCGGGCGCGACCTCCTTCACTCGGGGTCCTCGCGCAGGTCGGCGAAGGCGCGGTTGTCGGCCATCTGCACGAGCGCCGTCAGGCTCGGGTAGAAGAGGTAGGCGATGCCGCGCGTCCGCGTGAAGGGGGCCAGGCCGCGCAGCATCAGCGGCTGCCCGGGCGCGGGCCGCGGGATCTCGAAGCCGCCGTCGCCCGCTTCATGGGCGCCGATGAGCGGGTCGCGGGCGCCGCCGCCGTCGCGGCTGCCCATCGGCACGCGGTCGCCCCATTGCGCGAGCAGGTGCTCGTACTGGTCCTCGATCGAAGCGCAGAAGAATTGGCCGATCAGGCCGCGGTCGCCTTCGGGCCGCTCGCGGCTCCACGGCTGCCCGTAGGCCATGCCCCGGCGCAACAGCGGCCGCGAACGCGCATGCGCGATCACGTCGCCGCGCGGATTCATGCGCCGCACGTGGCTGCCGAACGGGCAGCGGTGGCCTTCGGGATCGGCGCTGTAGTCGAAGTCGGCGAGCGGCCGCGCGCCGTCGCCCGCGGCCAGCGGGCGGCCGTTGGGGGCGCGCCCGCACAGCTTGCCCTTGACCCAGTCGGCGCTCTCGCCGGCCGCCGCGGCGGCGCGCGCGACGAAATCCTCGAACCCGGTCACGTCCTGCTCGATGTGCTGCAGCACGCCGAAGCTGCCGTTGTGGAAGAAGGCGCGCAGCTCGGCCGGCCAGACGCGATCGGCGGGGCCGCTGAGCCACGGGTTGGCGCCGCTGTCCTGCGCGTGGCCGAGCACGAACTCGCCGGCCGCGTGCTTCGAGGTCGGCTTCAACGCGGCCATCGTCTTCGCGTCGGTCAGGCCCTCGATGCCGATGCGCGCCAGCCCGTCGCGGTAGCCGAAGTGAACGCGCTGTCCGGGCAGGCTCTTCGCTTCGATCTCGGCGCCCACCTGCACGCCGTGGCGGCCGGCGAGGGCGCGCACGGCCTGCGCGGGCGCGGCCAGGGCGTCGTCGTGAAGCGCGTGCAGGCTCAGCACGGCATCCAGGCGCATGAACGCAAAGCCGGCGTCCCAGTGCGCCGGCGCATCGCGGCCGCTGGCCGCGGCGTGGCTGGCAGCGCGCTGCGGCGCGCCGGCGAAGAACGCTGGCGCCTTGGCCGCGAAGCACGACAGCACGTGCGGCAGCACGCGCGAACGCTCGAGCCCGCGGCGGGTGAAGCCCAGGCTCGCCTGGTGCGGCGGCGCGGCGGGCGCGTCGCAGCGGCTGGGCCGCAGGCGCTCGTCGCGCAGCAACGCGTGCAGGAAGCGCAAGGCATCGGCTCGATCGCCGAAGCCCAGGCACAAGTGCCGCGCCGCTCGCCAGCGCGTGCCGCACAGCACGAGGCGCTGCACGTCGCCGAAGGCTGCCCCCGCGGGCTGCGGCACGGCCCGCGGCAGCGCCGTCAGGGTCAGCGTCATGCCGGCCCCTTCTCGTCGTCGCGGCGGATGCGCGAAGCCTCCTCGCGCATGATCTGCGCCGCCTCGCTCTTCGGGTAGGCGCTGAAGAAGTAGCCCATCGCCGGGGCGCGGTTGTAGCGGCGGATCAAGGCGACGAAATCGTCGGGGAACTTCGCCACCGGCTTCGGCGGCGCGTCCTCGATCGACTCGAACAGGAGGTCGAAGAGGTCACCCACCTTGAGCGCGAAGTGCTGCACGTAGGCCGAGAAGTCGCCGTCGTAGACGGTGTGCAGCACGAGCACGGTGTCGCGCTCGATGAACTCGAACCACGCAAAGTGCACGTGGCGCGCCTCGCGCAGCGCCTCGTCGATGCGCGGCGCGCCGGCGCGGATCACCTCGCGCAGCCGGGCCGCGTGCTCCTTGACCGGCGGCTTGATGCGCATCGCCACGTTCAGCGACGACTGCGCCACGCGCTTCTCGCGGCGGTGCGTCAGCGGGTAGCTCTCGCAGATGAAGCCCCAGCGCTTGTTCAACCCGATGACGCTGGCGTCGACGGCATCCAGCCGTTCCGCCAGCCCCGGCAGGCCGATGACGAAGCGCACCGTCTCCACCAGCAGCGGCCAGGCCAGCACGCGCCCGATGCAGCCATGGCGGCCGCCCTCGTCCAGCAGGCCCCAGACGAGCGGGTCCTCGACCTCGGGCGTCGGCGAGCCGGCGGTGCCGCCGCCCAGCGCCAGCAGCAGCTGGCCCCATTGCGGCACGCGGCCCTCGAACGCCGGCTGCACCGCCACGCGCGGCAGGAAAGGAATCGGCGGGTTGCGGTTCAGCGCGGCGGCCAGCAGGCGCTGCCATTCGGCGCGCTTGTTGGTCGGCCGCGCGCGCGGCTCGGAAAGCGCGAGCTCCCTGGCCCGCCTGAAGGCGTCTTCGCGGTCGGCGAAGAGCGCGCGCACGGCGATGCAGACGGCGGCCTGCACGTTGCCCACGGTGCCGGCAACCGCGCCCATCGCCACCACGGCGCGCTGCTCGCCGTTGAGCGCGGCGTCGAACGCGGCGAGCCTGGCCAGCACCGGCACCAGGCCGGACAGCGCCAGCGCGCCCGGGGCTTCCGTGCCGACGAGCGCGTCTTCGTCGTTGGCCGCGTAGGCGTCGATCAAGGCCGCGGTTCTCGCCAGCAGCGGCCCCATCGCTGCCTTCGCCGCCGGCAGCGCCAGCGGGTCGGTCACGAAGTGGCGGCCGAACACCTGGTAGACGAGGGCGTGGTAGGAGGCGCGCAGCGCCCGCTCCAGCAGCGGGAAGTCGGCGCGCGCATAGCCGAACAGGTACTGGCACAAGCGCAGCGCGGTCTGCTCGGCGAACGCAGCGAGGTCGAAGTTCGCCGCGCGCAGCGACAGCGACGCCGCTGCGCCGCAGGCGTGGTGGCTGACCGCGCAGAGCGTGTCGAGGTCGCGCGGGAAGGCGTGTTGCAGCGCCTTCACCTGCGCTGCGTGCGCGGCCGCGCCGGTGGTCGCCGGGTCGAGCGCGAGCATGAAGTTGCCGCCGCCCAGCTCGCCATAGGTGCGGTTGGAGAACGCCTTGCCGCCGTCGAGCAGCGCCTCGGCGACGAGCGCGCGCCGGGTGACGAGCCAGGCCGGCTTGTGGCCGGTGGGCGGCGGCGCGCGCGGGTGCTCGTCGTCGGGGCAGCACGGTTGCGCCTGGGCGGCGTCGCGGCTGGGGAATTCGAGCACGCCGCCGCGCTCGCCGCTGATGCGCTCGAACAGCGCCGCGCGCTGCCCGTCGTCACCGAGCCACGCGAAGAGCAGGCGGTTGCGGGCGTCGTCGTTGGGCGCCCCGTCGAAGTCGCCGAGGTCGACGCGGGGGCTGTCCGCGGGGTTCTTGGCCAAGTGTCCCTCCTTGTTCTTGTTCCGGGCGCCCGGGTCGCAGGCCTGGAGCCTTCAGGCCAGCGAATCGGCGAGCGCCTGCGCCCGCTGCACGTCGCGCGTGGAGCGGCCTTCGTGCCAGCGGGCCAGCAGCGGCAGCAGCAGTTTGCGCGCCCGCGCCTGCCGGCCGTCGCCGGCCATCAGCTTGGCGAATGACGTCGCGGCCCGCAGCGCGAAGCCGAGCCGGCGCTGCCGCAGCGCCACGACGCAGGCCTGGCGCAACGACGACTCGGCCGCCGCGGCGTCGCCGCGCGCCAGCGCCAGCTCGCCGGCCAGCCGCCGCAGCTCGGACTCGAGCTGGCGCTCGCCGGTGCGCTCGACCACGGCGAGGCCCTCGTCGACGCAGGCCTGGGCGCCGTCGAGGTGGCCGGCGAGGATCGAGCCTTCGGCCTGCAGCGACAGGTACAGCGGCCGCGACACCATCGACCCCGTCGACAGCCATTGCTGGTAGCCGGCCTTCATCTCCGAAAGGCCCGGCCCGAAGTCGCCCTGTTCGCACAGCAGCCGGCCGCGCATGCAGCGGGTGATCGCCAGCCACACCGGGAAGCCCGCGTCTTCGCAGACGCGGATGCACTGGTCGGCGCGCGCCAGCGCCGCTTCGGTCTCGCCGCGCAGCAGCAGGATGCTGACGCCGTAGGCCAGTGCCACGGCCTGGCTGAACTTGTGCTCGAACTCGGCGGCCATCGCGATGGCGTGGTCGATGCGCGCCTTCGCGGCGTCGGGCCGGCCGAGTTCCCACAGCCCCCATGACGAATACGCCATGCACATCACGCCCGGGTCCTGCACGCCGAACAGGCGGTGCAGCGCCGGCGTGTACAGCGCCAGGCCGGCATCCATCTCGCGCATCGTCGCGCGCAGCGCGCCCTGGTGGAACAGCGTGCACGCCAGGCCCCAATGGGCGTGCAGCCGCTGCCGCACGTCGCCCGAACGGGCGGCGATCGCCGCCGCCTTGCGCGCGTGCTCCAGCGCCAGCGCGAAGTCGGCGCGCATGAAGCGGTAGGCCTCCAGCCCCATCTCGACCTTGAAGCGCGAGGCTTCGTCGCCGATGTCTTCGCAAAGCCGCGCCGCTTCGCGGTACGCCTGCAGCACCGATTCGGCCCCGTAGCCTTCGGTGGCGATGAGGCGCGCGGCCAGCAGCAACTGCAGCCGCAGCGCCGTGCGGTCGCGCTCGACGCCCGGCTCCAGGTGTGCCAGCACCGCCAGCGCGTGCCGCAGGTGGCTGATCGCTTCCAGTTCGGCCGAGCGCGCGGTGGCATTGCGCGCCGCCAGCTCCCATTGCGCCAGCGCGTCGCGGTACTGGCCGGCCTCGGTCTGGTGCAGCGCCAGCAGCTCGGGGCGCCGCTCGGCCAGTTCGGGCCAGCTCTCGCGCAGCAGCGCCACCACGCGCGCGTGCAGCGCCTGGCGGTCGCGCGCCCACAGCGACGCATAAGCCGTGTCGCGGATCAGCGCGTGGCGGAAGGCGTACAGGCCGTTGCCTTCGGCGCGCACCAGCCCCGAGTCCTCCAGCACCTTGAGCTGCTCGGCCAGCGTCGTGGCGTCGAGCGCGAAGCGGCCCGACTTCAGCAAAGCCGCCAGCAGTTCGAGCGGGAAATCGCGCCCGAGCACCGCCGCCACCTGCGCCACCGGCTTGGCGAAGCCCAGGCTGTCCAGGCGCGCCATCAACAGGTCCTGCAGCGAAGCGGGCACCGTCTCCAGCGCCACCACGCCGGCTTCGGGCCGGTCGACGCCGAGCTCCAGCGCCAGGCGCGCGGCTTCCTCGAGGAACAGCGGCACGCCGTCGCCGCGCGTGGCGAGCCGGTGCACGAGCCCCGCCGGCAGCAACGCGTTGGCGCAGACCAGGCTCACCAGTTCGCGCGCCGCTTCGGGGTCGAGGCCGGCCAGTTCGATGCGCTCGATGCGCTCGATCCATTCGGGGTGCGCGAAGCGTGCCGGCACGCCCGGCGCCTCGGTACGCGCGGTGAGCACCACCAGCAGCCCCGGCCCGCCCTTGCGCCCGGCCAGGTGCTCAACGAACTCGCGCATCGAGGGGTCGACCCAGTGCCAGTCTTCGACGACCAGGCAGCACGGCTCGTCCTGCGCGATGGCGGTGAACCAGTCGACGAGCAGGTTGCGCAACCGCAGCGCGGCCTGCCCGGGCGGCCCGGCCGGCCCTGCGGGGGGCAACTGCGGCGCAAGGCCCAGCAGCGCCGTCAGCAGGGCCAGCGGCTCGCCGCTGCGGGCGGGCTCGGGAAGCGCGGCGGCAAGCTTGCCGATGGCTGCGGCGCCGGTTTCGTCGGCGCCGATGCCCAGCCAGCGCTTCAACGCCTCGGCCAGCGTGAGGAAGGCGCTGGCGCTGGCATCGGCGCGGCAGCGGCACTCGAGGATGCGCACGCCGGCGCCCGCCAGCCGATGCCTGAACTCGCGCACCAGGCGCGACTTGCCCATGCCGGCTTCGGCCTGCACCACCACCAGCCGGCACAGGCCCTCGCGGGTTTCGCTCCAGGCGGCGTCGAGCCGCGCCAGCTCGGCCTGGCGGCCGACCAGCGGCGTCAGCCACGGCAGCCTTTCGAGGCGGTCGCTTCCGGCGCCGGCGCTTGGCCCGAGAACCCGATAGAGCGGCTCGGTGGCCTCGATGCCCTTGAGTTCGGGCCGCGTCGCCAGCGGCTCGAGTTCGAAGGCGTGCGCGACGAGCCGGCGCGTGGCCGCGGCGATGAGCACCGTGCCCGGCGCCGCCGCCTGCTGCAGCCGCGCCGCCAGGTGGATCGACAAGCCCACCGGCTGGTCGTCGCGCACCGCCACCGCCCCGGTGGCGATGCCCACGCGCACCGAGACGTGCAGCTCCGACACGGTGCGCGCGATCGCCAGGCCGGCCTCGACCGCGTGCACGGCCGCATCTTCCACCGCCGCCGGATGGCCGAAGTAGCACATCACGCCGTCGTCGCCTTGCGGGTCGTCGGGCTTGCCGCCGTGGCGGCGCACGACGGCCGTGCAGCGCGCATGCAGGCTGGCCAGCATCTCGGCATAGGCCTCGTCGCCGAGCTCGCGCAGCGCCGTGGTCGAGCCGACGAGGTCGAACGACAGGCTCGTCACCTGCCGGCGCGAGGTGGGCGAGGGCGCACGCACGAAGCGCAGCGCCGGATCGCCATACAGCCGGGCGTCGCCGCGCGCTGCCGCTTCGCCCGAGGGCGGTTCGTGCGGCCGGTGCGGCCCCTGCGGCCCGTGCGGGCCGTGCGACCGCTGCAGCCGGCGCACCGCTTCGCCGACGCTGGCGCCGGCGGCCAGGTGGCGCAGCAGTTCGCGCCGGGCCGGCTCGACCTCCTCGCCGGCCGCATCCAGCGCGACGACGGCCGCGCCGTGGTCGACGGCTGGCGCCAGGCGCGCGGCCGCCTCGGGCCGGTCGAGCACGATGAGCCGCGCCCGCCGCGGCGGCGGCAGCGCCTCGAGCGCTCGGGCGACGGGGTCGATGCCGAGTCCCGCCAGCACGAGCACATGGGCCGCCTGCACGGCCTCGCGGCTGCGCGGGTCGTCCAGCAACGGCGCGGCCACGGCTCGCACGGCGGCCGGGGCCTCGGCCAGGGCCTGAACCAGCGACTGGACGAGCGCTTGAACCGGCGCATCGGCTGCCGCCAACGCCTTGCCGCCGTGCACGAGCAACACCGCCAGCGCGTCGGCCGGTGGCGCCTCCACGACGGCGTCCGGTTCGCTCTCGGAGACGATCTGGCGGGCGACGATGAAGCGATCGGCCAGGCGCTCCTCGCCGAGGCCGAGGGCTTCCCAGGCCACCCCGTCCAGCGCCTCGTCGACCTGGATGTTGAGCGTGCGCGGCGCGCTGCCGGCCAGGTGCCGGGCCAGTTCGCTGCCGAGCAGCCGCTCGGCAGCGATGGGGGTGCACGCTTCCCGGGCGGCCTGGACAAGCGCGGCCGGCCGCCGTGCCCGCCAGGCCAGCCGGCGCCCGTCACCGAGGAAGAACTCGACGACGTCGGCGTCGAGTTGCGCGCTCAGTGTCCATGTCGGCAGGGCCGAAGTCTCCACGCATCCCCCGGGCGGCGGTCCTAGCGGATGCGCCGCACTTCGCTACTCGCTGTTCGCTGCCTGCTCGGGTGCTTGCCCTTGGCTCTCGTTGCTTGCTCTTGCTGTGCTGCTTGCGCTTGCTCTCGTGCTCGCCCCGGCTCTTCGCCCCCGCCCCCGCCGGGCGACAGTATCCGAAACACCGCCGTTCGCCTATGCGTGACAGCGCGCTGGTCGGCCACGAGGCGCCCGCCCCGTGCACAGGGGTTGACAACGCCGCCGCAGCGCCGAACCATCGCGCCGCCGCACACCCTCCCATTCACCCGTGCGGTGAACGGCAGGGACCATGACGCTGGGCAAGCGCATCGGGCGGTACCCCGTCATTCGCGAGATCGGCCAGGGCGCGGTGGGCACGGTCTACGAGGGGTTCGACCCGGCCACGGGAAGCAAGGTCGCCATCAAGGTGCTGCGCGCCGAGCACCTGCCCGACCACCGTGCCGACTCGGCCGCCTCGCGCTTCGAGCGCGAAGCGCAGGCGACGCGCCGGCTGCAGCACCCCAACATCGTCGCCGTGCACGAGTACGGCGAGCAGGGCCGCATCAAGTTCATCGCCATGGAGTACCTGCACGGGCGCGAGCTGCGCACGCTGATGCGCGAGCGCGGCCGCTTCGCGCTCGACGACGCGGTCACGGTGACGCTGCAGATTCTCGATGCGCTCGGCCACTCGCACCGGCACGGCGTGGTGCACCGCGACATCAAGCCCTCCAACGTGATGGTGCTCGAAGGCCTGCAGATCAAGGTGATGGACTTCGGCATCGCGCGCATCGAGAGCGCCGCCTTCACGCAGATGGGCACGCTGCTCGGGACGCCGGCGTACATGTCGCCCGAGCAGTTGCGCGGGTTGCCCGCCGACGGCCGCGCCGACCTGTGGGCGGCCGGCGTCATGCTCAGCGAGATGCTGGTCGGCCGCAATCCGTTTGCCGGCGCCACGGCGCTGGAGGTGACGCGCAACGCGCTCACCGTCGAGCCGCCGCCGGTTTCGGCGCTGGTGCCGGGACTGCCGCCGTCGCTGGACGCCGTGCTGGCGCGCTCGCTGGCCAAGGACCGCGACCTGCGCTTCCACGAGGCGGCCGACTTCGCCGCCGAACTGGTGCGCGCGGTGGCCGCGGCAGCCGACGCGGTGGACCTGGAACTGGCCGCCGACGCCGGGCCCGCCGCGGTCGACCTCGACCTGGCGGCGCCGCCCGCCGGTGCGGCGGCGGCCGCAGCGACGCTGCCGCTACCAGCTCGCGGCGAATGAGTTCGGGTCGAAGCGCGCGTCGCGCGTGATCGCGCCGAGGTCGACGAACTCGAAGTCGCTCATGCGCAGGCTTTGCACCTGCGTGACGGTGGCACCGCTCCAGGCCGCGCTCGGGTCGCCCTGAACGTAGAGGTCGCTGCCGATGTCGGCCACGTACAGGCCATGGCGCTGCATCGCGGTGGCGAGCGCCCTGGCCTGCGTCGTCCAGCTGGCCGGAATCGCGAAGCCGGCCTTCAGCCGCAGGAGCGCGCCGAACGGGATGCCGCCGCTGCTGTTGCCGGCGCGGTGCCGCGCCGGCCAGGTGTAGGCGTTGGCGATCACCGCGTCACGGAAGGTCACCCGCAGCGCGTGCGCGATCTCGCCGGCCGCGGCCTCGCCGGCGCGCGCCAGCAGCGGCGCGATCGGCAGCCCGGCGGCGTCGCCCGAAGTCCAGCCGTCGGGGCGCATGGCGTTGCTGTTCAGGTCCCACGCGGCGGTGGCGTACGCGGTCCACGAGCCGCCGGCGGTCTTGTAGGTGAAGTAGCTCTCCCACAGCCGGCAGGCGCCCTGCTCGACGACGAGCACGTGCCGGTCGCCGCACGTCGACGGGTCGTTGCAGGTGCCGCCTTCGGCCTTCAGCACCGCTTCGCGCGGGATCGGGAAGCGCAGCGCTGCCGGGCTCTGCGCCTGGCAGTTGCGGGCGATGGCAAAGCCGTTGGCGGCGCCCGCGGCGGCGACGGCGCAGTCGCTCTCGTCGGGCGCGCCGCCGGCGGTGAAGGCCAGCGCCGGCCAGTCGGTTTGCGGGCTGGCCGCCGCCAGCAGATTCATCGGGATGCCGTAGTAGTCGGCCGCCGCCGCGTTTTCGTTCGTGCCCCAGTCGGCGTGCAGTGCGCGCGTGGCGCCGATGGCGGCGATCCAGGCCGCACTCGAAGCGTGCGCCGGGAAGCGCGACGTGTCGTCGATGCGGGTGTTGAACACGGCGCTGGCCGGGAACGACGGGCAGGCGCCCAGCATCGCCGCGCCGGCCGGCGCCGGGGCCGGGGCCGGCGTCGGCGACGGGGAAGGCGAGGGCGACGGTGTCGGAGAAGGGGCGGGACCGGGACCGGGAGCGGGGCCGGGAGCAGGGGCCGGCGCTCCACTGCCTTCGCTGCCGCCGCCCGAGCCACCGCATCCGGCCACCGCAACGGCGGCGGCCAAGGTCAGCAGGGCGAGCGAGGCGCGGCGCCGGATCGAGGCTGAATGCATGCTGCGCCGAGCATGCACCGGCCGCGGCCCGCGCCGCCGGCCCAAGCTGTGTCCAATGGTTCGCGGCGGGTCAGGCGGCCGCTGCCGCCGCACCGGCGCTGAAGGCGTCGATCGCCGACTTCAGCCGCTCGGCCTGGTCGCGCAGGCTCTGCGCCGCGGCGGCCGACTGCTCCACCAGCGCCGCGTTCTGCTGCGTCATCTGGTCGAGCTGGCTGACGGCGGCGTTGACTTCGGTGAGGCCCTCGGACTGCTGTGCCGCCGAGGTGGTGACGTCGCCGATGCGGTCGGAAACCTCGTGCACCGCGGCGCTGATGCGCTCCATCACCGCGCCGGCACCGGCCACCAGGCGCGCACCCGATTCGACGCGCTCGACCGAGCTGCCGATCAGCACCTTGATCTCGCGCGCCGCCTCGGCGCTGCGCCCCGCGAGGTTGCGCACCTCGCCGGCCACCACCGCGAAGCCGCGCCCCTGCTCGCCGGCCCGCGCCGCCTCGACGGCGGCGTTCAACGCCAGGATGTTGGTCTGGAAGGCGATGCCGTCGATGACGCCGATGATCGAGGCGATCTTCTTGGAGCTCTGGTCGATGTCGTGCATCGTCGAGCGCACCTGCGTCACGACGTTGCGGCCTTCGGCGGCCACCTGTGCGGCCGACAGCGCCAGCGTGCTGGCATGGCGGGCGGCGCTGGCACTGGCGCCGACGGTGCCGGTGAGCTGCTCCATCGAGCTGGCGGTCTGCTGCAGATGGCTGGCAGCCTGTTCGGTGCGCGCCGAGAGGTCGTCGTTGCCGGCGGCCACTTCGCCCGAGGCCAGGCGCACGCTCTCGACGGTTTCGCGCACCGTGCCCACCAGCTGCGACAGGCGCTGCTGCATCGTGGCGAGCGCCACGATCATGCTGCCCAGTTCGTCGCGCCGCGGTGCCGGCAGCGCGGCAGCGAGGTCGCCGGCGGCGATGCCGCGCATCGAGCGTTCGACCTCGCGCAACGGCCGCAGCAGCGAACGCAGCATCAGCGCGCTGGCCAGGCCGATGCCCAGCAGGCACGCGAGGCTGGCGGCGACTCCGGCGCCCAGCAGCGTGCGGCTGGTGGCCGCGGCTGCGTGGTAGCTGGCCGCCGAGCGCGCCTGCGTCAACGGGATCAGCGCCTGCAGCGGCTTGACGGCGCCCTTGTGCAGCACGGCCCAGTCGTCTTCGAGCACTTCGGTGAGGACGGCCTTGTCCTTGGCCTCGTAGCCGCGCTCGAGCTTGGCGAGCGTGGTGTCGACGAGCTTCCACTGCCCGCGCAGCTGGCCGTAGGCCGCCAGCGCCTCGCCTTCGCCGAAGGTGACGGCGGCGTGGCGTGCCAGCGCCGACCATTGCTCGGCGAGCGCCTTGCGCGTCTCGCGCAGGTGATTCAGCGAGCCGGGGACCGGCAACTGCTCCAGCAGCACCGCGGCGGCGCGGAAGCGCACCTCGAGCAGGCCGTTCTCGATGCGCTGCATGCGCGTCAGCGCGTCGATGTCGCGTTCGTAGAGCCCCTCCAGCGCGCGCTGGTTGACCTGGTTCGACCCCGCGGCCAGCGCGGCGAGCACGCCGATGCCCACCAGCGCGAGAGCGGTCAGCGCCATCAGGCGGGCGCGGATCGAGAGCGAGAACTTCATGGGCGGCGGCCTGCTGCGTGCCTGGGGATGCCGTGTTCGTGCCCGCTGTTGCGGGCGCGCGTCGTCACTGCGTGGGCAGGCCCTTGCTCGACCACTCCGGGAAGCCGCCGCGGAACCACTGCACCTTGCTGTAGCCGGCCTTCACCGCCACCGCCGAGGCCTTGTAGCTCTTCCAGCACTCGCCGGCGTTGCAGAAGAAGACCACCGGCGCGCCCTTGTCGGCGGGCAGCTTGGACAGGTCGAAGGCGTCCTGCGTCGCGTCGAAGTCGGCTGCCTTGGCGCTCTTCTCCTTGTACGGGACGCTCCGGGCGCCCTTGATCGTCTTCTCGGCGTATTCGGCGGCGACGCGGGTGTCGATCACCGGCACGCCGGCATCGAGGAGCTTCTTCACCTCCTCGGCGCCGACCACCTTCACGCCGGCCAGGGTGGCCGGCGTCTCGGCGGCGGTGGCGGGCAATGCCGTGCCGAGGGCGAAGGCCGCCGCGGCGGCGAGCTGGATCCAGGTGCGCTTGTTCATGGGCAACTTCCTTGCTGCGAGTCCGGTTGCGGGCGGGCCGCGTCGGCTGCGCCCAGGGGTGCCCGCAACTTCGGCCTGGAGCGGGCCAGACTTGAGTGCTGCTGCGGCCGCCGGGCCGCCGCTGATTCGCGGCTGGCGCGCCGATGCGGCGCCGGTCACGCGCCGATCAGGCGCCGATCGCCCGCGGCCTCACTCGCGGAAGTTGCCGCAATTGGCCAGGCGCACCTGCGCGCGCGCCGGGTCGCGCTCGACGCCCACCGGGTCGCCGCCGGCGGCCACCACCTCGAGCTGGCGCCTGAGCAGCCGGCGCAGGAGCGCGATGCCGCGGTCGCTGGTGCGCAGGTGCTCGGCCGAATGCGCGGCGATGGCACCCTGGCTCACCTGCGCTTCGTAGTCGCCGGGGAAGCGCCGGTGCTCCTCGTCGCTCAGCTCCCACCAGAACTTGCCGTTCATCTTCGAGCGCATGCGGCCGATCTCGCCGGCTTCGCGCACGCGGCCGGCAACGTAGATGCGAAAGTGCGTGTCGTCGATCGGCAGCACCCAGCCGATCGACTCCACCGGGCCGAAGCGGTGCAGGCGCGGGCTGGGCACGACGCGCAGCGTCGGCAGCACGGCCTCGGTGACGCGACGCAACGGCGCGCCGTCCTCGAGCGCGCGCCACGACAGCGCCTGCACGCCGCGGCCGACGTCGCTCCACTGCACCTTGGGCATCTGCGCCATCGCCGGCACGAACTGCGTGCCCGAGAAGGTGCCGTGCAGGATCGGCACGTGGTAGCTGTCGACGACGTTCTCGTAGTGCTGCAGCCAGTTGCAGGGAATGATGGGCGGGCCGCCGCCGCCCAGGCTGGTGTCGTCGGCCTCGATGAACTCGCCGGCGCCCGGCTCGTCGAGCACGTCGTAGGCGGGCAGCAGCGGCTTGCGCGCCGGCGGGCCGAGGTAGGCGAAGACGAGGCCGTAGCGTTCCTCGAGCGGATACCACGGCTGGCGCACGTTGTGGCGCAGCGCCGCGCCGCCTTCGGGCTCGCACGGCTGCTCGAGGCAGCGCCCTTGCGCGTCGAAGAGCCAGCCGTGGTAGCAGCAGCGCAGACCCTCGGGCTCGACGCGGCCGTAGTACAGCGAGGCGCCGCGGTGCGCGCAGCGCGGATGCAGCAGGCCCGGCCGGCCGTGGCCGTCGCGGAACAGGATCAGATCTTCGCCGAGCACGCGCACCGGCTTCGGTTCGCTGCCGGCGTCGCGCGCCAGGCCCACCGGGTGCCAGTAGCGGCGCAGCAGTTCGCCCATCGGCGTGCCGGCGCCGACCTCCGTCAGGCTCTTGTCGTGCACCGCCGGCGCGAGGCCGTAGGCGGTGCCCTGGTCGATTTCAGGCGCGGACAAGGCGGGACCCTTCCTTCACTGCGGCTGCGCGCCCGAAGCGCGGATCAGGCTGATCCAGCGCGGCGCCGAGCGCGCGAACTCGGCGGCGAACTCCTCCGGCGTGCTGCCGAGCGGCGTCTGCCCCTGCTCGACGAGCCGGGGCAGCACGTCGGGCAGGCGGATGACGGCGGCGATCTCGCGCTGCAGCCGCTCGACGATCTCCTTGGGCGTGCCGGCCGGCGCGTAGGCGGCCACCCAGACCGGCAGGTCCATGCCCTTGAAGCCCTGCTCCTCGAACGTGGGCACGTCGGGCATCGCCGCCGAACGCTGCGGGCCGGCCATCGCCAGCGCCTTCAGCTTGCCGGCGGCCACCTGCGGCTTGGCGCCCACGGGGCTGGCGAAGGTGACGTCGAGCGTGCCGCCGATGACGTCGGTGATGGCCGGGATCTCGCCCTTGTACGGCACGTGGTTGAGCGCGATGCCGTGGTCGCGAACGAGGATGCCGCCGTAGATGTGCCCCGACGAGCCGATGCCCCAGCTGCCGTACGAGACCGGGCGGCCGAGCTGCTTCACCCAGGCGACGAAGCCCTTGAGGTCGTTGTACGGTGCGTTCCCCGGCGCCGTGAGCAGCACGCTGCCCAGCGACACCTGCGTGATCGGCGTGAAGTCGCGCACCGGGTCGAACGGCATCTTCGGGAACAGCACGGTGTTGTTCACGTGCGTGGACATCGTCGTGATCATGAAGGTGTAGCCGTCGCCCGGCGCGCGCGCCACCGCCTCGGCGCCCTTGATCGTGTTGGCGCCGGGGATCGCGTCGACGTTGACCTGCTGCCCCAGGCGCGCCGCGAGCTTCTCGGCGATGACGCGGTTGAGCACGTCGATGGCGCCGCCGGGGTTGAACGGCGACACCAGGCGGATGGGCTTCGCCGGCCAGGCCACGCCGGTGCCTTGCGCGCGGCTCGCGGTGGCCGGCAGCAGTGCAGCGGCCGCCAGCGAAGCCAGCGAGGCAACGGCGCCGCGGCGCCCGCGGCAGGGCGCGGCGGGGTGGCTGGGCGAGAAAGGCTTCGGCTTCATCGTGCGTCTCCTGCCATCGTGCATCGTGGGCGTCGGGCGCAGGATATCGGCGGCGCCCCCGCCGGCACGCGCGTGCTTACCCGGCCGCCGCTCGCGGCGGTTCAGGCCGCCGCCGCGCTGGGCGCGCCGATCGAACCCATCGCCGCGATGTTCTCGGCATGGCGCGGGCGGTAGTTCGATTCGAAGTCGCCCCAGAAGGCGATCGGCCGGTCGCTCACCGCCACGTCGCCGCGACGGCCGGCGTCGCGGCTGCCGTTGCCGACGGGGCCGTTGCCGCGCGCGATGACCAGCCACTTGTGCCACTCGGGCGGGTCCATCGCCGGGAAGTCCAAACGCTCGAAGTGCAGGTAGGCGCTGGAGGCGCGGCGCGCTTCGCAGGCGCTGACGATCATCTGCGCGCAGGTGAGGATGTCTTGCACTTCCAGCACGCGCATCAGCTCGTGCGGGTTGCCGGCGGGCACGCGCGGCGCCTCGTTCGCTTCGAGGTCGGCCAGCCAGCTGCGCGCCAGCGCCAGCAGCGGGGCGTTCTTCGGCTCGCTGCAGTAGTTCTGCATCACGCGCGCGGTGGCGGCGTTGAGCTCCTTCCAGTCGGGCCCCGTCGCCGCCTGGGCCAGCGGCGCATGGACGCGCGCCTTCTCGCGTTCGACCTGCGCCGCATCGGGCGGCGGCGCCGAGGCCAGCGCGCGCGCCGCCAGCGCCGCGCGCGCGCCGGCATAGCGGCCGCTGCACGCCGCGTGCGCGTGGTCCTGGCCGCCGAAGAGGCCGTCGCCGGCACCGAACAGGCCGGGCAGGTTCGACTGCAGGTCCCAGTCGACCAGCAGGCCGCCGCACACGCCCTGGTCGCCGAAGGTCCGTTCCTGCGGCAGCACCGGCTCGCGCATGCCGTGGCCGCGCAGGAAGTCGTAGCTTTGCAGCATGTCGCGCTCGGGGTCGAAACCGGCGGCTTCGTAGGTGCGCTTGACCGGGATGCGCGTCTTGCCCTCGTTGCCCACCATCACGCCCCAGATCGCGCGCCGCTCCATCTCGGGCATGCCGGCGAGGTCGGCATAGAACGGCGGCGTGAACTCGCCGGCACGCATGCGCGCTTCGAGGTCGGGGATGGGGCGCGGACCGAGGTACTCCTTGCGGCCCGGGTGCGGCTGCGAGCTCGACCCGCCGCCCATGATGAAGAACTTCTGCCCGGCCACCGGGCGGCAGCGCTCGGCCACGGTGGCCAGCGGCCGGCCCCAGGCGTCGACCCACGGCACCTCCTTGCCGTTGGCGTCGACGATCGTGCACGGGTACCAGGTGTTGATGGCGTTGCCGCTGCCGTAGGGCGGGTACGAGTAGCCGCTGCCGAACGGCGAGCGCATCGACTTCTCCATCATCGTGAACTCGGCCCCGGCGCGCCAGGCGATGGCGTAACCCGAGCCCGAGCACGAAGGCGGGCGGAAGGTGGACAGCCCGCGCAGCTCGGAGGAGAAGGTCCAGATGCGCTGCGGCCGGTTCGCCGCCAGCACCACCGCCTTGGCACGCGCGACGACGAAGGCACCGCTGCGCACATGCACGCCGGTGGCGCCGACGACGCGCGCGCCGGTGCGGCCGCCTTCGGTGAGCAGCGAAGTCACCGCCACGCGGTCGAAGACGCGCACGCCCAGGCGCCGGCACGCTTCGCGCAGCAGCGGCTTGTAGTCGTGCCCCCACACGCGCAGCACGGTGCGGTTGGCGTAGTCGTAGGCGAAGAGCAGGCGGCTCGCCGGGTCGCGGAAGTCGGCGCCGGCGAACTCGCCTTCGTCGTCGCGCACCTTGCCGCCCATGCGCTCCATCTCGAGCAGTGTCTCGTAGGCCGAGGCGCACTGGATGTACGTGGAGATGCCGCTGCGCCAGCCGCCCTGGTTGTCGACCAGCGCCTGCGCGAACTCGGCGGGCGCAACGGCCGAGGCGGGGTTGTCGGCCGCCCATTGCCAGTGGTCGACGCCGGCGCCGCCGGCGCCACTGCGCTCGGTGGCCGCCTTCTCGAGGATGACGACGCGGGCACCGCAGCGCGCCGCGGCGATGGCCGCCCAGACGCCGGCGATGCCGCCGCCGAGCACGAGCACGTCGCAGTCGATGTTGCGCTGCTGCCCGTAGGCGATGGCGTAGGGCCAGGGGAGCAGCCGGCCGTTGGCGGCGGCGTTCGTGCCGTTCGTGCCGTTGATGCCGTTCGTGCCGTTCGCGCCGTTCTTGCCGTTCGTGCCCGGGTTCATGCGCGGTGCGTCAGACACGGAAGTGCTCCCCGGTGGCCTTGCGCTTGAAGCGCACGCGCTGCTGCAGCGGGTGGTTCAGGCGGATCGCGCCCGGCCGCGGGCAGTCGTCGACGCAGGGGCCGCAGTACCAGCACTCGTCGGGATGCAGGATCAGCGGCGGCTTGCCCTTCTCGGGGTTCGGGATGAACACGTCCTCCAGGCACACCGTCAGGCAACGGTTGCAGCCGTCGCAGACGGCCTCGTCGAACAGCACCGGGTTGCCTGGGGTGATGCGGTTGGGTCGGGCGTAGACGGGCTCGTCCATGAAGGCTGGCCTCGCGGCGGGTGGTCGAGCGAAGCGCTCGCGCTGAAGCATCGCCCGAAGGCGCGCCCGTTGTCTGTCCTCAGCGCTGAGGACAGCGGCGGCGCCGCGGCGTCATAGGCACAGCGCGAACAGCTCGGCCTGGCTCGTCACGCCCACGCGCGCGTAGCCGCGGCGGCGGTAGGTGAGCACGCTCGTGAGGCCGATGGCCAGGTCGAGCGCGATGCCCTCCGAGGTCATGCCCACCAGCACGCGCGCCAGCACGTCGCGCTCGCGCCGCGTCAGCGCCGCGCCGAGCGCCGCCAGCCGCGCCGCCGCCGCTTCGATGCGATCGCCGCGCTCGCGCGAGCGCAGCCGCATGCCCACCATCGCCACGTGCTTCAGCGCCAGCGCCGCCAGCAGCGGCGCCAGCGCTTCGATGGCTGCGAGTTCGGCCGCGGCAAACGGGCCGCCCGCTTCCAGCCGGTACAGGTTCAACGCCACGAGCTGGCCGCCTTCGCTGCTGGCGGCCACCGTCAGCCGCTCGAGCAGGCCGAAGCGGCCGTAGCAGGCTTCGCGGTAGGCGCCTTCGCCGATGGCGGCGCGGCGCTGCAGCCGCACGGCCACGCGGCCACGCTCCAGCGCCAGCGCGAGGTTCGGGTCGTGCCGGTACAGGCCTGCCAGGTACGCCTGCTGCACCTCGGCCACATGCTCGCCGCCGCGCCAGCTCGCCGATTCGAGCACCGGCGGCCGTGTGTTGCCGGCAAAGCGCATCAGGCACGCGTGGTCCACGGCCACGCCGCGGTTGAGCGCTGCCAGCAACTCGGCCGCGAAGGTAGTGCCGCCCAGCGCCGCCACGACCGGCGCCAGGGCTGGCGACTCCAGGCACGGCGCCAGGGCCGCGCCGGGGGCTTCGGTGCTGCTGCTGCTGCTCATCGGCGAATGGTGCGGCGCCCGCGAGCGTATCCGGCCTCGCCGGCCGCAGGGGCACATCGGGTGCGCGCCGCCGCTGCCGCGGCCCACGGGGCTTTCCCGCATGGCGCTGGTGCGGTTGAGCCAGCGCAACCCGCGCTGTGGCCCGGTCGCTGGCCGTGCGGGCACAATGGCGCCCACGCCCGCTGGCCCGCCAGAACGGCCAGCGGCGACGCCGGCGCCCAGGCCGCACCGAAGCGCCACGCGCCGCCCGCCCCCGAACGCAAAGCCGACCATGTCGCCAACGTCGCCGCGCGCCAGCCAGCGCGAGCTCGGCCGCCACTCCTACGGCCGCGAGGATCTGCTGGCCTGCGGCCATGGCGAACTCTTCGGCCCCGGCAACGCGCGCCTGCCGCTGCCGGACATGCTGATGTTCGACCGCATCGTCCACATCGACGACAGCGGCGGCGCGCACGGCAAGGGGCAGCTCGAAGCGCAGCTGGACATCCGGCCCGACCTGTGGTTCTTCGCCTGCCACTTCGAGACCGACCCGGTGATGCCCGGCTGCCTGGGGCTCGACGCGCTGTGGCAGCTGGTGGGCTTCTGGCTCGGCTGGCGCGGCAACCCCGGGCGCGGCCGCGCCCTCGGTGCCGGCGAGATCAAGTTCTTCGGCCAGGTGCTGCCCACGGTGAAGCAGGTGACCTACCGGCTCGAACTGAAGCGCGTGATCGAGCGCAAGCTGGTGATGGGCATCGCCGACGGCCGCGTGCTCGCCGACGGGCGCGAGATCTACGCCGCCACCGACCTCAAGGTCGGCTTGTTCACCTCCACCGAGGACTTCTGAACATGCTGCGGCGCGTGGTCGTCACCGGAGCGGGCATCGTCGCGAGCCTCGGCAACAACGCTGCCGAGGTGACCGCCAGCCTGCGCGAAGGGCGCTCGGGCATCCGCTTCAGCCCGGTGTACGCCGAGCGCGGCCTGCGCTGCCAGGTGAGCGGCCGCCCCGACATCGAACTCGACCAGGCGATCGACCGCCGCACGCTGCGCTTCATGGGCGACGCCGCGGCGTACGCGTGGCTGTCGATGCAGCAGGCGCTCACGCAATCGGGCTTGTCGCCCGAGCAGGTCTCGCACCCCCGCACCGGGCTCGTTGCCGGCTCCGGCGGCGCCTCCAGCTTCAACCAGGTGTGGGCGGCGGACACGCTGCGCGCCAAGGGCATCAAGCGCGTCGGGCCGTTCATGGTCACGCGCACGATGGGCAGCACCGTCTCGGCGTGCCTGGCGACGAGCTTCGCGATCAAGGGCGTCAACTACTCCATCAGCTCGGCCTGCGCCACCAGCGCGCATTGCATCGGCCACGCCGCGCAGCTGATCGCCTGGGACCAGCAGGACGTGGTCTTCGCCGGCGGCGGCGAGGAGGAGAGCTGGGAGCTCTCGCTGCTGTTCGACGCGATGGGCGCGATGTCCAGCGGCTTCAACGACCGCCCGCAGCAGGCCTCGCGCGCCTTCGACGCCGCGCGCGACGGCTTCGTCATCGCCGGCGGCGGCGGCATGCTGGTGCTCGAGGCGCTGGAGCACGCGCAGGCGCGCGGCGCGCCGATCCTGGCCGAGCTCGTCGGCTACGGCGCCACCTCCGACGGCCACGACATGGTGGCGCCCTCGGGCGAAGGCGCGGTGCGCTGCATGCGCCAGGCGCTGGCCACGGTGCGCCAGCCGGTGGACTACATCAACGCCCACGGCACTTCCACGCCGGTGGGCGACGCGGCCGAGCTGAACGCGGTGCGGGTGGTGTTCGGCGACTCCACCGTGCCGGCGATCAGCTCGACGAAGTCGCTGTCGGGCCACTCGCTGGGCGCCGCGGGCGTGCAGGAGGCGATCTATTCGCTGCTGATGATGCAGCACGGCTTTGCCGCCGCTTCGGCCAACATCGACAACCTCGACCCCGCCGCCGAGGGCCTGCCGGTGCTGCGCGAACGCCGCGACGCGCCGCTGGCGACGGTGATGTCCAACAGCTTCGGCTTCGGCGGCACCAACGCTTCGCTGGTGTTTGCGCGTTTCCCGGGTTGAGGCGCCCGCCGGCGCGCCGCGCCGGCCGGCCCCGCCACGACGGCGCGCCCGAGGTGATCAGGGCCGTACGTCCACCGCCAGCAAGACCGTGCGCTCGACGCGCAGGTCGCCGGCCGGCGCGGTGAGCGATGGCGCTGCCGCTGCGGCGCTCGCTCGCGTGCGCGCGGGGCCGGGCGGTGCGTCCCCCCGCGTCGAGGGCCCATCGGGTGCAACCCGCCTTGGATCGCGCCGGGCCTTCTGGTACACCGCGCGCTCAACCAAGAAGGGGACACCATGGCCTTGCGTTTGCCGACCGTGTGGCGGGCGTTGCTGCCGCTTCTCGCCGGGTTGCTCGTCGGCGCGCAGGCGTCGGCCAACACGCTGACGCAGAACGTCTCCTGGACCATCGACCGCGCCGGCACTGCCACCAAGTACCGCATCGTCGCCTACGGCGACTCGATCTACGCCGGCTACAACGGCTCGATCCTCAACGCCGCGAAGTACTCGGCGCCCACGGTCGACGCCGAATACCTCTCGGCGCTGTGGAATGCCGACATCGAGAGCGTTCGCCGCGCCAAGAGCGGTGCCGTGGCCTCGGACATCTACAACAACAAGATCGTCGCCGAGCGCTCGTACATGCAGGCCGCCAGCACGCGCGTGGTCAGCTTCGAGCTGTGCGGCAACGACGGGCTGCAGGCGCGCTCGGCGTTCAAGGGCCAGAGCGGCACCTGCAGCTACGCCGGCCTGGACAGCGCGGTGGCCAGCTGCAAGACCTACGTCGCCGCGGCGATGGACTACATCAACGCCAACGCCTACGCCGGCACGAAGCTGAAGATCATCGCCAACCTCTACTACCCGGGCTATGCCGCCGACAACGTGCCAAGCGCCTGCCGCGACGCGGGCACCGGCGCGACGGTGAACGTGCAGAACACGCTGCTGCCGCGCATCGCGCAGATGAATTACTGGATGTGCGAGTACGCGCGCCAGAAGGGCTTCCAGTGCGCCGACAACTTCGCGCAGTACATGGGCGCCGACCACGACAGCAACGGCGACGGCCAGGTCGACTCCGACGCGCTGCGCTACGTCGCCGGCGAGAGCGAAGCCAGCTACGTCGCGCGCATCACCGGCACGCTGCGCTCGACGATCCGCGACGCCAACACGCACTTCGTGTCCGCCAGCAGCAGCTACGACTACATCCAGAGCGACGACACGCACCCCACCTACACCGGCGGCACCGTGTCGGCCGGTCTCTTCGGTGGCACCACCGGAACGGGCGCGGCGCGCTACACCTCCTTCACCGGCGGCAAGAGCCCGATCTGGAACCAGCTCGGGCACGAGCGCATGGGCTACGCGTTGTCGGTGGCCAACCCGCCGGCGCCGTAGCGTTGCGGCGGGCTGAAGCCTCGAGCAAGCAGGGGTGATGGTGAGCGACTCGCGCGGCAAGCCCAGGCCCTGGACCCTCTCGTGGGTCCACCTGGTGCTTGCGCTCGCGGTCGGAGCGGGCTTGCCGGTGGCCTGGATGTGGTTCGCGGCGCCGGCCGAGGCGGTGGTGGTCGCCGACGCAGGTGCCGCCGCGACCGGTGCCGAAGGCGCACCCGCGCCCGCCGCGCCCACCGCGGGCACTGCAGGCACTGCCGCCGCCCTCGCCGAGCCGGCGGCCGTCGCAACGCCGGCGCGCACCGCGCAGTTGCCGCCGTCGCCGCCGATGCCGCCGGTGCCGCCGAGGCCGCAGATCCCCCGCGTGCGCGACCCGAACGGCGACCAGACGCCCGACGTCACCGACTTCATCAACGCGGGCGAGGTGCCGACGATGGCCGAAGTGATCAGCCGGCTGCAAGCGGCCGGCGTGCGCAGTGGCCTGGCGGCCTTCAACGCGCCGGGCACGCGGCCGCCGCTGGTCGGCGTGGCCGTCGCCGACGACGTCGAGCTGCCGCCGGGTTTCGTGCGCCACCACCAGTTCACCGACGACGGCCGGCGCATCGAGCCGATCCTGATGTTCTCGCCCGAGCATCCGCTGGTGGCGGCGATGGGGCTCGACGCGACGCGGCCGCAAGACCGCGTGGTGCCGGCGGCCCTGGTGCCGCCGGGCATGCCGGTGCGGCAGATCGTCGTGCCGCCGGCGTCATCGGGCAGCGAGCCCGCGAACGAACCTCGGAAATAGGGCCTCTGGAACCTCGCCACGCACGCCGGCGCAGCCCCCGCGCCGGCGTCTTCACGTCCGGGGCCGGCATTGTTGCCAGCGCCCTCCTGCTGCACTTCTATGCGCGCGGCGGCGCCGCGGCGTGGGCGCTCGGCTTCGTGGCCCTGGTTCCATGGCTGCGCACGCTCGATGCGTGCAGCAGCGCGGCCCGCACGTTGCTCGACGCCTGGCTGATGTCGGTGGCGCTGACGGCGGCGATGTTCGCGTGGTTCGGGCTCTCGATGGGCCGCTACGCGCAGGTGCACGAGGCGTGGGGCCTGGCGGTGCTGCTGCTGCTGGCGCCGCTGTTCCAGCCGCAGGTGTGGGTGTTCGCCTGGGTGCGCCACTTCGCGCGGCGCCGCTTCGGTGTCGTCACCGGCGCCTTCGCGGGCGCTGCGGCCTGGGTCGCCACCGAGTGGGCCGCGCCGAAGCTGCTGGGCGACACGCTCGGGCACGGCCTCTATCCCTCGGCGTTGCTGCGCCAGGCGGCCGACCTCGGGGGCGCGGCGGGGCTGACGCTCTTGCTGCTGGGGGCCAACGAGGCGGTGGCGCTGGCATGGGCGCGGCGCGGCGAGGGCGTGCGTGCCGCGGCGCGGCCGCTGGCCGTGGCGGCGCTGGCGCCGCTGCTGCTGGCGATCTACGGCGTTGCCGTTCCTGCCGCGCCTGCGCCTTCTGCCGCGCCTGCGGGCGAGCGCCTGCGCATGGGCCTCGTGCAATCCAACATCGTCGACTACGAGCGAGCGCGGCGCGAGAAGGGCGCCGGCGCCGTGGTGCGCGAGGTGCTCGACACGCACTACGCGATGAGCTACGAAGCGGTCGAGCGGCAGAAGGCGCAGGCGTTGCTGTGGTCCGAGACCGTCTACCCCACGACCTTCGGCCACCCGAAGAGCGAAGCCGGCGCCGAGCTCGATCGCGAGATCCAGGGCATCGTCGATGCCGCTGGCGTGCCGCTGGTCTTCGGCACCTATGACCGCGACGGGGCCGGCGAGTACAACGCCGCGGCGTTCACCGCGCCGGGCACCGGGCTGGTCGGCTTCTACCGCAAGACGCGGCTGTTCCCGTTCACCGAGGCGCTGCCGGCGTGGCTCGACGAGCCGTGGCTGGCGCCGCTCGTGCGCAGCGCGTTGCCGTGGGCGGGCAGCTGGCGCGCGGGCGACGGCGCGCGCGTGCTGCCGCTGCGCCTGGCCGACGGCCGCGAGGTTCCGGTGCTGCCGCTGATCTGCCTGGACGATGTCGATGCGAGCCTCGCCATCGACGGCGCGCGCCTGGGCGCGAGGCTGATCCTCACGATGTCCAACGACTCGTGGTTCAGCGAGCACCCGCAGGGCGCGCAGCTGCACCTGGCGGTGGCCGCGTTCCGCAGCATCGAGACGCGGCTGCCGCAGTTCCGCGTCACGAGCAATGGTTTCAGCGCCGTGATCGACGCCCGCGGCGAGGTGCTGGCCGGCACGCGCATGGGCGAACGCACGCTGGTCGTCGGTGACCTGCCGGTGCCCGAGCCGCCGCGCACGCTGATGGTGGCCTGGGGCGACTGGGTCGGCCGCGCCGCGGCGCTGCTGCTGCTGGCGCTGGCGGTGCTGGCCGGCTGGTCCGCATGGCGTTCGCGTGCAGGCACCGCGGCCGCTGCGGGCGCTGCCGGCTCGCCCGGCGAAGGCGAGCCGGCCGCGGCCCTGCCGGCCGAAGTGGTGGTGCTCACCCCGGCCGTGCGCTGGACCGCTGCCGCGCTGCGCACCTTCGCCCATGGCAGCCTGCTGTGGCTGGCGGCCACCCTCGTTGCCGGCGAGGGCGCGCTGGCTTCCAACACGCTGGCCCAGGTGCGCGCTTTCGTCGCGCTGGTGCTGGCGCCCGAAGCGGCGGCGCTCGGCCTGCTGTGGGCCGGCCGCGCGAGGCTCGCGGTGCAAGGCGGCGTGCTGTCGCTGACGCGCGGCGCACGGCGCATCGAACTGGCCGCCAGTGAAGTGACCGCCGTGCGCGCCTGGCGCTTGCCGCTTCCGGCGCCGGGCGTCGCGCTGCAGCTCGCAGCGCGCTCGCGCTGGGGCTACACGCTGGCCCGGGTCGATGCGGTGGCGTTGCAGGCCGCGCTGGCAACGCGAACACCGCGTGCCACGCAGCCCACGTGGGCTGCCCGCTACGGCCAGGCCTGCCTGGCGCCACGCGGCAACCGTTTCCTGCAACACCCGGCGGCCAAGTTCGTCGCGCTGCCGTTCGTGCTGGCGATCCCGGCGTTCCGGCTGCACCAGCACATCGCCTTCGGCGGGGGCTTCGGCGAGGCGCAGCTGTTCGGCCTGGTGGCCTACGCCAAGGGTTTCGCGCTGTGGTGGGCGGCGTGGGCCATCGGCGTGGTCATCGTCGCCGCGGTGCTGCGGGCGGCGATCGAAGCCGGCACGCTGGGCGTGGTGCTGTGGCGCCCAGAGCGCGCGCTGGCGGTGCGGCGAGCGCTGGAGCGAGCGGGGCTGGCGGCGTTGTACGGCGGCCTGCCGGCCTGGCTGGCGTGGCGGTTCTTCAGCGGGTGAAACGCGGCGGGCCGGACGCGCAGCGCGCGGGCACGCGGGCATGCGGGCATCCGGGCACCGGGGCACGCCGGCACGCCGGCACGGGGGCACGGGGGCACGCCGGCACGCCGGCACATGGGCACGCGGGGCGGCGGTGACGCCGGCCGCGTAGAGTGCCGCCGCATGGCACTCAAGAGCACGATCTTCAAGGCCACGCTGCAGCTGGCCGACATCGACCACAACCACTATGCCGACCACGCACTGACGCTGGCGCGGCACCCGAGCGAGACCGACGAGCGGATGATGGTGCGCCTGGTGGCGCTGGCGCTCAACGCACACGAACTGGCCGACCTGTGCGGCGGCGACGGCACGCTGGCCTTCGGCGCCGGCCTTTCCGACCCCGACGACCCGGACCTCTCGCTCACCGACTTCACCGGCGCCAGGCGGCTGTGGGTGGAGGTGGGGCAACCCGAGGAGAAGCCGCTGGCGCGCGCCTGCTCCAAGGCCGAGATCGTGCGCGTCTACGCCTTCGGCGCCGCGGCCGAGGTCTGGTGGCGCGGCATCGAAACCAAGGTCAGCCGGCTGCCCAGGCTCGCCGTATGGCGGCTGCCCTCCGAGGCCACGCGCGAACTGGCCGGCTGGGCCGAGCGGACGATGCAGCTCCAGGCCACGGTGCAGGACGGCACGCTGACGCTGCACGGCGAGCGCGGCAGCGTGAGCATCGAGCCGCAGCGCTGGAAGTGAGGCGGGCGCTGGAAGTGAAGCGCGCGCTGGAAGTGAGGCGCGCGCTGGAAGTGAGGCGCGCGCTGGAAGTGAGGCCCGCGCGGGGCCGGTGCCGCCCCGGCCGGCGCCGGGCCGGCCGCTTCACGCCGCGCGCGTCTCGCGCGGCTTCGGCTCGGCGCCCGCAACGGGTGCGGCCCGGCCGCCGGCGCCGTGCGCCGGCTCCTCGCCCAGCAGCTCGCCGATCAGCCGGTCCTTGTCTTTCCAGAGCTGCTCGACCCAGCGGCCGAGCTTGACGACATGCGCGCGCTCGGCGGCGTGCTCGACGCCGACCAGGTCCGCCGGGATGGCGCGCGGCTGCACGCGCACGATCACCGCTTCGAGCCGGCCGCTGAGCAGGTCCCAGAAGGTCGGGGTGCCGCCCGGGTAGACGATCGTCACGTCCAGCAGCGCCTGGAACTGCTCACCCATCGTCGCCAGCGCCACCGACAGGCCGCCGATCTTCGGCCGCAGCAGGTGCCGGTAGGGGCTCTTGTCGCGCTCGCGCTTCTCGGGCGTGGCGCGCGTGCCTTCGACGAAGTTCATCACCGAGGTGGGGATCTGCTTGAACTTCTCGCAGGCGCGGCGCGTCGTCTCGAGGTCCTTCTTCAGCGCGCCTTTGCTCTTGCCGCGGCTCATGAACGGGAAGTCGAGCGCCCACCAGGCCAGGCCGATCACCGGCACCCAGATCAGCTCGCGCTTCAGGAAGAACTTGAGGAACGGGATGCGGCCGTGGAACACCCGCTGCAGCACGAGGATGTCGACCCACGTCTGGTGGTTGCTGGCGACGAGGTACCAGCCGCGCGCGTCGAGGCTCTCGGTGCCCTGCACGTCCCAGCGCGCACCGGGCCGCACGGCGGCGATCCAGGCGTTGTTCGTCGCCACCCAGCCCGAGGCCAGTGCGGTCAGCGCCCGGTCGGCGGCGCGCTTCACCGGCGCCAGCGGCACCAGCAGCTTGACGAGCGCCGGCACGATGAGGCTCAGCGACATCACGAGCGTGTTGAGTCCGAGGACGAGGCCGGCGAGGGCGCCGCGCAGGGCTTGCATGGGTGCGATTTTGCGCCAGCGCGCCGGGGGCCGATGCGGCGCGGGCGGTCGAAGGCAGGCGGTTCATCGGCCGGCGCCGGACGGGGGCGGGGTGCGCTGTTGACCGATGCGCGGGCCGCTTCGCTCAGCGGGGCGCGCGGCTCGCGCGAACGTTCTCCGGCCCACGCTCGCGGGGACACGCCGGTTGTGCTCCGAGGCCGTGCCGTCATCACCGTCGCCCCGCCGATGCAGCCGGGCGACCGCGAGTGGGGCCTGCGCCCGTTCGCGCAAGCCGCACGCCCACTCACCACCGAGGCGTTCACGCAATCGCGTCCAAAGAGCGGTGCTGCAGGGTGGCGGTGGCGACTGCGGGCGCAGGCCGCATTCGCGGTCGCCCGGGTGCATCGGTGGAACGGTGCGCGCCGGCCCCGCAGCCGGCGCGCGCTCGTTCGCTACCGCACCGTGATCACCGGCGTGCGGTTGGTGCGCAAGGGCACGCTGACCGCGTTGTCGCGGCTGGCCGAGAGGATCAGCCTGGCCGGATCCACCTGCTGCAGCAGCGGCGACACGAACGCCAGCGTCGCCACGCCGCGGCGCACGACGCCGCGGCCCACCGGGACGGCCGAGCCGTCGTCCTGCAGCGCGAGGGCCGTGATCTCGGCGCCTTCGTGCGGGTAGTCCACGCGCAGCGCGCCGGCCAGCACCGTGAGCACGAAGTCGTCGCTCAGGCGCAGGCGGTGCGGGTTGCTCGTCCACATCTCGAGCGTCGGGTCGCCGATCACGTGGTACAGGATGATCTCGTCGGTGTAGTCGGTGACGGAGATGTCCCCCGCCGGCTGCGCCACGCCGATCTGCGTGCCCAGGTACAGCTTGCCGTGGTTGAGGATGTCGCCCAGCCGCCGCTTCGAGGTGCCGTCGCCGAAGCCCGCGGCGAGGTTGGGCCAGGTGGCGTCGATGAAGCCGCGCAGGAGGGCGCTGTTGGGCCAGGTGGGGCTGTTGCGCACGTCGCCGATGCCGCCGACCATGCCGCCGCCGCTCATCGTCAGGAGCCGCTCCATCAACGACTCGCTGGAGCCGCCGCCGTCGGTCTCGCTGTCCCAGTAGGCGCTCTTGCAGTTGACGCTGTAGACCACCGGCAGCAGGGCGCCGTTGGTGAGGCTGCCGAGGTTGGCGGTGGAGAACGCCGGGTCCACCCACTGCGTGGGGCCGCCGTGGTCGCGGTGCGTGATGAGGAAGCGCCCGGCGTTGAAGGCGTTGACGATGTCGGTGCCGGTGCCGTTCCAGGCGAAGCCGCTGGCCGGGGCCAGGTCCGCCGGCAGCGCGTCGCCGTCGAAGAAGCGCCGCGGCGTCGTGTCCGAGACCGGCCCGGTGGCGAAGCTGGTGTTGGTGGTGTAGATGCGCTGCACCGTGTAGCCGGCGCCGCGCAGCGTGTTGCGCACCGTCTCCGAGGTCTCGACGAACGAGCGCATGTCGCGCCCGGCCTGGCTCACGTCGCGCCGGCAGCACTGGAAGTACGAAGCCGTGCTGGCCGTCGTGTAGAACGGCCCGCCGCCGAAGAAGTTGATGAACGGCGGGTTCGATTCGTACTGCACCACCTTGTTGACCACGGTGTTCGCTTCGGTCAGCGTGTCCGCGGGGATGCGGCCGACGGCGAAGTACGGGAACAGCGCGTCGAGGTACAGCAGCGCCAGGTGCGGGTAGGTGGCGTAGTTCCAGTCCGAACCGGTCGTGCTGTCGGGCTCGCTCGAGTTCGGGTAGTCGGTGCGCGAAGGCGGCACGAACTCCGAATCGCCCATCAGGAGCACGTAGGACACCCGCGTCAGGCAGGTGTCGTAGCGCTCGCGGATGAGCTGGGTGATCTTGCCGGCGGTGTCGTAGGCCGTGTTGGCGCCGACGTCGATCACGGTCGTCGAGATGCCCTTCGTGCGCTTCCAAGTCGCCAGCGTGTCCGAGGCGGTGCGGAAGTTCGGGTGGGTGAGGATCAGCAGCTCCTCGCCCAGGCAGCGGAAGAGCTGCGGGTCGATGAACTTGACGTAGCGGCTCACCGCGTCGCGGTTGAGCACCGACCTCATGCCCACCTGCGACGTCTTCTCGAACGCGGAGAGGCTCTGGCTGGTGGCGAAGACACCTTCGCCGCCGCGGAAGCGCACGTCGAACTGCACCGAGTCGAACAGGCGCAGCTCGTTGGTCACCGGGTTGTACTGCCCGGCCATGCACTGCACCTGGACGATGTGCAGGTCGCGCATCGAGCCCACGAGCCTGGCCGCGCACGGGTCGCCGGGGCCGAACGCATCGACGGCGTAGGCCTTCTCGTCCTTCGTGAACGGCCGGTCCATGAAGGTCTCGGGCGGGGGCGGCGGCAGCGTGTCGTCTTCGCGCGCCTGGTCCACCGGCTGCGGCTGGAACGGGTAGAGGTTGACCTCCATGCGCTCGCGCACGCGTAGGCCGCCGCGCGGCAGCACGATCTCCGGCGTCGCGCCGCGCGGCACCGCGATCAGCGTCTGCCACGAAGGCAGCGCCGGCTGGCCGCGCGGGCCGATCCGGCCTTCGAGGCCGGGCACCGAGAGCTGCGTCCACGTCTCGCCGCCGGCGGCCACGGTGGTGAGCTGCGGCCGGCCGAACGACACCGTGGCGCGCAGGCGCGTGTTGTCCGAAGCCTCGATCGCCACCCGCGGCTCGCGGCGGGCGTCGCTGTCGAAGCAGTGCGGGCGCGGGCGCAGCGGGTGGTGGAAGAAGTGGTCGAAGAGGCTTTCGCGCAGGCGGTAGCCGCGGTTGCCCAGGTCCTCGGCGAGCGCACCGCGGTGGCCCTTGCCCTGGCCGTGGCGGTAGCCGCGCGCTTCGTCGACGAAGCGGCCGAGGTGCATGTGCGCGCTGCAGATCCAGCCGCCCATGTAATGGCGGCGCGCGTGGTCGAGGTCGGCGAGCAGGTGCTCGCGTTCGCGGCGGCCGAGCGTGCCCTCGGGCGTGCTCCTCAGCAGCCCGACCAGTTCGTCGAGCGCTGCGACGACGGCGGGGTCGGCCGGTTCGCCGCTGCGGGCCTTGTCGGCGCGGGTGGCGCCGGCCCCCGCCTGCGCCACGGCATCCACTGTCGCCGCCGGCGCACCGCCTGCGGGCTGCGCCGCGGCCTGCGGTTCGGCGGGCGCGCCGCCACCACCGCAGGCGGCCACGACGAATGCCGCGAAGCACCCGGCCGCGCCTTGCCGCCAACGCCTCCCATGCAGCCGCTGCTGCAGCCGATCCGAGTCCCTTTGCATGGCCTGCCTCCTTGCAGTTCACGCCTGCGCCTTCGCAGGGGAAGCGGATTGGGCGCCTGCTGCGGCGGCGGCGCCACGCGCGGAGGGGGGATCCGCTGCTCAGGAGGGAGGATGCGCGAACCCCCTAGTCCACTGCGTCAGGCAAATGGCACCCCCCGTGAGCACCTGCAAGGGGCGCAATCTAGGCGCGAAGCCGCCGATGTGGTGGGTCCCCCATCAAGGCTTCGCAACGACGAGTGCGCCCCTTGCAGGTGCTCACCCTGCGGGCCGGGGCCGCCAAGGGCGCAGGCGGGTGTTGCGCCGCTTG
>JAEUPF010000176.1 GCA_016790425.1 Rubrivivax sp.
CTGCGTCTGCTGCACGATCCGCGAGGACCTGCGCACGACCCTGTCCGACCTGGCCGAGAAGCGGCGCAAGGGCGAACTGCAGTTCGACCGCGTCGTCATCGAGACCACCGGCCTCGCCGACCCCGGCCCGGTGGCGCAGACGTTCTTCATGGACGACGAGATCGCCGAGAGCTACCTGCTCGACAGCGTGCTCACGCTGGTGGACGCCAAGCATGCCGAGGGCCAGCTCGACACACGCCAGGAGGCGCGCCGCCAGGTGGGCTTCGCCGACCAGATCTTCATCAGCAAGAGCGACCTCGTCGCCAAGGACGAGGTCGATGCGCTCATCCACCGCCTGAAGCACATGAACCCGCGCGCGCCGCAGCGCACGGTGCACTTCGGCGAGGTGCCCATCGCCGAGGTGTTCGACCTGAAGGGCTTCAACCTCAACGCCAAGCTGGACATCGACCCCGAATTCCTCAGCGGCGACGGGCACGGCCACGAGCACCATGACCATCACCATGACCATGGTCACGGCCACGATCATGAACATGGGGAACACTGCGACCATCCGCACCACCATGCTCACGACGACGACGTGAAGAGCTTCGTCTTTCGCAGCAAGCGCGCCTTCAACCCGGCCAAGCTCGAGGACTTCCTGGGCGCCATCGTGCAGGTCTACGGCCCGAAGATGCTGCGTTACAAGGGCGTGCTGCACATGAAGGGCAGCGAGCGCAAGGTTGTCTTCCAGGGCGTGCACCAGCTGATGGGCAGCGACCTCGGGCCCAAGTGGGCCCCGGGCGAGGAGAAGATGAGCAAGATGGTGTTCATCGGCATCGACCTGCCCAAGGACGTGCTGATGCAAGGCCTGGAGCAATGTCTGGTGTGAACGCCGGGAACAGCGTCGCACCCGGTGTGCAGGAGGGGCGGCGGGATGGCCGACGGGTTGGCTGACCGGATGGCAGACGGGATGGCAACGAAATGGCCGGCGGACCACCCGCCACGAGACCGCGCCCCGGTTCGTGAACGGCCGGACATCCCGCGCACATCCCTTGCTCGCAACGGCCCGCGGCACGATGGACCCCGTGACTACAATCCGCGCGCTTTGCGGCACCCCGGCCCTTCGATGGGCCCCTTGGCCGAGGCAGCCGCAAGTCCAGGGAAGCAGGCCGGCCGCGCAACCGTTGGCGCCGTCCTGAACGAGAAACGTTCCGTGTTTGAGGCGAGGAGAAGCCCGTGAGCAAGCCCCCGGCCAAGGCGCCTGCGAAGGCCCCGGCGAAATCCGCGGGCAAGGCTGCGGCCAGCAAGAAGCCGACGGCCAAGCCCGCGTCGAAGCCCGCCACCAAATCCACCCCCAAACCTGCCGCCAAGCCCGCGGTCAAGCCGGCTGGGAAGCCCGTTGCGAAACCGGCCGCCAAGGTCGCCGCCAAGCCCGCCGCGAAGCCCGCCGCCAAACCTGCGGCCAAGCCTGCCGCCAAGCCGGCTGCCCCCGCCAAGCCAGCCGCCAAGGCTGCACCGAAGGCACCGGCCAAGATCGAGCCCAAGCACCTGCCAGCCCCGGCGGCCGCCAAGCCCGCAGCCAAGGCGGCGCCAGCGTCCGCGCCGGCACAAGCCCTGAAGACCAGTCCCGCCGTGCCCGCGGCCAAGGGCGAGATTCGCGTGCCGGCACCCGCCCCCGCGCCGGCGCCCGCCGCCCGCACGGCGGCGCCGGCCCCCGCTCCGGCGGCCCCGCCGTCGCGGCCGGGCGCTGCCGCCGTGGCACCGGCATTGCCCGGTTCCCCGTCCACCCCCGCGTTCCCGGCGTCGAATCGGTTCACCGACCGTTTCGCTCCGGCGCGACACACCATTCCCGAAGTGATCGAAGCCAGCGCCCGCGTCCCGAAGAAGGTCGACCCGAAGCTTGCCAACGCCTGGAAGAACAAGGCCGGCCGCGAGCTCACCGACGACGAACTGCTCGCCATGCCCGACAGCGAGTACATGAACGACAAACAGCTCGAGTTCTTCCGCGTGCGCCTGACGCAGCAGAAGGACGACCTCCTGTCCAACGCCGGCGAGACCACCGAGCACCTGCGCGAGGACACCTCCATCGTCCCCGACCCGGTGGACCGCGCCACCATCGAGGAAGAACATGCGCTGGAGCTGCGCACCCGCGACCGCGAGCGCAAGCTGCTGAAGAAGATCTCGCAGTCGCTGGCACGGCTGGAAAGCGGCGACTACGGCTACTGCGATGAGACCGGCGAGCCGATCGGCCTGGCCCGCCTGCTGGCCCGCCCCACTGCCACGCTGTCGCTGGAAGCGCAGCAGCGGCGCGAGCTGAAGCAGAAGATGTTCGGCGACTGAAGCTTGCCCCGCGATCTGGCCGGTGCGCATTTGTGACGCGGCGCCTCGCGCACCGGTCCTTGCGCAGCCCCGGCGGTCGCGGGCGCGCGGAGTAAAGTCGCCCACCATGGCCGAGAACGAAAGCTTCTTCCGCAAGGTGGTGCGGTTCGTCGCGAACCCGGCCACCGACTGGAACGAGCTCAATTCGCGGCAGGAGGACTCGCGCGAGCTCGAGCTCGAGAAGTCCGAGCTGAAGGCGATGATCGAGCGCAAGCGGCGCAACGACTTCGTGCGCAAGCGCGAGTTCGACATGCTGCGCCGCATCCGTCGCGAGGGCCTGTCGCCCGAGCAGGCCGCCGCGCTCGAAGGCGCCTCGCGCATCGACGACTCCGAGGCGCGGCTGGCCGACAGTCCGGCGCGCGCCGACGTGGCCGTGAAGGCCAAGATCGACGAGATCGAGCAGCAGATGGTGGGCGAGAACTTCGCCCCCTCGTCGCGCCGGCCCGCGACGCCGCCGCCGCAGCCGCCGGTGGCACCGGCCGACCTGCCGATGCTGCGCGACGTGATGCCCTCGCCTGATCGCGATCACGACCGCGATCGCGATCGGGACCGCGATCGCGACCGCGAGGAGGAATTCGGCGGCGCCGTCGACCGCTTCGGCCAGGTCGAGCGCGCGCCCGAGCCCTCGCCGCGCGCCGGCAACGGCGGCCGTGAGTCCGGCGCGAGCGCGGCGCGCGGCCTGCCGCCGCTGTCGAATCCCATCGCCGCCCCGGCTCCGGCGCTGGCACCGGTGCACTTCGCGCCGACCACCGACGCCGCCACCGGCGACATGAACAGCCCCTTCGCCGTCGAAGTGAACGAGGTCATGCACGACCCCGAACTCGACGAGCCGGTGATCTCGTTCGCCAACGCCGATTTCCAGCAGTGCGAAGACGCGCTGCACCGCCTCACCAGCGCCAGCGGCGTGCGCCACCAGCATGCCGAGACCTGGCTGGTGCTGTTCGACCTGTACCGCGCCACCGGCCAGCAGCAACGCTTCGAGAGCCTGGCACTGGACTACGCGCAGCAGTTCGGCTGGTCGGCGCCGCAGTGGTACTCGCTGCCCAAGCTGGTGGCCGAGGCGCTGGCCGACGAGCCGCTGCTCACGCCCTCGGCCGCGGCCAGCCGCGCCGCCGGCGGCGACGTGGGCTGGGTGAGCCCGCCGCTGCTCGATATCGACGCCGTGGCGCGCCTGCGCTCGCAGACGCTGCAGATGCCGCTGCCGTGGATCTTCGACTGGGGCCAGTTGCGCGGCATCGAAGCCGAAGCGGCGATGCAGTTGTCGACGCTGTTCCGCCTGTGGGCCGGCCAGGCGATCGAGATGCGCTGGATCGGCGGCGACCGCCTGTTCATGGTGCTGGCCGAAGCCGCCCCCACCGGCGTGCGCGACGCCGACCCGGCGTTCTGGCTGACCCGCCTGGACGCGCTGCGCCTGGCCAACCGCGCCGACCAGTTCGACGAGGCGGCCATCGACTACTGCGTCACCTACGAAGTCTCGCCGCCCTCGTGGGAGGCGGCGCGCTGCAAGGTGTACATCAGCGGCCAGAGCGTCTCGACGCGCACGCCGCCGATGTCGGTGGTGAGCGACGTCTCGACGAGCTTCATGGAGTCGAGCCTCTCGGACGACGCCGCCAGCGGCGTCGAGGTGGCCAACGTCGAGCTCTCCGGCCAGCTCGTGGGCGACATCAGCAGCACGCTGAAGAAGCTCGAGGGCGAGCTCGCCAACGCGACGCTCGTCAACGTCTCCTGCGCGCGCCTGATCCGCGTCGATTTCATCGCCGCCGGCGACCTGCTCAACTGGGTGCTGGCACGGCGCACCGAGGGCCGCACGGTGCAGTTCGCCGAAGCGCACCGGCTGGTGGCCCTGTTCTTCGGCGCCATGGGCATCAACGAGCACGCCAAGGTCGGCGTGCGCAAGGTCTAGCCGGCCGCCGCTGCGCCGCAGCGGCCGCCCCGGGTGGCCCCGCGCGCGGCAATGGCCAGGCACACCGCTACAGTGGTGTCCCCATGGACACCTTCCACGGCACCACCATCCTGAGCGTTCGCCGCGGCGGCCAGGTTGCGCTGGGCGGCGACGGCCAGGTCACGCTCGGCAACATCGTCGTCAAGGCGAGCGCCCGCAAGGTGCGCAAGCTCTACCGCGACCAGGTGCTCGCAGGCTTCGCCGGCGCCACCGCCGACGCCTTCACGCTCTTCGAGCGCTTCGAGGCCAAGCTCGACAAGCACCAGGGCCACCTGCAGAGGGCGGCGATCGAGCTGACCAAGGACTGGCGCACCGACCGCGTGCTGCGCCGCCTGGAGGCGATGCTCGCGGTGGCCGACAAGGAGCACTCGCTGATCATCAGCGGCAACGGCGACGCGCTGGAGCCCGAGCACGGCGTCGTCGCCATCGGCTCCGGCGGCCCCTATGCGCAGGCGGCGGCTCGCGCGTTGCTGGAGCACACGCAGCTGCCCGCGGCCGAGATCGTCAAGCAGGCGCTGACGATCGCCGGCGACCTGTGCATCTACACCAACCAGCAGCACACGATCGAGGTCCTCGGGTGAGCACGACCGCGACCGCCCAACCCGCGAAGAGCGCGATGACGCCGCGCGAGATCGTCTCCGAGCTCGACCGCCACATCGTCGGCCAGCAGGCGGCCAAGCGCGCCGTGGCCATCGCGCTGCGCAACCGCTGGCGCCGCCAGCAGGTGGACGACAAGCTCAGGGCCGAGATCACGCCGAAGAACATCCTGATGATCGGCCCCACCGGCGTCGGCAAGACCGAGATCGCGCGCCGCCTGGCGCGGCTGGCCGATGCGCCCTTCGTCAAGGTCGAGGCGACCAAGTTCACCGAAGTGGGCTACGTCGGCAAGGACGTGGACACCATCGTGCGCGACCTCGTCGACGTGGCGGTGAAGCAGGAGCGCGAGCGCCAGATGCGCGCGATGCGCACGCGCGCCGAGGACGCCGCCGAGGAGCGGCTGCTCGACGTGCTGGTGCCGCCGCCGCGCCACAGCGGCGCGGGCATCGGTTTCGGCGCCGAGGCGCCGGCGGCCGACAGCGCTGCGCGCCAGGGCATGCGCAAGCGCCTGCGCGAAGGCACGCTGGACGACAAGCCGATCGAGATCGAGCTGGCCGAGACGCGGCCGACGCTCGAAGTCCTCGGCCCGCAAGGCCTGCCCGGCATGGAAGAGATGGCCGAGCAGTTGAAGGGCCTGTTCGAACAGGCCCGCGGCAAGCGCCTGCGCACGCAGACGATGAAGGTGCGCGAGGCGCTCGAGCGCCTGACCGAGGAGGAAGCGGCGCGCCTGGTCAACGAGGAGGAGATCCGCAGCGCGGCGCTGGCCAACGCCGAGGGCAACGGCATCGTCTTCATCGACGAGATCGACAAGGTCACCTCGCGCGCCGACGGCGCCCACGGCGCCGAGGTCAGCCGCCAGGGCGTGCAGCGCGACCTGCTGCCGCTGGTCGAAGGCACCACCGTCAGCACCAAGTACGGCGTCGTCAAGACCGACCATGTGCTGTTCATCGCCAGCGGCGCCTTCCACCTCGCGCGGCCGAGCGACCTGATCCCCGAACTGCAAGGGCGGTTCCCCATCCGCGTCGAGCTGTCGTCGCTGTCGGTGGCCGACTTCGAGGCCATCCTCACCAGCACGCAGGCGAGCCTCGTCACGCAGTACAAGGCGCTGCTGGCCACCGAAGGCGTGTCGCTGGAGCTGACGCCCGAGGCGGTGCGCCGCATCGCCGAGATCGCCTTCGAGGTCAACGAGCGCACCGAGAACATCGGCGCGCGGCGGCTGGCCACCGTGATGGAGCGCCTGCTCGACGACGTGAGCTTCGATGCCCCCCAGCGCGGCGGCCAGACGGTGCGCATCGACCGCGCCGACGTCGACCGCCACCTCGCCAGCCTCGCCGCCGACGAAGACCTGTCGCGCTTCATCCTGTAGGCCCGTTCACGGCCACGGATGCCTACACTGGCCGGCAGGAAGAATCGAAGAAGGAGCCGCGCGATGAACACCAGCCCCTGCGGCCCGGCCGCTGCCGAAGGCACGCTGCCGCTGCGCCCGCTCGGCCGCAGCGGCCTGCTGGTCGCACCGCTGGCGCTGGGCGGCAACGTCTTCGGCTGGACGGCCGACGAGAGGACCTCGTTCGCCGTGCTCGACGCCTTCGTCGACGGCGGCTTCAACCTCATCGACACCGCCGACATCTACTCGCGCTGGGTCAGCGGGCACACCGGCGGCGAGAGCGAAGCGATCATCGGCCGCTGGCTCGCGGCCGGCGCTTCGAGCAGCAGGCGCGACAAGGTGCTCATCGCCACCAAGGTGGGCAAGCCGATGGGCGCCGAGGGCTCCGGCCGCATGGGGCTGTCGCGGCGCTGGATCCGGCAGGCCGTGCACGAATCGCTGCAGCGGCTGCAGACCGACCGCATCGACCTGTACCAATCGCACGACGACGACACCGGCACACCGCTGGAGGAGACGCTGGCCGCCTTCGCCGAACTGATCGCCGAAGGCAAGGTGCGCGCCATCGGCGCCAGCAACCACGGCGCGGCTCGCCTGGCCGAGGCGCTCGCCACCAGCGCGCGCCTGAAGCTGCCGCGCTACGAGAGCCTGCAGCCGGAATACAACCTGATGCAGCGCGCCGGCTACGAGGCCGAGCTCGAACCGCTCGTGCGCCGCGAGGGGCTGGGCGTCATCAACTTCTACGCGCTGGCCAGCGGCTTCCTCACCGGCAAGTACCGCAGCGAGGCCGACCTGGGAAAGAGCGTGCGCGGCGGCGGCATGAAGCGCTGGTTCAACGCGCGCGGCCATGCGGTGCTGAAGGCGCTGGACGACATCGCCGCGGCGCACGACAAGGAGCGCGCGACGCCGGCACGGGTGGCGCTCGCCTGGCAGATCGCGCGCCCAGGCATCACGGCGCCGATCGCCAGCGCCACCAGCGTGGCGCAGTGGCAGGAACTGGCCGGCGCGGCGCGCCTGGCGCTGACGGCCGCCGAGATCGCCGCGCTCGACCGCGCGAGTTCGAGCGCCGGGGCCTGACCGCATGCCCTCGCTGCCGCTGTACATCGCCCCCGCCCGCTTCGACGACGCCGCTGCCGCGCTGGCGCAGGTGCGTGCCATCTACGGCAGCAGCGTCGAGCACCTGCGCGACGCGCTGCGCCGCTTCGTCGCCGGCGAGGACCTCGGCCACGTGCGAGCCTGCTACCCGTTCGTGCGCGTGCGCACCGACACCGTGGCCCGCGCCGACTCGCGGCTGTCGTACGGCTTCGTCGCCGGGCCGGGCACCTACGAGACCACGCTGACGCGGCCGGACCTGTTCGGCAACTACTACGCCGAGCAGTTCCGGCTGCTGCTGCGCAACCACGGCGTGACCCTCGAGGTGGGCACCAGCGCGCAGCCGATCCCGGTGCACTTCTCGCTCGACCAGAACGACCACCTCGAAGGCTCGCTCAGCACCGAGCGGCGGCTGCGCATGCGCGACCTGTTCGACCTGCCGGACCTCGCCTCGATGGACGACGGCATCGCCAACGGCACGCACGAGCCGCTGCCCGGCGAGCCGCTGCCGCTGGCCCTGTTCACCGCGCAGCGCGTGGACTACTCGCTGCACCGGCTGCGCCACTACACCGGCACCGCGCCCGAGCACTTCCAGAACTTCGTGCTGTTCACGAACTATCAGTTCTACATCGACGAGTTCATCAAGATGGGCCACGCGCTGATGGCGTTGCCGTCCAGCAGCTACCAGGCCTTCGTCGAGCCGGGCAACGTGGTCACCCGCCGCGCGGGCCTGCCGCAGCAGCCGGGCGACGAGCTGGGCGCGACGCCGCCGCGCCTGCCGCAGATGCCGGCCTACCACCTCACGCGGCCCGACGCGAGCGGCATCACCATGGTCAACATCGGCGTCGGCCCGGCCAACGCCAAGACCATCACCGACCACATCGCGGTGCTGCGCCCGCACGTGTGGCTGATGCTCGGCCACTGCGCGGGGCTGCGCAACAGCCAGCAGCTGGG
>JAEUPF010000017.1 GCA_016790425.1 Rubrivivax sp.
CCATCGGATTTCCGACCACACTGCACCCCGCGTTTCCCCAGAGCGGGCGGCGGTCAGGATCGTGAACTCGAAGGCCAGCTTGACGATGTCGTTGCTGTTGGAGTCACGAGCTGCGACGACCAGCTCGCCCACTTCCTGGTATGGGCATGCGGCGTGGTGAGTCTTCTCGGTTCCCGCGCGTCCCTTGCCTAGGGCCTTGGCAATCTGTTCCCACATGCCGTGTGGGTAGTCCGGATACAGGTCCTTGGCGGCCGCCCACTCCAGTACGGCTCGGAGCCGCTGTCGAACGCGGCTCGCGGTCTCGGGCTTTGTCTTCCAGATCGGTGTCAGGATGTCCAAGACCTCCTGCTTCCCGATGGTCGACACTCGCCTCTTCCCGATCCTGACGAAGGCGTAGTCCCGCAAGGTGTTGATCCACTGCGCTCTGTGCTTCGGGTTCTTCCAGTGGACGGACTCCTGCAGGTGGTACTCCCTAGCGCACTGCTCGAAGGTAACTTCCTTGGCGGCGGCGACCTTGGCTGCCTGATCTCGTGCGTCCCGAACGGCGATCGGATCGACCCTGTCCGCGACCAATTGGCGCTGTAGCCGTGCACGTTCACGGGCCTCGGCAAGCGAGAAGTCCTTGAACGATCCAAGGCCCATGTCCCGAACCCGACCGTGAAGGCGGTAGCGGTAGAACCACGACTTGCTGCCTGTTGAGCTGATCTGGAGGTAGAGACCGCCCCCGTCGTGGTAGATGCCGGGTTCCTGTAGGCGTTGAACCTGGAGGGCCTTGAGGCGGTCGCGCGTGGTGCTGTAGGCCCGCCTAGACTTGGACGTGACGCGCTTAGGCTCGATGCTTCTCATACGTGTCCTCGCTCGCTCCGTGAGCCACATTTCTATCCATATCTGATGGTTAGATTGTGCCGCACATGGTCGGACGCGGCTGGACTACTTGTCTGGCGGAAAGCGAGTGTCCATGCGGTTTCCGAGGACGTTCATGGACTTTCCAGGACTCTGGCGGACGGTGCTTCGAGCGGCCGTCCACTCCGCCAAAGAATCGAAGCTCCAAGTGGTCCGCCACTTGGAGCTTTTTTCTTGCGGCCATGCGGCCATGCGGCCATGCGGCTATGCCGGCCATGCGGCTATGCCGACCATGCGGCCGTGCGGCGCGCCGCACGGCGCATGGCAGGGCGCGGCGCTTCAGCTGCTCGTGCCGGGCGTCGTGGCGGCGTCGCGCGCGGCGGTGGAGGCGGGAGCGAACAGGCGCGCCAGCCCTGCGCCGGCGAGCGCGCCGATCAGGAGGCCGGGAACGCCCAACCGCATGCCCACAGCGCCGCCCACCAGCGCACCGATCCACAGGCCGTTGCCGGTGCCCGTGCTGCGCTGGCCCGGCAGCGGCACGCTCGAGCCTGGCTTGAGCTTCCAGTCATGTGCATCGCGGTGCGTGCGGGTGGCGCGCTCGGCATGCATGGCGCTGCTGGGAGAGATGGGGTCGCTGGCCGGGAAGGTCTGGGCCAGGGCGTCGTCCAGCGACTCCTGGTACGTACGCGACTCGTCGGGGACGCCTTCGAGGCCCCCGCTCGGCTTGTGCGGGATGCTTCGCGATTCGGTTGCCATGTCTCGCCTCCGTGCGTGTGCGGGTGCGTGTCCGCTGGCAACCGCCGTTCCCGGCGCTTGCTCAGGCTGCGCTATAGCGCCTGCGCGGCCATATACAGGCGCGCCGATCGTGCGCCGGAACGGCAGAACACGAGGATCGGCCGCGGCAGTGCGCGCATCAGAGCGGCGAACGCAGCAATCTGTTCAGGCGTCTGATGGGCGCTTTCCACCGGCAGGAAACGGTACTCGAGCCCAGCCGCCCTCGCGGCGGCTTCGATCGAGGCGTTGGTCGGCTGGTTCGGGCCATGTTCGAAGTCTGGCCGGTTGTTCACCACGCTGCGAAAACCCTGGCGTGCTGCTTCGGCCATCGCCTCGGGCGCCAGCTGCGGCGCAACGCACACGTCCGGCGCGATGGCGCGCAGCGGCAACGGGGAGGAGTGGTTCATCGTCATCGTTGCGTTCCGTGGCTGCCCGGCGCCGGCTGCGACGCTCATTGCTGCGCGGTTCACTTCGCCTGGCCAAGCGCCTGCTTGACCGTGGCGCTGAGTTGGCTCATGTCGGCCTTGCCGGCCAGGCGCGCCTTGGCCGCGCCCATCACCTTGCCCATGTCGCCGGGACCCACGGCGCCCAACTCCGCCACGAGGGCGGCGACCGTGGCGGCAAGCTCGTCGGCGCTGAGGCGGGCCGGCAGGTAGGCCTGGAGCACCGCCACCTCGGCCGTTTCCTTGTCGACGAGATCGGTGCGGCCCGCCTGTTCGAAGGCGGCGATCGAATCGCGCCGCTGCTTGATCAGCTTGTCGACGATTCCGACGACGGCCGCATCGTCCAGCGTGATGCGCTCGTCGACTTCGCGCTGCTTCATCGCCGCCAGCAGCATGCGGATGCACGAAAGCCGCGCTGCGTCCTTGGCGCGCATCGCCGCCTTCATGTCCTCGGTGATGCGGTCCTTCAGGGTGGTCATCGGCGTCTCCTCGCGACCGGTCCAAAAACGACAAAGCCCGCTGCGGCCAGGCCGCGCGGGCTGAAGCGGGACGGCCGGAAACGAACGGGAGTCAGTACAACTTCTTGGGCAGTTGCATGCTGCGCACCCGCTTGAAGTGCCGCTTCACGGCGGCCGCCTTCTTGCGCTTGCGCTCGGCGGTGGGCTTCTCATAGAACTCGCGCGCGCGCAGTTCGGTGAGCAGGCCGATCTTTTCAATGGTGCGCTTGAAGCGGCGCAGTGCGACGTCGAAGGGCTCGTTCTCTTTGACGCGGATGGTGGTCATGCAGGGCCTGAAGATGGGAGGGGACGATCCGCCGCACAGGCGGCCCGCTCGGCCGTCCAGGGCGAGCGAAGCCGCGCATTATAGGGGTAAGCATGGCCTCGCCCTTGGCGCCCAGCACCGGGCGTGCCCGGGGCAGGGTGCCGGCGCGGCGCGAAAGCAACGGCCTTCGGCGCTCGTGCTCAAGATAGGGGCAGCGCGGTCGATGACCCTTGCGACGCCGAAGTCGGCGCACCAAGATGCACACTGACCCGCCGCCGCCCAGCCCCCGGGGGGCTCGCCTGGATTGCCCTTGCGGTGGCCGCTGGCCATGCCGATGAACGACCGACCCGACTCCGCGCCCGCTGCCGTCGCCGACCTGCCGGGCGCTGGCGGCGCCTTGGCGTGGGCGGCCTGCGGAGCGCTGCTGGCCGCGCAGGGCCAGGGCTTGGCGGTCAAGGAAGCCGGTGGCGGCCGCTACCTCTACGCCAACGAGGTGCTGCTGTCGTGGATCGGGCGCCCGCTGGCCGAGGTGGTCGGCCGCACCGACGCCGATCTGTTCGACGCCGGCACCCAGGCGGCACTGCGCACGGCCGACCAGGCCGCCTTGGCGCAGGAAGGCGTGATGGCTGCCGAGCATCGCCTGAGCCTGGGCGGCCGCGCCCGCGAGCTGACCCTGTGGCGCCTTGCCTTCGCCGGCGAGCCGGCCGGCTGCGCGGGCGGCAGTGACGGGTCGCGCCTGCTGCTGGGCGTGTGGTCGGACGTGGCGGCGCGCAAGCAGCAGGAGACGCAGGCGCGCGCCGTGCTGGCGCAGATTGAGCAGCTGCAAACGGCCAACGATGCGCTGCAGCGTGAACTGGCCGGCCAGTCGATGCGCGACCCGGCTTCCGGCCTCTACGCCAAGGCACACTTCGAAGACCAACTGCGCCGCGAGGTGGACCTCTCCAGCCGCGAGCATCGCGAGTTCTCGATCGTTCTGGTGGAGATCGATGAAGCCGGCACCGCCGGCACGGGCGAGGCGCCGGACGCCGCCGGGCGAACTGCGGCGCAGGGGCAGCGGGCGGTGCAGGCGGCGCTCGGCCGCTTGCTGCGCAGCGGCACGCGCGCGATGGACGCCGCCTGCCGGCTCGACGAACGCCGCTTCGCGGTGCTGCTGTCCGGCGTGGGCCTGGCCACGGCTCATTCGCGCATGGAAGGCCTGCGCCGCCAATGCGCCACCGAGATCGTCGTGCACGAAGGGCAGGAGCTGCGCTTCACCGTGGCGATGGGCGTGGCGAGCTTCCCGCACACGGCCCACTCGCAGCCGGAACTGCTCGACGCCTGCGCGGCGGCACTGCTCGAAGCCAAGCGGCGCGGCGGCAACCACGTGGCGCTGGCGGCGATCCGCTTCGAGCCTGCCTGAACTTCGCGGCAAGCCGGCGCGCGCGCCGCCGCAGCCCTGCGCGCTCAGCCCTTCATGGCCTGCCAGGCCATGTAGGCCGCCAGCACGCCCAGCAGCAAGCCGAAGGCGCGCCTGAGCCTGGCCACCGGCATGCGGTGCGCCATGCGCGCACCCAGCGGCGCCATCAACACGCTGGCCAACGCGACGATCAGGATGCCCGGCAGGTACAGGTAACCCAACGCGCCCGGCAACGCCTGCGGCAGCGACCAGCCGCCGGCCACGTAGCCCACCGTGCTGGCCAAGGCGACCGGAAAGCCGAGCGCAGCGCTGGTGCCCACCGCTTCGCGCATCGGCACCGAGCAGCGGGTCATGAACGGCACCGACAGGAACGCGCCGCCGGCGCCCACCAGCGCGCAGATGAAGCCGATGACGGCGCCGACACTCACGAGCGCCGCAGGGCCGGGCAGCCCGCGTTCGCCCTTCGGCGTGCCGCCGGTCCACATTCGCCAGGCGACGATGGCGTTGAAGGCCGCGAAGGCGATGGCCAGCCATTGGCCGCGCACGAGCGCCAGCACGCCGGCGCCGGCAGCAACGCCGCCTATCGCGATGCCCGGCGCGAACGCCGCCACCAGCGGCCAGCGCACGGCGCCGTGCCGGTGGTGCGCCAGCAGGCTCGACACCGAAGTGAACAGGATCGAAGCGCCCGAGGTGGCGATCGCCATCTTCACCGCCAGCCCGGCCTCGACGCCGCGCTCCAGCAGCAGCAGCGTGATGATCGGCACCATCATCATGCCGCCGCCGATGCCGAGCATGCCGGCCAGGAAACCGACGACCGTGCCCAGCAGCAGCAGTTCGGCGACGAACAGCGGCCCGAGCGGGCCGAGATCGAAGGTCAATCGCCCAGCCGCTTCAGCACGGCCGACCATTCGGCCGCCGTCACCGGCGTGATCGACAGGCGGTTGCCCCGCTGCAGCACGCGCATCGTCGCCAGCTCCGGTGCGGCGCGCAGCTCGGCCAGCGGCATCAGGCGCGTCTTGCGCACGAGCTGCACGTCGATCTGCAGCCAGCGCGGCGCCTCGCGCGTGCTCTTGGGGTCGTGGTACGGGCTTGCCGGATCGAACTGTGTCGCGTCGGGCTGCACGCTGCCGGCGATGCGCGCGATGCCGGCGATGCCCGGCTGCGGGCACGACGAGTGGTAGAAGAGAACGCCGTCACCGGCGCGCATCTGGTCGCGCATGAAGTTGCGCGCCTGGTAGTTGCGAACACCGGTCCATGGCAGCGTGCGGCGCGGCGCTGCCGCGAGGTCGTCGATCGACTCCTCGTCCGGCTCGCTCTTCATCAGCCAGTAGTTGGGCACGGCGTCGTTCTTGGGCGCGCGATGAGGCGGCCACTGGAAATGCGGCGCTGGCCGCAATCAGCCAGCGCCGCACTGGAAGGAATAGGTGTCCGCCGTGCCACGCGAGCCGCTTTCCCGAACCCTCAGCGGAAGTTCAGGTGGGCGAGGTCAGCCGGACTTCGGGTTCATCTGACGCGAGACGATCACACCTGCCCGGCAATCTTCCAAGCCCTTGCTCAATGAGCATCGGTTCGAGGAAATCAAAGCCCACGCATCACAGCGGACGAGTTCATTCTATGCCTCGGTCCGCCCGCCGATGTGCGTGAAGAACGCACCGTTGCGTGGGTGCCGGCCGTCGGACAGGAGGGCCGAGCCGGCCCCTTGCATGCGCAGCGGAAACCGCCTCGCCGCCAGGGGCTTCAGAGCAGCTGACCGTCGTCAGCCAGTGCTGCGTCGACGCGCCTGACCAGTTCGTCGACGTCGAGGTGATCGGGGTCCGGCACCGGCCTGGCACGACCGTTCGCCAAGCCCTGCTCGGCGATCTGGTAGGCCAGGTTCAGCGCTGCCAGCACGGCAATGCGCTCGCGTGCCTTCACCTTGCCGGCGTCGCGGATCGTCGTCATCTCGCGGTCGACGCTGGCCACCGCCTTGGCCAGCAGGTCCTCGCCGCCCTCGGGGCAGCCGAGCGTGTACGCCTGCCCGAGGATGCTGACCTCGACCTGCTTCATCGCTCGGCCGCGGTTGCTTCGGGGCCGTCGCCGGGCAAGCGCGCCAGCAGCGCGTCGATGCGGGCGCGCGCGGCGGCCAGGCGCGAACGCAGGCTGTCGCGTTCGTTGGTGACGCTGACGAGTTGCTGCGCGATGAGCGCGCTCGTGCGCTTGAGCTCCTGGTGCCGCAACACCAGGCGGTCAACCCGTTCGGCGAGATCCTCGAACTTGGCCATCTCTCGAAGTGCCTTCTTCTCTAGTCCTCGGCGCCATCGGCGGCCGTCGCCGCACGAGTCGCGATTCTAGAAGCCCCCTCGACACAGAAGCGTTGCACGCTGCACGCCGCGCAGCGCGGCGTTCGCGCCAGGCACACGTAGCGGCCGTGCAGGATGAGCCAGTGATGTGCGTCGCGGCGGTAGGCCGGCGGCACGCGCGCCAGCAACGCCTGCTCGACGGCCTGCGCGTCCTTGCCGCGGCCGAGGCCTGTGCGGTTGGCGACGCGGAAGATGTGCGTGTCCACCGCCATCGTCGGCTCGCCGAAGGCGACGTTGAGCACGACGTTGGCCGTCTTGCGGCCCACGCCGGGCAGGCGCTCGAGCGCCTCGCGCGTGCGCGGCACCTCGCCGCCATGCTGCTCGACGAGGATGCGGCAGGTCTCGTACAGGTTCCTCGCCTTGGTGCGGAACAGGCCGATCGTGCGGATCGCCTCGGTCAGGCCGTCGATGCCGAGCGCGAGCACCTGCTGCGGCGTCCAGGCGCGGGCGAAGAGCGAGCGGGTGGCCTTGTTGACACCGGCGTCGGTGGCCTGCGCCGACAGCAGCACCGCGGCCAGCAGTTCGAAGACGTTGGTGAACTCGAGCTCGGTGCGCGGGTTCGGGTTGGCCGCGGCCAGCGTGGCGAAGAAGGGTTCGATGTCGTCGGCCTTCATGGCTTGCTCTCGTTGTCGTCGTCGGCGGCAGGGCCGGGCACCTGCGCGCGCCGCCTCGCCGCCTCGACGACGGCGCGCTTGCGCGCCAGCGCCTCGGGGTCGGCGCCGGCGCCGGCGGCTTCCAGATCCGCGAGCTTGCGCGCTGCGCGCGCGGCCAGGCGTTCGTCGTTCTCGCGCCGTTCGCGCTCGGTGCGCTGCTGGTGGAACGCATAGCGCTCGCGCGCCTGCGCGGCTTGCCCGGCGCTCCAGGCGTCCCAGCCGGTACGCTCGCCGCTGACGGCCACCATCGCGATGCAATCCACCGGGCACACGGGGACGCACAGTTCGCAGCCGGTGCAAAGCGGCGCGACGACGGTGTGCATGAGCTTGGAGGCACCGACGATGCAGTCGACCGGGCAGGCCTTGATGCACAGTGTGCAGCCGATGCACCAGGCCTCGTCGATGACTGCCAGCGCGCGCGGGCCTTCGCGGCCACGCTCGGGGTCCAGCGGCTGTACGGGTCGTGCGGTGATCGTCGCCAGGCGCACGATCCCCTCGGCGCCACCGGGCGGGCAGCGGTTGATTTCGGCTTGGCCGCTGGCCATCGCCTCGGCGTAGCCGCGGCAATCGGGGAAGCCGCAGCGCGTGCACTGCGTCTGCGGCAAAGCGGCTTCGAGGCGCGCGGCCAGCGTGGGGTCGGGAGTGCCCGAGGTGCCGGAGGTGCCGGAGGTGCCGCTCGTCGGTTTGGTGCCAGGCGGTGCGGCAGGGACGTCGCTCACCGCCGGATTATCGGCCGCCGGTGGCGGCGGCTCCTCAGCCGCGCGCCGGCCGTCGCGCCGCGCCAGGGGTCTTGCTGCGCGGTTGGGCTGGAGCGCCGTGGTCGTGCTCCGCGATGAAGTTGCGCAGCCGCGGGTAGACCGTCTCGCGCCAGCGGCGGCCGGAGAAGATGCCGTAGTGGCCGGCACCTTCGACGTTGTAGTGGAAGCGCCGCGCCGCCGGGATGCCGGTGCACAGCCCATGCGCCGCCTGCGTCTGGCCGGCACCCGAGATGTCGTCCAGCTCGCCTTCAATGGTCAAGAGCGCGCTCGTGGTGATGTCCTGCGGTCGCACCGCCTCGCCGTGCACGCGCCAGCTGCCGTTGACGAGCGCAAAGTCCTGGAACACGGTCTTGATCGTGTCGAGGTAGTACTCGGCCGGCATGTCGAGCACGGCGTTGTACTCGTCGTAGAACTGCCGGTGCGCCTCGGCGCTGTCGTCGTCGCCGCGAATGAGGTCGCGGAAGTAGTCGTAGTGGCTGGAAACGTGGCGGTCCGGGTTCATCGCCACGAAGCCGGTGTGCTGCAGGAAGCCGGGGTAGACGCGGCGCCCGGCGCCGGGGTAGTTCGGCGGCACGCGGAAGATCACGTTGGCCTCAAACCAGGCGTGGCTCTTGTTCAGCGCCAGGTTGTTCACCGCCGTGGGGCTCTTGCGGGCGTCGATCGGGCCGCCCATCATCGTCAGCGTCCGCGGCGTGAAGTCGTGGGGGTCGGCCTTGCCGGCCTTCTTGCTGGCGGTCGCCATCAGCGACACCGCTGCCAGCACCGGCACCGTGGGCTGGCACACGGAAATCACGTGCACCTTCGGCCCGATGTGGCGCATGAACGCCTGCACGTAGGCGACATAGTCGTCGAGGTGGAACGGCCCCTGGTCGGCGGGCACCATGCGCGCGTCGGTCCAGTCGGTGATGAAGACCTTGTGGTCGTGCAGCAGGCTCTTCACGGTGTCGCGCAGCAGCGTGCTGTGGTGCCCCGACAGCGGCGCCACCACCAGCACCGTGGGCTGCGACTTCATCTGCGCCAGCGCCTGCGGGTTGTCGGTGAAGCGCTTGAAGCGCAGCAGGCGACAGAAGGGCTTGACCAGCGCCACCTGCTCCTGCACCGCCACTTCGACGCCGCCCACCGTGGCCGAGGTGATGCCGAAGGCCGGCTTCTCGTACTCCTTGGCCAGGCGGTGCATCAGGTCGAAGCCCGCGGACACGCGCTGCGACATCGGCACGTGCGCGAAGGGCGACAGCGGATGGCTGTACAGCTTCGCCGAGGCGCTGGCGAACTCGGCGAATGGCGCCATCATCGCGCGCTGCGTCTCGTACAACTGGTACAGCATCGGGTGTCCTTTGTCGTTGCCGTGGGGCGGGCAGGGCTTGGCGGTCCACGCCCTGGCCCGTCGCGGGCAATTATGCTGCGGCGCAGCATTTACCGCTGGGGCAGCAGTTCCGATCGTCGATCGCCCCGCTGCTGGATGGTGACGGTCGAACCGCAGCAGGCAAGCCGCGAAAACGCGCCTTGCCGGGCCGCAATCCCGGCCTTTGGCACTTGGCCGCCCGCCGCGGGCCGGGTCACATCACGCGCGCCAGCGCCGCCGCCACCTTCGGCAGGTTGCCTTCGTTGAGCGCGGCCACGCAGATGCGCCCGGAGTCCACGCCGTAGATGCCGAACTCGGAGCGCAGGCGCTGCATCTGCGCCGCGCCGAGCCCGGAATAGCTGAACATGCCCTTCTGGCGGGTGATGTGGTCCAGGCGCCCGCCATCGGCCGCAACGCCGGCAGCGCGCAGCGCCGCGACCAGTTGGCTGCGCATGCGGCGGATGCGCTCGCGCATGCCGGCCAGTTCTTCTTCCCACATCTGGCGCAGGGCCGGTGTCGTCAGCACAGTGGCGACGACCGTCGCGCCGAAGGTCGGCGGGTTCGAGTAGTTGGTGCGGATGACGATCTTCAGCTGCGACAGCACGCGAGCGGCCTCGTCGGCGTCGTCGCACACGATGCTGAGTGCGCCGACCCGCTCGCCGTACAGCGAGAAGCTCTTGCTGAAGGACGTGGCGACGAGGAACGGCCGCCCGGCAGCGACGAACCGCTGTACCGCCGCGCCGTCCTCGGCGATGCCGTCGCCGAAGCCCTGGTAGGCCATGTCGAGGAACGGCACGAGGCCGCCTTCGCTGCAGGCGCGCACGACATCGTCCCACTGCGCCGGCGTGAGGTCGCAGCCGGTGGGGTTGTGGCAGCAGGCGTGCAGCACGACGATGCTGCCGCGCGGCGCCGCGCGCAGCGCCGCGAGCATCGCCTCGAAGCGCACGCCGCGTGTCGCCGGGTCGTAGTAGGGGTAGCTCGCCACCTCGAAGCCGGCGCGCGTGAACAGCGCCCGGTGGTTCTCCCAGCTCGGGTCGCTGATGAGCACGCGCGCCTGCGGCTTAAGCGCGGCCAGGAAGTCGGCACCGAGCTTCAGGCCGCCGGTGCCGCCCAGCGCCTGCACCGTGGCGACGCGGCCGGCGCGCACGACGGCGCTGTCGGCACCGAAGACCAGGCCCTGCACCGCGCGGTCGTAGGCGGCGATGCCGTCGATCGGCAGGTAGCCCTTGGGCTTGCCGGCGCCCAGAAGCTGGCGCTCGGCCTCGGCCACGCACTTCAGCACCGGCAGCTTGCCTTGCTCGTCGGTGTAGACGCCGACGCCCAGGTTCACCTTGTCGGTCCGCGGGTCGGCGGCGAACTGCTCGTTGAGGCCGAGGATCGGGTCGCGCGGAGCGAGCGCGACATCGTGGAACAAGGTGGAAGACATTGCGATACCCTTGGCGCGATTCTATGGGTCGAGGCCTGCCGCTGCGATGACGTCGCCCGCTGTTCCCCTCGCTGCCGCCGTCGCGCCCGCCGCGGACGATGCGGCCGCGACCGTCGTGCCGAGCGCTTCGTCGCAAGGCGCGGGAGAGTTCGTCGCCTTCCCAGGCTCGCCGTTCCAGCTCTTCCAGCCGTATGCGCCCGCCGGTGACCAGCCGGCGGCCATCGCGGCGCTGGTGGAAGGCATCGGCGACGGGCTGGCATACCAGACGCTGCTGGGCGTCACGGGCTCGGGCAAGACGTACACGATGGCGCAGGTCATCGCGCGCCTGGGGCGGCCGGCGATCGTCTTCGCGCCCAACAAGACCCTGGCGGCGCAGCTGTACAGCGAGTTCCGCGAGTTCTTCCCGAAGAACGCGGTCGAGTACTTCGTCAGCTACTACGACTACTACCAGCCCGAGGCCTACGTCCCGCAGCGCGACCTCTACATCGAGAAGGACAGCTCGATCAACGAGCACATCGAGCAGATGCGGCTGTCGTGCACCAAGAGCCTGCTCGAGCGGCGCGACGTCGTCATCGTGGCCACGGTGAGCGCCATCTACGGCATCGGCAACCCGAGCGACTACCACCGCATGGTGATGACGCTCAGGGTGGGCGACAAGATGAGCCAGCGCGACGTGAGCGCGCAGCTCATCCGCATGCAATACAAGCGCAACGAGATCGAGTTCGGCCGCGGCAGCTTCCGCGTGCGCGGCGACACGATCGACGTCTTCCCCTCCGAGCACAGCGAGCTCGCCATCCGCATCGAGCTGTTCGACGACGA
>JAEUPF010000042.1 GCA_016790425.1 Rubrivivax sp.
ACATCATTCCGGCGATGGTGAGGGCCGGCGGCGCGGTGGCGCACCCGGTCGAGATGTCGTGCGTCGGCCAGCGCCCCGGGCACCTGCCGTACTGGCGCGACGTGGGCACGAGCGACGCCTACTGGGACGCCAACATCGACCTCACCGCCACCGACCCGCAGCTCAACCTGTACGACACGCTGTGGCCGGTGTGGACCTACCAGCCGCAGCTGCCGCCGGCCAAGTTCGTGCACAACCAGGACGACCGGCGCGGCGTTGCCGTCGAGTCGCTGGTCTCCGGCGGCTGCATCGTCAGCGGCAGCGTCTACCGCTCGGTGCTGTTCAGCAGCGTGCGCGTGCACTCCAACGCCGCCGTCAACTGGAGCGTGCTGCTGCCCGGCGTGCAGGTGGGCCGCGGCGCGCGGGTGACGCGGGCGGTGCTCGACCGCGACTGCGTGATCCCCGACGGGCTGGTGATCGGCGAGGACGCCGCCGCCGATGCGGCGCGTTTCCACCGCACCGACCACGGCATCACGCTCGTCACGCGCGACATGCTGCGCGCGCTGCATTGAAGCCCGGAGCCGGCGCGCGGATGAGCACGGCCAGGGAGCCGGAGAGGCCCGGCGAGAGGCCCGGCGAGAAGCCCGGCGGCAAGGGCCTCGGCAAGGACGCCGACAAGGGCATCGACAAGGGCATCGACAAGGGCATCGAAAAGGGCGCGGCGCCGGTGCCCAAGCCCCCTGCGCGGCCGATGCCGCGCACGCCGGCGAAGCTGCTGCCGTCGGAGTTCGCCGCGGCGCCGCCGCTGCGCGTTCTGCACGTGGCCGCCGAGATCTTCCCGCTCGTCAAGACCGGCGGCCTGGCCGACGTGGTGGCCGCGCTGCCGCCGGCGCAGGCGCGGCACGGTGCCGACGTGCGCGTGCTGCTGCCGGGCCTGCCGGCGGTGATCGAAGGCGTGCAGGGCGCCAAGACCGTGCTCGACATCGGCGCCTGCTTCGGCGCGATGCGCGTGCGCCTGCTGCTGGCGCGCCTGCCCGGTAGCGGCCTGCCGGCCTACGTGATCGACGCGCCGTACCTGTACCGCCGCGACGGCAGCCCGTACAGCGACCGCAGCGGCGAGGAATGGCCCGATAACCTGCAGCGCTTCGCGCTGCTGGGCTGGGTGGCGGCGCACCTGGCCAGCGACGACGCCGACCCGGCGTGGCACGCCGACATCGTGCACGCGCACGACTGGCATGCGGCGCTCGCCTGCGCCCACATCGACGACCACGCACCCAGCACCGCCGGCACCGTGTTCACGGTGCACAACCTCGCCTTCCAGGGCCTCTTTCCGATGCACGACTGGCCGCTGCTGGCGCTCGCCTCGCGGCACATGTCGCCCGCGGGGCTGGAGTACCACGGCCAGCTGAGCTTCATGAAGGCGGGCTTGCATTTCGCGCACCGCATCACCACCGTCAGCCCGACCTACGCGCGCGAGATCGCCACGCCCGAGTTCGGCTGCGGCCTCGACGGCGTGATCCGCGCCCGCGGCGCCGACGTGGTGGGCATCCTCAACGGCATCGACCCGCAGGTGTGGAACCCGGCCGCCGACGACGCCATTGCCGAGCGCTACGACGCCGAGCAGCCGGCCGGCAAGCGCGCCTGCCGGCGGGCGCTGCAACGCGAGCTGGGCCTGGACGCCGACGACGAGGCGCTGCTGGTCACGGTGGTCAGCCGGCTGACCGCGCAGAAGGGCCTCGACCTCGTGCTGGCGGCGCTGCCCGAGCTGCTGCGCGAGGGCGTGCAGCTCGCGGTGCAAGGCACCGGCGAGCCGGCGCTCGAGGCAGCCTTCCGGATGGCGCACGCGGCGCAGCCCAACCGCGTGCACGTGCACATCGGCTACGACGAGGCGCGCGCGCACCGGCTCGTCGCCGGCGCCGACGTCATCGCCGTTCCGTCGCGCTTCGAGCCTTGCGGCCTGACGCAGATGTACGGCCTGCGCTACGGCACGCTGCCGCTGGTGCGCAACGTCGGCGGCCTTTCCGACACCGTGCGCGACGCGACGCCGGCGCACCTGGCCGACGGCAGCGCCACCGGCTTCGTCTTCGATGCCGGCACGCCGGCGGCGCTGCTCGAAGCGGCGCGCCGGGCGCTCGCGCTGCACCGCAAGGGCAGCGCCTGGGCCGCGGTGGTGCGCCAGGCGATGGGGCGCGAACTGGGCTGGGCCGGGCCGGCCGGCGAGTACCTGGCCCTGTACCGGGCGCTGCTGGCGGCGCGGCGCTGAAGCCCCGGCTGCGAGCGCACGCAGGGCGCGCGCCGGCCGGCGCCCCGGATCCCAGGGCTTCGCCGCCGCGGCAGCGGCGACCCTGCCAAACCCTTACCCTTACGCCCCCGACAGAGCACCGCTTCCCCGCCAGGTCCCGACAAACATGACGCAGCCCCTCGAAGACCGCCTCGCCCGCATCGGCGCCCAACGCCTGGCCGGCATGCGCCGCGGCATCGAGAAGGAGAGCCTGCGCGCGCTGCCCGGCGGCGGCCTGGCGCTGACGCCGCATCCCGAGGCGCTCGGCGCGCCGTTGACGCACCCGCACATCACCACCGACTACTGCGAGAGCCAGCTCGAGCTGATCACCGGCGTCCACGCCGGCGTCGAGAGCTGCCTGGCGGAGCTCAACGAGATCCACCAGTTCGTCTACCGCACGCTGTCGGCCACGCCCAGCGGCGAGAGCGTGTTCGGCAGCCTCACCGGCGAGCTGCCGGGCGACGACGGCAGCGACATCGGCGAGCGGCGCGAGCGGCTGTGGGTGGGCAGCATGCCGTGCGGCCTGCCCGCCGACGAGAACATCCCCATCGGCCGCTACGGCAGCAGCAACATCGGCCGCGCCAAGAGCGTCTACCGCATGGGCCTGGCGCAGCGCTACGGCCGGCGCATGCAGACGATCTCGGGCATCCACTACAACTGGTCGCTGCCAGGGCTCACCAACGAGGAGGCGTTCGCGCTCATCCGCAACTTCCGCCGCCACTCGTTCCTGCTGCTGGTTCTGTTCGGCGCCAGCCCGGCGCTGTGCACGAGCTTCGTCGCCGGGCGCGAGCACGGCTTGCAGCCGCTCGGCGGCGCCGATGCGCACACGCTGCACCTGCCGCATGCCACCAGCCTGCGCATGGGACGCCTGGGCTACCAGAGCGATGCGCAGGCCCGGCTGGCGGTCAGCTACAACAGCCTGGACAGCTACGCCGCCTCGCTGCACGAGGCGTTGACGGTGCCCTTCCCCGCCTACGAGAAGATCGGCATCCGCAACCTCGGTGGCGAGTACAACCAGCTCGCCACCACGCTGCTGCAGATCGAGAACGAGTTCTACGGCACCATCCGCCCCAAGCGCGTCATCAAGAGCGGCGAACGGCCGCTGCATGCGCTGCGCGAGCGCGGTGTCGAGTACATCGAGGTGCGCTGCATGGACCTCGACCCGTTCGAGCCGGCGGGCATCGGCGCGCCGGCGATGCGCTTCCTCGACATCTTCCTCATGCACTGCCTGCTCTCGGCGAGCCCGCCGGACACGCCCGAGGAGATCGCCGCGCTCGGGCGCAACCAGCACCGCACGGCGGCCGGCGGCCGCGAGCCGGGGCTGCGGCTGGAGCGCTTCGACGCCGGGCGCGCCGCGCCGCGCGAAGTGGCGCTGGCCGACTGGGCGGGCGAAATCCTGGCGCAATGCGTGCCGATCGCCGCGGCGCTGGACGCTGCGCAGGCCGGCGGTGGCGGCAACGGCGGCGGCGCTGGCGCAGCGCGCGGCCGGCCGTACCGCGATGCGCTGGCCGCTGCCGGCGCCGCGCTGGCAGCGCCGCACACGTTGCCCTCGGCGCGCGTGCTGGCGTCGCTGGTCCAGGACTTCGACAGCAGCTATACCGCCTTCGTGCGCGCGATGTCGGAGCGCACGCGCTCGCACTTCGCGCAGTTGCCGTGGAGCGCCGCGCAGCAGCAGGCTTTCGAAGGGGCGGCGACGCAGTCGCTGGCGCGGCAGGCGGCCATCGAGGCCGCCGACCGGGCAAGCGGCGTCGACTTCGAGACCTGGCGCCGCGCCTACCTCGACCCGGCGCGCCTGCTCGTCTGAGCCCGCTCAGGCGGCCAGCGGCACGAGGTCGCCGGGCAGCGTGACGCGCCCGTCGGCTTCGAGCGCGATGTCGAGCTCGAACGCGCTCTGGCCGCTCTGGCCGCTCGCCCCACCCTCGCCGGCGTGGCCGCCCGCGGCGGCGGCGGCCTGCGGCGCGGCAGGGTGGCGCCAGGATTCGCGCATGCGCAGCAACTCGCGCAGCGCCTCGGTGGGAACGGCACGCACGCCGATGGCCTTCACCTCGACCCCGCGGCGCAGTTCCAGCGAGGACAGCCAGTAGCCGTGCGCGCCCGGCGCCTGGGCGGGCGGCTCGACAGCGCTCGCGGCCGGCGCGGCGGCCGCTGCGGCGGCCATTGCCGATGCCGTTGCCGGTGTTGTTACCGGTGCCGCGGCCGGCTGGGCCACTGCGGCAGGGTCGGTCGCGGCTGCAGAGCGGGTCGTTGTTTCCATGGCGTTGATCTATTGCAGCCCCGCGGCCAGCGCTTGTCACCCCACCTCGGGAGGGTGTCTTGCGCGGGCGCAGTTGCAGCGAAAAGAAAGCGGTGGCTGGCAAACGCCGCGCCCGGCCGGAAGCGGTGCAGGCAGGGGCCGCTGGCACGGACGCCACAATGCGCGCCATGACGTTGACGGAGCTCAAGTACATCGTCGCCGTGGCGCGCGAGCGACATTTCGGGCGTGCCGCCGAGGCGTGCTTCGTCTCGCAGCCGACGCTGTCGGTGGCGATCAAGAAGCTGGAGGACGAGCTCGACGTGAAGCTCTTCGAGCGCGGCGGCAGCGAAGTCTCGGTGACGCCGCTGGGCGAGCAGATCGTGCGCCAGGCGCAGCAGGTGCTGGAGCAGGCCAGCGCCATCAAGGAGATCGCCAAGAGCGGCAAGGACCCGGTGAACGGGCCGCTGCGCCTGGGCATCATCTACACCATCGGCCCTTACCTGCTGCCCGACCTCGTGCGCGAGGCGATCGCCCGCGTGCCGCAGATGCCGCTGGTGCTGCAGGAAAACTTCACCGCCAAGCTGCTGGAGATGCTGCGCACCGGCGAGCTCGACTGCGCCATCATGGCCGAGCCGTTCCCCGACACGGGGCTGGCGGTGGCGCCGCTGTACGACGAGCCGTTCGTCGTTGCCGTGCCGGCCGCGCACCCGCTGGCCCGGCGCAAGCAGATCAGCGCCGAGGAGCTGAAGGACGAGACCATGCTGCTGCTGGGCACCGGGCACTGCTTTCGCGACCACGTGCTCGAGGTCTGCCCGGAGTACGCGCGCTTCGCCAGCCCCGGCTCGGTGGGCAGCGAAGGCATCCGCAAGAGCTTCGAGGGCAGTTCGCTGGAGACCATCAAGTACATGGTCGCCTCGGGCATGGGCGTGACCGTGGTGCCGCAGCTGTCGTTACCCAAGGATGCGGCGGTGGGCGTGCCGGTGCGCGGCGAAGCCCTCACGGCGGCGCGCACGGTGGCCCGCACGACGGCCCGCACGACGGCCCACCCCGCCGCCCAACCTACCCCCCGCCCTACCGCCCACCCTGCCGCCCGCCCGGCAGGGCGCCGCACCGGCGCCGCCGCGGCAGCGGGGGCCAGCGCGGGCGGCGACCACCTGCGCTACATCCGGTTCTCGCCGCCGGTGCCCACGCGCCGCGTGGTGCTGGCGTGGCGGCGCAGCTTCCCGCGCTACGAGGCGATCGCGGCGCTGCGCAACTGCATCTACGCCTGCCCGCTGCCGGGCGTGAAGCGGCTCACCTGATGTGAGCGAGGCCGCGCCGCTGCCGTCCACGGACGTGGAAGCCCCGGCGCTGCCGCCCGGTCGCGCCGAGGCGGCGTTGCGCGCCGAGCGGCTGCGCCTGTTCCGCGCCGGCAAGTGGGCGGCGCTTTCCGGCCAGGCGGTGATCGCGGCGCTGCTGGTGTCGGTTCTACACGGCCGCGTCAGCGGCACGGCGCTGGCGCTGTGGCTTGCCGTGGCGGCGCTGTCGCTGCTGGCGCGGTGGTCGGTCGACCGGCCCCATCGCCGGCGCGTGGCGGCCGCCGTGGCAGGCGCGGCGGCCGGCGTTGGCGATGCCGGGGGCGGCGATGCCGGCGGCGACCCGCGCGCCGACGCCGCCGAGCTGCGGCGCACCCGCGCCGCCGTGCTGGGGATGGCCTTCGCCTTCGGCCTGGCCGGCGTGCTGGTGTACCCGGCCGGCGACTTCCGCAGCCAGGCCTTCATGAGCTTCATCGCGGCGGCGCTGGCGGCCGGCGCGCTGACGCTCAGTTCGTTCGACCTGCGCGTGGCGATGGGCTACTCGGTCCTCGTCATGTCGCCGCTGGTGGCGCGCCTGCTCGTCGAAGGCGATGCGGCCACGAACAGCATGGCGCTGGCGATGGTGATCTTCACCGCCTACCTGGCGATGAACGGCGCCCGCGCGCAGCGCAACCTGCAGGTGGCGTTGACGATGCGGCAAACCGACGCGCTGCGCACCGAGCGGCTGCTGCACAGCCAGCGCCAGCTCGAGCAGGCATCGGCCGAACTGAGGCGCGCGTCCGAAGACCTGCGCCTGACCTTCGAGCACATGGACCAGGGCATCTTCTGCCTCGGTGCCGACGGCCGCACCGGCTTCTTCAACCGCCGCATGTGCGAGCTGACCGGCCTGCCCGAGGCGTTCATGGCGTTGCGGCCCAGCGGCGCGGAGATCGCGCGCTTCCAGGAGGAGCACGGTCACTTCGAAGGCGGCCAGGCGCGCATCGAGGCCGAGGTGCGCGCCTCCATCCGGCTGTGGCGCGAGGGCATCCAGGCGCCGTTCCCGCCGCAGTACTTCCGCCGCACGCACCTGGGCACGGTGCTCGACGTGAAGACCGCGCCGCTGCCCGGTGGCGGCTTCGTGCGCACCTTCGCCGACGTCACCGCGCTCGTCGAGGCCAACCAGCGCCTGCAGGCGAGCGAGGCGCAGTCGCGCAAGCTCGCGCTCGTGGCGTCGCACACCGACGACGCGGTGATCATCACCGACGCCGAGCGACGCATCGAGTGGGCGAACGAGGCGTTCACGCGCCTGACGGGCTATGCGCTCGCCGAGGTGGTGGGCCGGCGGA
>JAEUPF010000050.1 GCA_016790425.1 Rubrivivax sp.
TGCCCGGCTTCGCAGGGCACTCGAATGCTCCCTTTACCTCGCTGCGCAGGGCACCCCATCGTCCCGATCCAGCACCAGGGGTGGCGCCCCACGAGCCCGATCCGGCATCGACGGTGGCGTTCCCTCGTCGACGACAAACCCTGCTGCCCGGCCAAGGACGCCGGGCGGTCGGCGCAGCGAGGTAAAGGGGGCATTCGGGCGCGCTGCGGAGCTTGCGGAGCAGCGCGGCCGAAAGAGGACACGAGCGAAGCCGACCGCCCGGCGGCCTTGGCGCGCGTCGGGCCCGCGGCGCGCACTCTTGCGCGCCTGGGGCGGGATCGGGCCGAAGCCGACCACCCGGCGGCCTTGGCGCGCCACGACCTGGGCGCGCCAGTGGGCCAGTGGAACAGCGACCGAGCGAATCCTCGGACGTCCCGTTTGCAGCGCGCCAGCCCCCGGCGCGCCTGAACAAACCCAGAGGAGAACCGGCCCATGCCCAAGAAGAACAGCCTGAGCGCCAAGGAGCACCCCGCGCTGGCCGCCATCCGCGCCAGCGACACCGTCAAGGTCAAGGTCGCCGTCAGCGACATCGACGGCATCCTGCGCGGCAAGTACCTGCACCGCGACAAGTTCTTCGGTGCTGCCGAGGGCGGCTTCGGCTTCTGCGACGTGGTGTTCGGCTGGGACTCGGGCGACCAGTGCTACGACAACACGCAGATCACCGGCTGGCAGCACGGCTTTCCCGACGCGCTGGCGCGCATCGACCTCGACACCGCGCGCCGCGTCCCGTGGGATGGCGGCGTGCCGTTCTTCCTCGGCGAGTTCGTCAACGCCGACGGCACGCCGTACCCGGTGTGCCCGCGGCAGGTGTTGAAGCGCGTGCTGAAGCGGGCCGAGAAACTGGGCTTCGCGCCGATGTGCGGCGTCGAGTTCGAGTGGTTCAACTTCGCCGAGACGCCGCAGAGCTGGGCCGGCAAGCGCGGCGTCGGGCCCGAGCCGATCACGCCGGGCATGTTCGGCTACTCGCTGTTGCGCATGGCCGACCAGCGCGGCTTCTTCAACGCGCTGATGGACGACATGGCCGCCTTCGGCGTGCCGATCGAAGGCCTGCACACCGAGACCGGCCCCGGCGTCTACGAAGTGGCCATCGCTTTCAGCGGCGCGCTCGAAGCCGCCGACCGCGCGATCCTGTTCAAGACCGGCGCCAAGGAGATCGGCAAGGCGCACGGCGTGATGCCCAGCTTCATGGCCAAGTGGAGCCAGCAGTACCCCGGCTGCTCGGGCCACATCCACCAGAGCCTCAAAGAGCACCCCGACGGCAAGGCCAACCTCTTCCACGACGCGAAGAACAAGCGCGCGATGAGCCGGCTCTTCGAGAGCTACCTCGCCGGCCAGGTGGCCTGCCTGATGGAGTTCGCGCCGATGTTCTGGCCCACCGTCAACAGCTACAAGCGGCTGGTCGACGGCTTCTGGGCGCCGGTGAAGCCGACCTGGGGCCTGGACAACCGCACCGCGAGCTTCCGCGTCATCGCCGGCAGCCCCAAGAGCACGCGGCTGGAGACGCGCTGCCCCGGCGCCGACATCAACCCGTACCTCGCGATGGCCGCAGTGCTGGCCGCCGGCCTGCACGGCGTGGAGAAGGGACTGAAGCTGACCGCGCCGCCGATCACCGGCACGAACCAGGGGGCCGAGGGCATCGCGCGCGCGCCGCGCTCGCTGATCGAGACGACGCGCAACTTCAAGGCCAGCGCCATCGCGCGCGACTGGCTGGGCGACACCTTCGTGGAGCACTTTGCCGCCACGCGCGAGTGGGAGCACCGGCAGTGGCAGGATGCGGTCACCGACTGGGAATTGAAGCGCTACTTCGAGATCATTTGAAGCCTTGAGCCTTCGGCCGTCACCGGTGTAGAGTAAGGCGTTCATCGACTTTGCCTTACAGGCACGGAGAGGCGCCATGGCCGAAACTGCGACGCTGACCAGCAAGAGCCAGCTCACCTTGCCAAAGGCGGTGCGCGACGCGCTGGGCGTCGGTCCCGGCGACCAGATCCGCTTCGTGCCCAGCCTCAACGGCTTTCGCATCGTCGCGAACAACGGTGACATCACGCGCTTGCGCGGGGTCTTCAAGGGCCGCGTCAGCAAGGCCGTGAGCATCGAAGAGATGGACCGCAGCATTGCCGAGGCCGTGGCGGCGCGGGACAAGCGGTCGCGCGCACGATGATCGGTGTCGACACGAACGTGCTGATTCGCTACCTCGTGCAGGACGACCCGCGGCAGGGCGCTGCTGCTGCGCGTTTCGTCGAGCGAGAGCTCAGCTCCGAGCGGCCTGGGCATGTCTCGCTGGTGGTGCTGGCCGAGACGGTGTGGGTGCTGCAGGGGAGTTACGGCATCGACAAGGCCGACTTGATCCCGATGATCTCGACGCTTGCCGCCGATGCGCGCTTCGCTGTGCAGGACGCCGACGCGCTCTGGATGGCCCTCGAGAGCTGCGAGGAGACCGATGCGGACCTGGCCGATGCGCTGATCCGCAGTGTCGACGCGCTGCACGGCTGTTCGCACACGGTGACGTTCGACAAGCGAGCCACGCGCCTTCCCGGCATGGTGCTGCTGCAGTGAACCTGTCGAATCGGCCATGACCGCCATGACCTCATGACCCCATGACTATCAGCCGCTTCGCCTTCCCCACGGCCATCCACTTCGGCGTCGGCGCGCGCAAGCTCGCGGGCCCGCATCTGCGGGAGCTTGGGCTGCAGCGGCCGCTCGTCGTCACCGATCGCGCGCTCGCCAAGCTGCCGGTGCTGGCCGAGTTCCGCACGCACCTGGAGAGCCTCGACGTGGCCGTCTTCGACGGCGTCTTCGGCAACCCGACCTGTGCGCAGGTGATGGCCGGCGCGGCGGCGTTCAAGGCGCACCGCGCCGACTGCGTCATCGGCTTCGGCGGCGGCGCGGCGCTGGACGTGAGCAAGGTCGTCGGCCTGATGGCGGTGCACGAAGGCGACGTGCTGGAGTACGTGTGGGACCACCCGCAGGTGCGGCCGATCACCAACGAGCTGCCCTATTTCGTGGCCCTGCCCACCACCAGCGGCACCGGCAGCGAGGTCGGCCGCAGCGCTGTCGTCAGCGAGAACGACAGCCACGTCAAGCGCACCGTCTTCAGCCCGAAGATCCTGGCCCGCGCGGTGTTCGCCGACCCGGCGCTCACGGTGGCGCTGCCGGCGGCGGTGACGGCGGCCACCGGCATGGACGCGCTGACGCACAACATCGAGAGTTATCTCTCGCCGGCCTTCCACCCGCTGTGCGACGGCATTGCGCTCGAGGGGCTGCGAGTCGGCGCACGCGCGCTGGCGCTGGCGGTGGCCGAGCCCGGCAACATCGCCGCCCGCGCCGACATGATGATGAGCTCGATGATGGGCGCCATCGCGTTCCAGAAGGACCTCGGCTCGGTGCACGCCTGCGCGCACGCGTTGGGCGCGGTGTGCGACCTGCACCACGGGCTGGCCAACGCGCTGATGATCGACACCGTGCTCGCCTGGAACCACGAAGCGGTGCCGGAGAAGTTCGACGAGATGGCGCACGTGGCCAAGGTCAACGGTGGCGGCTTCGCCCTCATCGGCTGGCTGAAGCATCTGAAGCAGCGCATCGGCATCAGCGGCGGCCTGGCCGCGCACGGCGTGACGGCTGAGCACCTGCCCAGGCTGGTGGCGCTGGCCGCCAAGGACTTCACCGGCGGCACCAACCCGCGTCCGGCCACCGAGGCCGACTACGAGCGGCTGTTCCTGCAGGCGATGTGACACCCCGTGTGACGACCCGCGCGACGGACAGCCCGTGATGTGACCCCCGCGACAGGCACGCAGGCGATGGCTTCGACGAAACCCCTTCTCATCGGCGTCTCCGCACGCATCTACTACCCCGGCTCGCAGGGGCCGCTGCCCGGCGTCTTCACCAAGACGCTGCACTACCTGGAGCAAAGCGTCGCCCATTGGGTGCTCTCGGGGCACGCGATGGCGGTGATGATCCCGGCGGTGACCAAGGACAGCATCGTGCTGCGCTCCGACCTCGATCTGCACGACTACGCCCAGGCGCTGGACGGCCTGGTGCTGCAAGGCGGCAACGACGTCGCTCCCGAGTGCTACGGCGAAGCGCCGCTGCACCCCGACTGGGCCGGCGACGCCGTGCGCGACCGCTACGAGATCGAGCTGATCGACGCCTTCGTCAAGGCCGGCAAGCCGGTGTTCGGCGTCTGCCGCGGCTTGCAGCTCATCAACGTGATGTTCGGCGGCACGCTGTGGCAGGACACCGCCACGCAGGTGAGCGGGGCGCGCGCGCACCGCGAACTGGGCAAGTACGAGCGCCATTTCCACGACATCGAGATCGAGCCGGGCACGCGCCTGGCGGCGCTGTACCCCGGCGTCGAGCGCGCCACCACCAACAGCATCCACCACCAGAGCATCAAGGCCCTGGCCGAGGGCTTCGTGGTCGAGGCGCGCTGCCCCGACGACGGCACGATCGAGGCCATCCGGCGCGCAGGCACCCTCGGCGGCTACGTCGCCGCGGTGCAATGGCATCCCGAGTTCCACGAGCCCGGCAGCCCCGACAACTTCGACGACAGCGCGATGCTGCAGGACTTCCTCGCCGCCTGCCGCGCCCGCAAGGGCGGGTGAGCAATCGTTCGCCTGGTCCGCCCACCGAGTCTCCGGGAGAGTCGCTGCGATGCCCAACCTGCCCATCCACAACCCCGCCACCGGGGCCGTGATCACCGAGGTGCCCGCCGACGATGCCGCCTCGGTGGCGAAAAAGGCCGCCGCCGCGCGCGCCGCCCAGCCGGCATGGGCGGCGGTGCCGATGAGCGAGCGGCTCGCCATCGTCGAAGCGTTCCGCGCCGGCGTGGTGCGCGAGCTCGAGCCGCTGGCAGCAACGCTCACCCGCGAAGTCGGCAAGCCGGTCGCGCAGTCGCGCAACGAGCTGAACGGCCTGCTGCCGCGGCTGGATTTCTTTCTCGAGCAGGCCGAGGGCGCGGTGCGCGACGAGCACCTCTTCGTCGGCGGCGACATGCGCGAGAAGGTCAGCCACGTGCCGCTGGGCGTGGTGGCCAACATCTCGGCCTGGAACTACCCGTGGTTCGTCGGCTGCAACGTCATCGTGCCGGCGCTGCTGACCGGCAACGCGGTGCTGTACAAGCCGAGCGAGTACGCCACGCTGACCGGCCTGGCCATCACGCGCCTGCTGCACGAGGCCGGCGTGCCGCAGCAGGTGCTCGCCTGCCTCGTCGGCGCCGGCGAGGTGGGCGCGGCGCTGGTCGAACAACCGATCGACGGTCTCTTCTTCACCGGCAGCGCCGCCACCGGGCAGCGCATCGCCCGCTCGCTCGCCGGGCGGCTGGTGAAGCTGCAGCTCGAGCTCGGCGGCAAGGACCCCACCTACGTGCGCGCCGATGCCGACCCGAAGGCCGCGGCCGAATCGCTGGCCGACGGCGCCATGTACAACACCGGCCAGAGCTGCTGCTCGGTGGAGCGCATCTACGTGCACGAGGCCGTGCACGACGCGTTCGTCGCGCACTTCGTCGCCGCAGTGGCGGCCATGAAGGCCGGCGACCCGATGGACAGCGGCACCTACATCGGCGCCATCACCCGCGCGCCGCAGCTCGACGTGCTCGAAGCGCAGGTGCGCGACGCCGTGGCCAAGGGCGCCACGCTGCTGGGCGGCGGTGCGCGCGGGCCCGGCCCCGGCAACCACTTCCCGCCCACCGTGCTGACGAACGTCGACCACCGCATGGACGTCATGCGCGAAGAGAGCTTCGGCCCCGTCATCGGCATCCAGAAGGTCAAGGGCGACGACGAAGCGGTGGCGCTGATGAACGACACCCGCTACGGCCTCACGGCCGGCGTCTACACCAAGGACGAAGCGGCGGCGCGCGCACTGCTGGCGCGCGTTCGCGCCGGAACGGTGTACTGGAACTGCTGCGACCGCGTGAGCCCGCGCCTGCCCTGGAGCGGCGTCGGCGACTCCGGCATCGGCCTGACGCTGGGCGTGGCAGGCATCCAGACCTTCACGCGGCCGAAGGCGTGGCACCTGCGTTCGCCCTGAAGGGCTCGCCGTGAACGTGCGCGCAGAAGCCCTGGCCGCGCGGCGTGCGGCATGAGTGCGGCGGGCAAGCCGCGCCTGGCGCTGTTCGACCTCGACCACACGCTGCTGGCCGGCGACTCCGACCAGCTCTGGTGCGAGTTCCTGCTCGGGCTCGGCGTGCTCGACGGCGCCGCCTTCGCCGAGCGCAACATGGCGATGGAGCGCGAGTACCGCGCCGGCACCGTGAGCGCCGGGGCCTTCGCCGCCTTCTACATCTCCACGCTGGCCGGCCGCAGTGGCCAGGAGTGGCAGGGCACGCGCGAAGCGTTTCACCGCGAGGTCATTGCGCCGCGCTTGTCCGCTGCCGCGCGGCAGCTCGTGCGCGAGCGGCTGGCCGACTGCGCCCTGGTGGTGCTGACGACGGCGACCAACCGCTTCCTCACCGAGCTGACGGCGCGCGAGCTGGGAATCGAGCACCTGCTGGCCACCGAATGCGAAGTCGGCGCCGACGGCCGCTTCACCGGCCGGCCGAAGGGCGCGCCCAACATGCGCGAGGGCAAGGTCGTGCGGCTGCGCGAATGGCTGGCCGCGCGGGGTGCCACGCTCGCCGACTACGAGAGCCTCGCCTACAGCGACTCGATCAACGACCTGGCCCTGCTGGAAGTGGCGGACCGCGCGCACGCCGTGCATCCCGACGCCCGCCTGGCCGCGATCGCCGCGGCGCGCGCTTGGCCGGTGCTGAAGCTGCACGAAGGGGACGCGGCATGAGACTGCATGGCCGCCCGCAAGGTTCACACCGGAGTGCGAGGCGCGAAGGGACTGCGCCGACCCGGCGTTCGCACCTGGGAGCCTGACGATGAACGACAACGGCACGCCGGCGCAGAGCGAAGGCGACGTCAACAGCTCGCCCAACCGCGCCGCCTGGCAGCGCGAACACCTGGACGACGCCAGCCGCGCGCTGCTGGCGCGCGACAGCGCCGCGTTCCTGCACCAGTCGGTGTCGACGCCGTGCCTGGCGGCCATCCGCAAGGCCGAAGGCGTTCATGTCGAAGACATCGCCGGCCGGCGCTACCTCGACTTCCACGGCAACAACGTCCACCACGTCGGCTACGCGCATCCGCACGTGCTCGCCGCCATCAAGGCCCAGCTCGACGAGCTGAGCTTCGCGCCGCGCCGCTTCGCAAGCGTTCGTGCGGTCGAGCTCGCCGAGGCGCTGTCGCGGCGCTTCGCCACGCTCACCGGCCAACCCGGGCGCGTGCTCTTCACCACCGGCGGCAGCGACGCGGTGGAGGTGGCCATCAAGCTGGCGCGCATCGCCACCGGCCGCTTCAAGATCGTGAGCTTCTGGGACAGCTTCCACGGCGCCGGCTTCGGTGCCGCCAGCGTCGGCGGCGAGGCGCTCTTCCGCCACGGCGCCGCGGTCGGGCCGCTCCTGCCCGGCACCGAGCATGTGGCGCCGTTCGGCTGCTACCGCTGCCCCTACGGCCATGCCGGCCACGCCGTCGACGACGAAGGCCGCCCCGACCTCGCACGCTGCCACCTCGCCTGCGCGGCGATGGTGAAGTACGTGCTCGAACGCGAAGGCGACGTCGCCGCCGTCGTCGCCGAGCCGGCGCGCGCGGTGCCGTACGTCCCCCCGCCGGGCTACTGGCAGGCCGTGCGCGAAGCGTGCCGCGCGCACGGCACGCTCCTCGTCTTCGACGAGATTCCCACGGGCCTGGGCAAGACCGGCCGCTTCTTCGCTGCCGAGCACGACGGCGCGGCGCCCGACATCGTGGTGCTGGGCAAGGCGCTCGGCGGCGGCGTGCTGCCGATCGCCGCCTGCGTGGCGCGCACCGACCTGAACGTCGCCGGCGCCTGGGCCCTCGGCCACTACACGCACGAGAAGAACCCGGTCAGCGCTGCGGCGGCGCTGGCGACGCTCGAGGTCATCGAGCGCGAGGGGCTCGTCGAGCACGCGGCGCTTCTCGGCGAACACGCGCTGGCGCGGCTTCGCGAGATGAAGGCGAAACATCCGCTGGTGGGCGACGTGCGCGGCCGCGGCCTGCTGCTGGGCATCGAACTCGTGCGCGAGCGAGCGACGAAGGAGCCCGCCGCCGACATCGCCGACCGCGTTCTCTACCGCGCGCTGTCGCGCGGCCTGTCGTTCAAGACGACGATGGGCAACGTGCTGACGCTGACGCCGCCGCTGGTGACCACGCGCGCGCAGATGGACGAGGCGCTCGACATCGTCGACGCCTGCCTCACCGAACAAGAACAGCAGCCGCGAGCCGCAGCGCCCTGAGCCGCTCAGGCGTTCCCGCGTTGCCGACGCGGAACGCCGCTTGCCTGCGCTCCGGCGCCCAGGAGACAAGCTACGGCCGCGGAGTCCGCCGCGGCCGGGGCCGCATGCGCGAAGTCTCCTGCAGGGGAGGCTCCGATGAAGAAGATCACGCAGGGCGCGCAGACAACGCCCGTCACGCCCGTCACGCCCGTCACGCCCATCACACCGGTCACGCAGGTCACGCGGACCTGTCCGCGTCCACAGCAGCGCTCTGCCGAGCCCGCCGCCTTGCCACTGCGCGTGGCCCGCTTCGTCCTCTCGGCCACCGCCGGCGCGGCACTCGTGGCCTGCGGCGGCGGCGGCGGCAGCGACAGCCCTGCCGCCGCGCCCGCGAACGAGGCGCCCACGGTGACCATCAGCCAGCCGGCGGCGAACGCGAACTACGCTGCAGGAGCGCCGATCACCATCGACGCCAGCGCGCTCGACCGCGACGGCTCGGTCGTGCGCGTGGAGTTCCTCGAAGGCGCCACCAAGCTCGGCGAAGACACCAGCGCGCCGTTCGCGTTCGTGTGGACCGACGCGGCGCCGGGGTCGCACACGGTCACCGTGCGCGCCATCGACAACCAGGGCGCGATGTCCTCGGCCACCGTGACGGTCGTCGTCGGGCAGCCGGCTTCGCCGCCGCCCCCCAGCCCGCCCGCACCGCCACCGCCTTCGGATCCACCGGCACCACCGCCGCCCGCGGACCCGCCGCCGCCGCCGCCCCCACCGCCGGCGCCGCCTCCGCCTGCGGAGCCGCCGCCTCCGCCTCCGCCTTCGCCCCCTTCACCGCCGCCGCCGCCGCCCCCGCCGCCCCCGGCGCCGCCTTCTCCGCCGCCGCCCTCGCCGGCTCCGGCACCCGGCTCGCTGGAGATGTCGTGCGCCGACGGTGCCGACACGCAATGCAGCGGCGAAGCGCTGATTCGCAGCGACAACGGCGTGGCGCTGTCGCGCTCGGGCGTGCAGGCTTATGGCCGCTCGACGAGCGACATGCGCACGCCCAACCCGAACACGAGCACCGCCAGCGGCCTGGCGCTGGCCAGCGGCGGCACGGCCGAAGTGCGTGTGCGCCGCAACGCCAGCGGCGTGCCGACGAGCGCTGCGGTGCTGCTGTCGAACCTCGCGCTGTCGTGGAACGGCACGAGCGAACGGCCGCTGATCATCGAGACGTTCGACCCCACCGCCGGCCGCGTGCAGCTCGACGCACGCGGCGCGCTCGTGCAGGGGCCGCTGCCGCCGAGTTCGGACCTCGGCTTCTACGACTACGCCACGCGCGCGGCTGCGGCCACGATGGCCAACTACGCCAACAACCGCTACTTCCCGCGCACCGACCCCCCGCGCTGCGTGCCGGGCGGCTGGTGCGCCACCGAGGAGACCGCCGGCCTCGCCTACCACGCCGGCGACTGGCGCAACGGCGGCAACGACCCCGACACGGTTTCATCGACGCGCTACCACGAGGATGGCGACATCCACGCCGGCAACGGCGTGCCCGACGCCAACGGCAACCCCACCTGGTTGCCCGGCGGCACCGGCTTCGGCGTGCCGATGCCCGGCTCGAAGGGCTACCGCAACCTGCGCCAGTGGAGCTACCGCTACGGCAACCTCGCCGCGTGGTTGAGCGAAGACACGGTGAACATCGCCGACTGGGGTGCGCTGGACGAGCACAACACCAACCGCCGCGGCTTCGTCGCCTATGGCGAGACGACGCACCCGGCCGATGTGCCCGCCAGCGGCATCGCCATCTACCGCGGCTTCGTGCACGGCCTGTACACGGCAACCGCCAGCGACTCGCCGGTGGCTTTCGTCGGCACGGCCACGGTGACGGTGGACTTCGCCACGCGCACCGCCACGCTGGTGATCGGCGACACGGTGAAGGACGACGGCAGCAACACGCCGGTGCCGGTGGCGATGACGAACACGCTGGCGCTGGGCAGCGGCGAGAGCGCCAACCACCTCGCCGGCACGGCGGCGCTCGCCGGCCTCGCCGGCGGCAGCGGCGCGCGCTTCTTCGGCCCGGTGGCCAGCGGCGGCAGCGGCGCCGGGCCGGCGGAGATGGGCGGCGTGCTCGCCCTCTCGGGCTCGGGCAGCTCGGCCGGCGCGGCGCTGCTCACGGGGTTCATCGCCCGCAAGCAGTAGGGGCAGTAGGGGCGGTAGGGGCCAGCAACCGGACGGCGGCGGGTTTCGTGAACCACGGCAGGCGCAGCAGCCCCCCGATGTGCGGGTGCATCGGTGCGGCCGGGGCTTGGCCGTGGCAGTCTCGCCGGGCTTTCGAGCCCGCGCGCCCGCCAGGGGCCCGAGGATGCGATGACCACCACCCGTCCCTGCCCCCGCCCGAACCGCCGTCCGCCCACCGCTTTGCCGTTGCAGTCCGGCGGCGGCGAGGCCACCGCGCTGATGCGCCGAACACTCGCCGCCGCCGCGGCCGCGGCGCTCGCTGCGCTGTCTGCGTGCGGGGGCGGTGGTGGTGGTGGCGGTGGTGGTGGCGGCGATCCGGCCCAGCCGGCGAACCAGGCGCCGACGGTCAGCCTCGATGCGCCGGCGGCCAACGCCACCTTCGCGTCGGGCGAGGCGATCCACCTCATCGCCAGCGCCCATGACAGCGACGGCAACATCGCGCGCGTCGAGTTCTACAACGGCACCACGAAGATCGGCGAAGACGCCACGGCGCCGTTCGAGCTGGTGTGGACCGACGCACCCGCCGGCTCGCACAGCATCACCGCGGTGGCGTGGGACAACGGCGGCAACGGCGGGGCGCGCTCGGCGACATCGGCCTCGCGGTCGTTGACGGTGACCACGGCGCCCGCCCCTCCCGGGCCCACGCCTTCGCCGCCGCCGGCGCCGAACCAGCCGCCCACGGTGACGCTCACCGCGCCCGTGAACAACTTCAAGCCCAACGCCGGCAGCAGCATCGTCCTGAGCGCCAGCGCGGCCGACGCCGACGGCGGCATCGCCAAGGTCGAGTTCCTTGCCGGCACCACGAAGCTGGGCGAGGACACCACAGCGCCCTTCGAGTTCACGTGGGCCAACGTGCCCGCCGGCGTCTACACGATCGTGGCCCGCGCCACCGACAACGTGGCCGCCACCGCCACCTCCGCTTCGGTGCAGGTGATCGTCAACGCGCTGCCCACGGTGGCACTCACGTCGCCGGCGCCCGGCGCGAGCCTGTCGCTGGGCAGCACGGTGACGCTGCGCGCCACCGCGACCGACGCCGACGGCAGCGTCAGCAAGGTCGAGTTCTTCCTGAACGGCGCCGCAACGCCGTTGGGCCAGGGCATGCGCGTCGGCTCCAGCGACGAGTACACGTTCGCCTGGACCGCCGGCACGCAAGGCGCCTACGCCTTCACCGCGCGCGCCACCGACAACGACGGCGCGACGCAGAGCACGGCGTCGGTGGCGGTGAACGTATCGGCCAATGCGGCCCCCACCGTCACGCTCGACGCTCCCACCGCCGGCACCAACGCGCCGACGACGCTGAACCTGGCCGCACTGGCCGCCGACAGCGACGGCAGCGTGGCCGCGGTGGAGTTCTTCAACGGCACCGTGTCGCTGGGCCTCGGTACGCTCGACGCGCCCGGCGCGCCGGCGCCGCGCAAGTGGCGGCGCGCGGTGGCCATCGGCGCCGCGCAGCACGGCACCTACGCCGTCACTGCGCGCGCCACCGACGACCGCGGCGCGGCGACGACCACCGCTTCGCAGAGCATCACCATCGCCGCCAACGTGCCGCCGTCGGTCGCGCTCACTTCCGCGGCCGCCGCAACACTGCCGGTGAACGCGACCAGCGGCACCGTGACACTGGCCGCCGCCGCCAGCGACAGCGACGGCATCGCCAAGGTCGAGTTCTTCGAGGGCGGCAACAAGGTCGGCGAAGCGGTCGCGCCGCCGTACCAGGTCGCGTGGAGCGTCGCCGCCGCCGGCAGCTACGGCATCACGGCCAAGGCCACCGACGGCGCCGGCAGCACGACCACGACGCCGGTGCAGACCCTCGTCGTCAGGCCCAACGTCGAAGGGATGTGGGCCAATCTCGATGCGGCGCAGAAGGCCGGGCACGCGCTGCTGCCCAACCGGGCGGTGGAGGCCGGCGGCGTCGATGCGGTCGAGGTGATGACGGTCATCGGCGTCACCACCGTCATTCCGAAGTTCAGCGCCGCGATGGCGCAAGCGGCGCTGGCGCTGGCGCGCGCCATCCCGGCAAGCACCACCGCCGGCTTCGTGCAAGGCCCGTGCGCCAGCGGGACGATCCAGGTCGCGCCGGCCGGCGCGAACCGCGTCGTCAACCTCGACAACTGCGTCATCGGCGGCTTCACGTTCTTCGGCGGTGGCGGCATGGGCACGTACACGCAGATCGACTCGACGACACCGCCGCCGCCGGCGGTGCACCCGGTCGTCGCCTGCCGGGGCACCTACTCGACGGCGGCGCCGGCCGGCTACCGCTGCCCGATCGGGTCGGGCATCGACTGGATCCCCACGGCCGGCGGCTTCCGGCTGGTCTTGCAGGGCGTGCGGGTCAACGGCAACGGCGCACTCGACCCCGGCGGCAAGGACTACCCGCGCAACGCGTTCGGCTACACGCGCGTCGAATGCAACGGCAGCGGCGCCGCGCAGACCTGCATGGCGCTGCAGGACGTGGCGTTCTGGTGGGGCCACGACCTGGCGTGGACCGACTACGCGCCCGGCCCGCTCGTCTTCCCGGCCGTCAACTACGCCACCGACGACACCTACCGCCTCAACGGCACGCACCGCTCGCACTACTGCAGCCCCGACCCCGACCTGCCCAACAACGGGCGCGACTTCTGCCTGGCCAACCCGCCGCCGGCGCGGCACATCCGGTTCGACAACATGACGCCGGTGGCCGGCCGCGCCATCGTCTACGGCAGAAATGGCTGGTCGGTGGTGACGCGCATCGCGCCCGAGTCGCCCGGCGTCGAGCGGCTGCAGGTGCGGCGCACCCTCGTGCAGGCGGAGACCGCCGGCGGCGTGACGTATCCCGTGGGCACGGGGCCGCTGGAGACCTACCGCTGCACGGTGGGCGCGAGCAGCGGCGACTGGAGCTGCACCTTCCTCACCGCCACCCCTTGAACGAGGCGCGCGAAGAGGCGCGCAACGAGGGGCGTCAAGTGCGGCTGCCGCGACGCGCAGCGACAGCGCGTCTTTAGGTTCGCTTCAGTTCCGGCCGGTCGGTTCGGCGCGGGAGCGCGCCGCTGCGCGTTGCGCCTGGGCCGCAGCGGCGGCACCGGGGCACTGCCATTCGTATCGCAATTCACTGTTGCCCAGCGAACGCGTGCCCCTCGGTCGCGGGTCCGGGGCGGCACGGCGCGGCGCCGCATGGCAATCTCCTCGTCGAGGTGCTGCACCGAAGCCATGCAAAGGAAGTGACCAACGTGAACCACGCGAACCCGACCCGCCCCTGCCCGAGCCCCGCCCCCCGCAAGCGCATCCCCTCGGCGCTGGCGCCCACCGCCGTGCTGCGCTGGACGCTTTCAGCCTCGGCCGCCGCCGCGCTCGTCGCCTGCGGCGGCGGTGGCGGCGGCGAGCCGCAAGGCCCGGCCAACCAGGCGCCCACGGTGGCCCTGAGCGCCCCGGCGGCGAACGCTTCGTTCCCCGAAGGCGCGACGATCCGACTGGCCGCCACCGCGGCCGACAGCGACGGCAGCGTCGTGCGCGTCGAGTTCTACGACGGCACCACCCGGCTCGGCGAAGCGACCAGCGCGCCGTTCGAGTTCTCCTGGGTCAACGCCCCGGCCGGCACGCACACGATCACCGTGCGCGCCATCGACAACAGCGGCGCCATCGCGCTGTCGGGCTCGCTGACGGTCACCGTCACCGCCGTCGCGCCCGGGCCCACGGCCGCACCGACGCCTGCGCCCACCGCGGCGCCGACCCCGGCGCCGACAGCCGCGCCCACGCCTGCACCGACGCCGGCTCCCACCCCTGCGCCGACCCCCGCGCCGACCCCCGCACCGACGCCGGCGCCGAACCAGGCGCCGACGGTGGCCATCACCGCGCCGGCGAACAACTTCAAGCCCAACGACCCGGCCACCTTCACGCTCGCGGCCAATGCGGCCGACGCCGACGGCACGATCGCCAAGGTCGAGTTCTTCCGCGTCAACCCGAGCGCCCCGGTCTTCGACATCAGCACCCTCGTGGGCCAGGCCGCCGCCGTGGGCGCGCCGCCTTCGTACCAGCTCGCCACGACGCAGGCCGCCGGCACCTACACCTTCGTCGCCCGCGCCACCGACAACCGCGGCGCCACGGCCACCTCGGGTTCGGTGCAGGTGATCGTCAACGCGCTGCCGTCGATCAGCTTCGACTCGCCGCTGCCCAACGCCACCGTCATCCCGGGCACCACCGTGACGCTGCGCGCCACCGCCAGCGATGCCGACGGCAGCATCGCCAAGGTCGAGTTCTTCGACGGCGGCACGCTGCTCGGCCTGGGCGTGCGCCAGGGCACCACCAACGAGTACCGGCTGAACTGGAGCACCACCACGCAGGGCGCCTACAGCTTCACCGCGCGTGCCACCGACAACGACAACGCCCAGCGCAGCACGGCTTCGGTGGCGGTGAACGTTCCGGCCAATGTGCTGCCCGCGGTGGCCCTGGCCGACCCGGTGGCCGGCACCAACGCGCCGACGACGCTGACGCTGTCGGCCACCGCCAGCGACAGCGACGGCAGCGTGGCCTCGGTGCAGTTCTACAACGGCGCCGCGCTGCTGGGCGCCGGTGCCAAGCAGGGCGCCACCAACGAGTACAAGCTCGACGTGCCGCTCGGCGCGCTTCAGTTCGGCACCTTCACGATCACCGCGCGCGCCACCGACAACCTCGGTGGCCAGAGCACCACCGCCTCGAAGAGCGTCACCGTCGCGGCCAACGTGCCGCCGGCGGTGGCGCTGACCTCGGCGGCCGCGGTGACGCTGCCGGCGAACACCACGACGACCACGCACACGCTGACCGCCACCGCTTCGGACAGCGACAACATCGCCAAGGTCGAGTTCTTCGACGGCGCCACCAAGCTCGGCGAAGCGACGACGGCGCCGTACCAGTTCGCCTGGGCCAACGTCGCCGCCGGCACCTACAGCATCACCGCCAAGGCCACCGACACGGTGGGCAGCACCACGACCACCGCCGCGCAGACGCTGGTGGTGACGTCCAACCTCGAGGGGATGTGGAGCACGCTCAGCGCCGCACAGAAGGCCGGCATCACCCAGGTGCCCGACAAGCCGCTCGGCGACCCCGCCGGCGAAGCGATCGAGGTCATGACGGCGATCGGCGTCAACACCGTGGCGCCGAAGTACGTGGTGGCGATGGCGCAGGCGCTGCGCCGGCTGGCCGACCTGCCGACCGACCAGACGCCCATCGTCGGCACCGGCCCGAGCTATGTGCCGTGCCCCGAAGGCGGCACGCGGATGGTGCAGGACAAGCCGGGCACCACCGACCAGCGCTTCCTCAACTTCAAGGACTGCAAGATCGGCGGCTTCGCGGTCTACGGCGGCGCCGACGTGCCCCCGTACATCCAGATCGACCAGGCCACGCCGCCCCCGCCGGCGATCCATCCGAACCCGGACTGCCGCGGCACCTACTCGGCCGTCGCGCCCGCGGGCTACCGCTGCCCGATTTCCTCCATCGTCACCTACACGCAACTCGCACCGAACCGCTTCCGCATCCTGGTCGAAGGCGCGCGGGTCAATGGCGGCGGCACGCCCGAGGCGGCCAACGAGGTGTTCCCGCACAACGCCTGGGGCTGGGCCTACGTGGAATGCACGGTGACCGCCGGCGTGAAGAGCTGCTTCACCAACCACGAGAACTCGTTCACCTGGGGCAACGACCTCGCCTGGAGCGGCTGGAACGACAACGGCACGCCGTTCCTGCTCAACGGGCCGCAGATCAACCAGTGGAACTACTTCCTCACCGACGACCCGTACAACCTGAGCGGCACGGTGCGCATCTGCCAGTCCGATCCGCAGCCCGAGAACTACCAGCCCGCGTTCTGCCCGGGCCTGGGCACGCCGCAGCCGCCCGTGGCGCACCACATCAAGTTCGACGGCATGACCAACGTCGGCGGCCGCGCCATCGTCTACGGCACCAACGGCTGGACGGTGGTGACGCGGCTGGCGCCCGAAGCGCCCGGAATCGAGCGCGTCAGCGTCCAGCAGCGCTACCTGGCCGAGCCGGCGGCGAGGGCGGCGCAGACGATGCGTTGCCCGGTCAACCCCGACGGCTTCTTCGTCTGCGCCATCGTGCCGTGACCACGGCGAACGGGGCCGGCCGGTAGCGCACCGGCGGTGGCCCCGGCGGTGGACCCGGAAGTCAAGCGCGGCCCTCGGGGCCGCGCTTTGCTTGGTGCCCTCAGCCGCCGAAGGCGAAGCCGCGCCCCGGCGCCGCGGCGAACAGCGCCTTCGTGTAGGCGTGCTCGGGCGCGCCGAAGATGCGGTGCGCCGGGCCGTACTCGACCACCTCGCCGCGGCTCATCACGGCCAGCGTGTCGCACACCTGCGAAGCGACGCGCAGGTCGTGCGTGATGAAGAGCATCGCGATCGACAGACGGCTGCGGATCTCCTCGAACAGGCGCAGCACCTGCGCCTGCACCGAGACATCGAGCGCGCTCACCGCCTCGTCGGCGACGAGGAGTTCCGGCTCCATCATCAGCGCCCGCGCGATGCAGATGCGCTGCCGCTGGCCGCCGCTGAACTGGTGCGGGTAGCGTGCCATCGCGCCGGCGTCCATGCGCACCAACGCCAGCAACTCGCGCGCCTTGGCCAGCGCCGCTTCGCGCGCCAGGCCGTAGTTCATCGGCCCTTCGATCATCGCCTCGCCGACCGTGCGGCGCGGGTTCAGCGAGCGGAACGGGTCCTGGAAGACGATCTGCACGCGCCGGCGCAGCGGCCTCAGGCGTGCCGGCGGCAGCGCGGCGATCTCGTCGGCGCCCAGCAGCACCGAGCCGGCGCTCGGGTCCACCAGGCGCACGACGCAGCGCGCCACCGTGCTCTTGCCCGAGCCCGATTCGCCGACGATGCCCAGCGTCTGGCCGCGGCGGATCTCGAAGTTCACGTCCTTGGCCGCGTGCACGGTGCGGCGCTTGCCGAACCAGCTCTTGTCGTCGTAGGTCTTGGCCAGCGACTTCACGCTCAGCACCACCGGCGCGGCGGCATCGGCCGGGCGCTGGACGGTGTTGAGCGTGGGCACCGCGGCCATCAGCATGCGCGTGTAGTCGTGCTGCGGGCGGCCGAGCACTTCGGCTTTCGGGCCGAGCTCGACGAGGTCGCCCAGGCGCAGCACGGCCACGCGGTGGGCGATCTCGGCGACGACGCCGAAGTCGTGCGTGATGAAGAGCACCCCGGTGCCGTGTTTGTGCTGCAGCTCGAGCACCAGCTTCAGGATCTGCGCCTGCGTGGTCACGTCGAGCGCCGTGGTCGGCTCGTCGGCGATCAGCAGCACCGGCTCCAGCACCAGCGCCATCGCGATCATGATGCGCTGCCGCTGCCCGCCCGAGAGCTGGTGCGGGTAGCTCGCCATCATGCGCTCGGGGTCGGGCAGCAGCACCTCGCGGATGATCGCGAGCACTTTCTCGCGGCGCTGCTCGGCCGAAAGCCGGGTGTGCTCGCGCAGCACCTCGTCGATCTGGTCGCCGCAGGTCATCACCGGGTTCAGCGCCGTCATCGGCTCCTGGAAGATCATGCTCATGCGCGTGGCACGCAGCTCGCGCAGGCGGGCCAGCGGCGCATGCGTGATGTCCTCGCCCTGCAGCAGGATCTGCCCGCCGGTGACCGGCAGCGACTTGGGCAGCAGCCCCATCACGCCCTGGGCGATCACGCTCTTGCCCGAGCCCGATTCGCCGATCAGGCAGACGATGTCGTGTGCGCCGACGGTGAACGAAACATTGCGCACCGCGGTGGCGCGGTCGCCACCCGAGGGCAGCGCGATCGTGAGGTTGCGTACCTCGAGCACCGGAGCGGCGGCGTTCATACTCTCTTGGCCATCTTCGGGTCGAGCGTGTCGCGCAGGCCGTCGCCGAGCATGTTGACCGCGAGCACCGTGATCGCGAGAAACACGCCGGGGAAGAAGATGTTGTGCGGATACTCGTTGAACTGCGCGCGGCCCTCGGCCATCACGTTGCCCCAGGTCGGAATGTCCGGCGGCAGACCGACGCCGAGGAACGACAGGATCGCCTCGACCAGGATGCCCGAGGCGCAGATGAAGGTGCCCTGCACCACCAGCGGCGCCACGCAGTTGGGCAGGATGTGCCTCAGCATGATCTTCCAGGTCGGCGTGCCGAGCGAGATCGCGGCCTCGACGTACGGCTCCTCGCGGATTGTCAGCACCAGCGAGCGCACCAGCCGCGTGACACGCGGGATTTCGGGGATCGCGATGGCCACCACCACCGTCAGCAGGCTGCCGCGCCACATGGCCACCAGCGCGATCGCGATCAGGATCGCGGGGATGGCCATCACGCCGTCCATCACCCGCATCAACGGTCCGTCGAGCCAGCGCAGGAAGCCCGAGCTGAGGCCGAAGCTGATGCCGAAGGCGAGCGCGACGAGCGCGGTGGCAAGGCCGACGATCAACGACACCTGGGTGCCGTAGATCACGCGGCTGTAGATGTCGCGGCCGAAGCTGTCGCTGCCCATCAGGAAGCGGTGCTTCAGCGTCTCGCCTTCAAGCGTGGTGATCTCGCCCAGCTGGCCCGGCGTGAGGTCGCGGCTGGCCGGATCGAACAGCGAAGGATCCACCGTGCCGAGCCACGGTGCGAGCAGCGCCACGCCGACCAGCACGATCAGCACGGCGCCGCCGATGCGCACCGACAGGTTGCGTCGCACGCGTTGCCAGGCGCTCTGCTGCGTCACCACCGCGGCCGATTCGACCGACAGCTTGGCAAACAGCGCCTGCTCTTCGGCGGCTGTGGGCGTCGAGGTAGGTTGCGCCGCCATCAGTATCGAATCCGCGGGTCGAAGAACACGTACGAGAGGTCGACCAGCAGGTTGATCGCCACGTAGACGAACGAGAACAGCAGGATCACGCCCTGGATGGTCGGGAAGTCGCGCGCGAGCACCGCATCGACCGTCAGCCGCCCCAGGCCCGGGATCGCGTACACCGATTCGGTGACCACCACGCCGCCGATCAGGAGTGCGATGCCGATGCCGATTACGGTGGCGATCGGCACCGCCGCATTGGTGAGCGCGTGGCGCATCAGCACCCGGACTTCCGGCAGGCCCTTGGCGCGCGCGGTGCGGATGTAGTCTTCGCCCAGCGTCTCGAGCACCGAGGCGCGTGTCACGCGGGCGATCAATGCGATGTAGATCACCGACAGCGTGATCGCCGGCAGCGTGAGGTGCTTGAGCCAGGGCCCGACGCCGTCGGCAAAACGCTGGTAGCCCTGCACCGGCAGCCAGCCCAGCCGCAGCGAGACCAGCCAGATCAGCAGGTAGGCGAGCACGAACACCGGCACCGAGAAGCCCAGCACCGAAAAGCCCATCAGGCCGCGGTCGAGCCAGCCGCCGAAGCGCCAGGCCGCGAGCACGCCCAGCGGCACGGCCACCGCCACTGCGATGGTGATCGTGATCAGGGCCAGCGACAGGGTCGGCTCCAGCCGCTGGCCGATCAGCGTGGTGACGTCGGTCTTGTAGTAGTAGCTCTGGCCCAGATCGCCGGTCATCAGGTGGCCGAACCAGATCACGAACTGCTCGACGATGCTGCGATCGAGCCCCAGCGTCTTGCGGATCTGCGCGATCTGCTCGGTGGTGGCGGCGTCGCCGGCGAGCACGGCCGCCGGATCGCCCGGCGTGAGCCGCAGCATCAGGAACACCAGCACTGCCACGACCAGCAGCACCGGTATCGTCGAAAGCAGGCGGCGGGCGAGAAAGGTGAACATGACCCTGGGGATTGTCCGGTTCGGTCAGACCGCGGCGATCAGGGCAAACGTCAAGACAGCGTCCCTGGCGATGGACCGCGACATAGCGCTCGCATCAAGCGTGCCTGCGGCGCATCAGATACAGCCCCGCGGCCACCACCAGCGCGATGCCGCACCAGGCCAGCGCGTTGGGCAACTCGCCCCACACCAGCCAGCCCAGGGCCACCGCCATCAGCAGTCCGCTGTAGCGAAACGGGGCCACCACGGCGATCTGGCCGCTGCGCATGGCGCGGATCAGGAACTGGTAGCCGCCGGACAGGAACACCGCCGCCGCCGCCAACATACCGAGCTGCACGGCACCCAGGGGCTGCCAGCCTTGCAGCAGCGACAGGGCACCCGCGGCCCCGGTGACCCCGATCGCGGTGGCCAGGGTGACCGCGATCGACGGCACCTCGCGCGGCACTCGCTGGGTGAGGAAGTCGCGCACCGCATGCAGAAGCGTGCCCAGCAGACACAGCCAGGCCCAACTGTTCAGGCCGTCGGCGCGAGGTTGGATCACCAGCAGCACGCCGATGAAGCCGAGCGTCACGGCCAATGCATGACCGCGCGTGATGCGCTCGCGCAGCCATACGACGGCAAGCAACGTGATCACCAACGGCGTGGCCATGTTGATGGCCGTGGCATTGGCAATCGGCAGGTGGAACAGCGAGCCCAGGTAGGCCAGCGTGGCCATCGCATCGATGGCCGAACGCAACGGCACGACGCCCTGCATGAGCTGCCGAGGCGCGACCGGCACGCCGGTCGCCCGCATGATCGCCAGCACGAACAGCGTGGCCATGGCCCCGCGCAAGAAGATCAGCTGGCCCGTCGGCAAGGACTGGCTGACGATCTTGACCAGCGTGTCGTTGACCATGAAGCACGCCATCGAGAGGAGCATCAGCTCGATGCCGTGCCGGTTGGCGTGGTGCAGGGCCGCGCGGCGAGAGGCCTCGCTGTCGCCGGAAAGCGTCTGGGTCGCGCAAGCCCGCTGCGGGCCTGCCTGGTCCGGGGTCATGCCGTCGGGCACGAAATCGCCTTCCGGCGTCGCATGCGCGGGCTCATGCCGTCGGGTGTGAAATCGCCCTCCGTCCTTCGCCAGCCATGCAACGCCTGCCGGCGTCGCATGCGCGGGCTCAGTCCTTCTTCAGGTTCCAGTAGATGTTGCCGTTGGTCACGAAGAAACCGCTGATGTTCTTGCGCGCGGCCATCGGCTGGTCGAACTCGCCGAGCGGCACATGGGTGGCGACCTCGAACATGCGAGCGTGCATCTGGTCGGCGAGCTTCTTCTTGGTACCGTCGTCGGTGGCCCGCATGAACTGGTTGCGCATCTCGGGCAGCTTGTCGTCGGTGGCCCAGCCGAACCACACCGACTTCTCGCCGCGCGTGTCGGTCGTCGGGTTC
>JAEUPF010000084.1 GCA_016790425.1 Rubrivivax sp.
CGCGAGATCATCGCCCGCACCGCGGGGTCGCGCTCGTCGAAGTCTTCGGCCAGTTGCTCCAGGCCCGAATCGCGGTCCAGGCCCAGCGTCAGCTGCGTCAGGTCGTTCGAGCCGATCGACATGCCGTCGAAGTGCTCGAGGAACTGGTCGGCCAGGATGGCGTTGCTGGGCACCTCGCACATCATGATCAGCCGCAGGCCATCCTGGCCCCGCTTGAGGCCGCGCTCGGCCAGCATCTCGGTCACCTTCTGCGCCTGGCGTACCGTGCGCACGAAGGGCACCATGATCTCGACGTTGACCAGGCCCATGTCGTTGCGCACGCGCTTGATGGCCTCGCATTCCATGGCAAAAGCATCAGCGAACTCGGGGCTGACGTAGCGCGACGCGCCGCGGAAGCCGAGCATCGGGTTCTCTTCGTCGGGCTCGTAGCGGCTGCCGCCGATCAGCTTGCGGTACTCGTTGGACTTGAAGTCCGACAGCCGCACGATCACGCTCTTCGGCCAGAAGGCCGCGGCGATGGTGCCGATGCCTTCGGCCAGCTTGTCGACGTAGAAGGCGCGCGGCGAGGCATGCCCGCGGGCCACCGACTCCACCGCCTTCTTGAGCTCGGTGTCGACGTTCGGGTAGTCGAGGATCGCCTTCGGGTGCACCCCGATGTTGTTGTTGATGATGAACTCGAGCCGCGCCAGGCCGACACCGGCGTTCGGGATCTGCGCGAAGTCGAAGGCGAGCGTCGGGTTGCCGACGTTCATCATGATCTTGATCGGGCAGTACGGCATCTCGCCGCGCTTGACCTCGGTGACCTCGGTCTCGAGCAGGCCGTCGTAGACGTAGCCGGTGTCGCCCTCGGCGCAGGAGACGGTGACCAGCGCACCATCGGCCAGCCGCTGCGTCGCGGTGTTGCAGCCCACCACTGCCGGGATGCCGAGCTCGCGCGCGATGATCGCCGCATGGCAGGTGCGGCCACCGCGGTCGGTGACGATGGCGGCGGCGCGCTTCATCACCGGCTCCCAGTTCGGGTCGGTCATCTCGGTGACGAGGATGTCGCCGCTTTGCACGCGCTCCATCTCGGCGGGGCTGCGCACCAGGCGCACGCGGCCGGTGCCCACCTTCTGGCCGATGGCCCGGCCCTCGGCGAGCACCGGCGTCTTGCGGTGGTCGCCCTTGATGCGCCAGCGCTGCTCGACGCGACCGGCGCTCGAGGCGCGGCTTTTCACCGTCTCCGGCCGCGCCTGCAGGATGTACAGCAGGCCGTCGTCGCCGTCCTTGCCCCACTCGATGTCCATCGGCCGGCCGTAGTGCTTCTCGATGACGAGCGCGTAGCGGGCCAGCTCGATGACGTCGGCGTCGGCGAGCGAATAGCGGTTGCGCTGCTCCGGCGGCGTCTCGACCACCTTCACCAGGCGGCCGCTCCTGGCTTTCTCGTCGGCGCTGGCGAACTCCATGCGCTGCAGCTTCGAGCCGAGCGCGCGCCGGATGATCGGCATGCGGCCGGCCGCCAGCGTCGGCTTGTGGACGTAGAACTCGTCGGGGTTGACGGCGCCCTGCACCACCGTCTCGCCCAGGCCGTAGCTCGAAGTGATGAACACCACCTGGTCGAAGCCCGACTCGGTGTCGATCGTGAACATCACGCCGGCGCTGCCGAGGTCGGAACGCACCATGCGCTGCACGCCGGCCGACAAGGCGACGTCGGAATGCGCGAAGCCCTTGTGCACGCGGTAGCTGATGGCGCGGTCGTTGTACAGCGAAGCGAAGACCTCCTTCACGTGCTGCAGCACCTCGTCGACGCCGTGCACGTTGAGGAACGTCTCCTGCTGCCCGGCGAACGACGCATCGGGCAGGTCCTCGGCGGTGGCCGAACTGCGCACCGCGAAGCTGGCGTGCGGGTGGTCAGCGGCCAGAAGCGTGTAGTGCTCGCGGATCAGCGCCTCCAGCGCCGGTGGGAAAGGCGTGTCGAGCACCCAGGCGCGGATCTGCGCGCCGGCGTCAGCCAGCGCGCGCACGTCGTCGACGTCGAGCGCATCGAGCTTGCGCTGGATGCGCTCGGCCAGGCCGCCGTGCTGCAGGAACTGGCGAAACGCGAGCGCCGTGGTGGCGAAGCCGCCGGGCACGCGCACGCCGCCGGCGGCCAACTGACTGATCATCTCGCCGAGGCTGGCGTTCTTGCCGCCCACCACCTCGACGTCGGTCATCCTCAGTTGTTCGAACGGGACAACCAGGGCGGACGCCGTCGCCCCGGGGGCGGGCCGTGCTGCTGCGTTGGACATGGGAAAGCTCCGTGTTGAAGGAAGACCGGTGCTTCCGCATGCGCGAGACAGCCCTGCGCAGCCGGGCGCCGCGATGCGGCGGCCGGGTTCCGGGGCGAGAGCCGGGCGGGCAGGTTCACACAGCGCAGCGGCGGGAAGAAAACTGCGGCGGATTCTAAGGAGATTGCTCCTATGATGAGCCCGAGCGGTCGCCCCCGGGGCGCGGTGAATCGATCGACATGCCTGAGCGGACTGTGTTCTTTGTCTCGGACGGTACCGGCATCACCGCCGAGACCTTCGGCAACAGCGTGCTGGCGCAGTTCGAAGCCAAGCCGCGGCATGTGCGGCGGCCGTTCATCGACAGCGTCGACAAGGCGCTGGCGGTGGTCGGCGAGATCAACGAGGTTGCCGAGCACGAAGGCAAGCGGCCGATCGTCTTCATCACGCTCGTCAACGACGATGTGCGCGCCATCGTCGCCGGCGGCCATGCCAAGGCGCTGGTGCTGGACATGATCCGCACCTTCGTCGAGCCGCTGGAGCACGAGTTCGGCGTCAAGAGCAACCATCGCATCGGCCGCTTCCCCGACGTCAGCGCCAGCCGCGAGTACCACGACCGCATCGAGGCGATCAACTTCAGCCTCGCGCACGACGACGGCCAGAGCGCGCGCAACCTGGCCCTGGCCGACGTGGTGCTGCTGGGCGTCAGCCGCAGCGGCAAGACGCCGACCTCGCTGTACCTGGCGATGCAGCACGGCATCAAGGCCGCCAACTACCCGCTGATCCCCGAAGACTTCGAACGCGGCCGCCTGCCTTCGGCGCTCCTGCCGTTCAAGAAGAAGTGCTTCGGCCTGACGATCGACCCCGAGCGGCTGGCGCAGATCCGCCACGAGCGGCGCCCCGGCAGCCGCTACGCGGCGCTGGACAACTGCCGCTACGAGGTGCACGAGGCCGAGGCGATGATGCGGCGCGAGGGCATCAACTGGCTCAGCTCGACGCACAAGTCGATCGAGGAGATCGCCACCACCATCCTGCGCGACCTGCGGCCCGACCGGCTCATCTACTGAGCGCCGCCGACCCGCCGGCGCATCGATTCGTACAGGCAGATCGCCGCAGCGGCGGCAACGTTGATCGATTCCTCGCCGCCGGGCTGCGGGATCCGCACTTCGAGCGCGGCCAGCGCCAGCAGCTCGGGGCCGACGCCCTGCCCCTCGTGCCCGAGCACCCAGGCACAAGGCTCGGGCAGGCGCGCTTCGGGCAGCGCCAGGCCGGCGTGCGAGCCGGTGGCCACGAGCGGCACACGCAGTCCGGCCAGCGCCTCGACCTCCAGCCCCTCGCGCAGAGCGAGACCGAAATGCGCACCCATTCCGGCGCGCAGCACCTTGGGCGACCACAGGTTCGCGGTGCCCTTCAGCGCCAGCACCTGGCGCACGCCGAAGGCTGCGGCGCTGCGCAGCATGCTGCCGACGTTGCCGGCATCCTGCACGCGGTCGAGCACGAGGGTGCTGGCCTGCGCGTCGATCTCCGCCGGCGGCGGCAGGTCGACGAGCCAGCCGATGCCCGCCGGCGACTCCAGCGTCGACACCGAGGCGAACAGCGCGCTCGGCAGCACGACGACGCGCGCCGCCGCGCGCGCCAGCACCTGCAGCGCCGGCTCGCCGAGCGAGCGCTCGTCGAAGATCACCTGCTGCGGCACGACGCCGCGCGCCGCTGCGGCGCGGCACAGGTGGTCGCCTTCGAGCCACAGCGCACCCACCTTGCGGTAGGCGCCGGGATCCTGGACCAGCTGGCGCAGGTGCACCAGCAGCGGGTTGCTGCGCGAGCGGATGAAGTGGACCGCGCCGTCCATGGCTGCCATGCGGCTGGCGACTCAGAACAGCGGCTCGCCGCCGCACACCTCGCGCACCGGCGCGAAGCTCCTGCGGTGCGCCGGGCAGGCACCGTGCTTGCGCAGGGCCTCCAGGTGCGCCAGCGTCGCGTAGCCCTTGTGGCCGGCGAAGCCGTAGGCCGGCCATTGCTCGTGCAGTGTCGCGCACAACCGGTCGCGCTGCACCTTGGCCAGGATCGACGCCGCCGACACCGCCGCCACCCTGGCGTCGGCCTGCACCACGGCGGCCGCGGGCATGGGCAGCGGCGGCAGCCGGTTGCCGTCGACGACCACGCGGTGCGGCGTCAGGCGCAACCCGGCCACGGCGCGCTGCATCGCCAGCAGCGTCGCACCGAGGATGTTCAGGCGGTCGATCTCCTCGACGCTCGCCTCGGCGATGCTGACGCACAGCGCCCGCGCGCGAACGAGGTCGGCGAGCCGCTCGCGGCGCAGCGGCGTCAGCACCTTCGAGTCCGCCAGGCCCTTGACCGGCCTCAGTTCGTCGAGGATCACCGCCGCGGCCACCACCGGCCCGGCCAGCGGGCCGCGGCCGGCCTCGTCGACGCCGGCCACGAGGCCGGGCCGCGCCCACTCGACGCCGAGCGAGTCAAGCCGAAAGGACCTGCGCGATGGCATCGGTGGCCGAGCGCGCCGTGTCGCGGCGCAGCCCGAGGTGGAGTTGTTCGAAGCGAGCGGCCAGCGCGGCACGGCCGGCCTCGTCGTCGAGCCATCGCGCTACCGCTGCCGCCAGCGGTTCGGCGCAGCAGTCGTGCTGCAGGAACTCGGGCACGACGAATTCGTGGCTGAGGATGTTGGGCAGGCCCACCCACGGCTGGTAGCGCATGCGCTTCATGATCTGCCAGCTCAGGGGGTGCATCGCGTAGCCGATGACCATCGGCCGCTTGAACAGCGCCGCTTCGAGCGTGGCGGTGCCGCTGGCGATCAGCGTCACGTCGCAGGCGGCCAGCACGGCGTGCGACTGGCCCTGCACCAACTCGACCGGCGCGCCGCCGGCATGCGCTGCGACGAGCGGCTCGACCAGCGGCGCCAGCCCCGGCGCCACCGGCAGCACGAAGCGCAAGCCCGGCCGCCGCCGGTGCAGCAGCCCTGCCGCTTCCAGGAACGGCGGCGCGATGTAGCGGATCTCGGCGCGGCGGCTGCCCGGCAGCAGTGCGACCACGGTGTCATCCGGCGCCAGGCCCAGCGCAGCGCGGCTCGCTGCGCGCGGCGGCACGAGCGGGATCGCGTCGGCCAGCGGATGGCCGACGAAGGTGGCGGCGACGCCGTGCGCGCGCAGCAGTTCGGGTTCGAACGGGAACAGGCACAGCACGTGGTCGCAGCTGGCGGCCATCTTCTGCGCGCGGCCGCCGCGCCAGGCCCAGATCGACGGGCAGACGAAGTGCACCGTCTTCACGCCGGCCGCCTTCAGGCGCTTCTCCAGGCCGAGGTTGAAGTCGGGCGCATCGACGCCGATGAGGGCATCGGGCCGCTCGGCCAGCAGGCGCTCGGCCAGCGCGGCGCGGATGCGCGAGATCTCGCGGTAGTGGCGCAGCGCCTCGGCGTAGCCGTGCACCGCCAGGCGCTCGCTGGGCCACCAGGCGTCGAAGCCGGCCTCGGCCATGCGGGGCCCGCCGATGCCCGCGGCGCGCAACGCCGGCCAGCGTCGGCGCAAGCCGCCCAGCAGCAAGCCGGCCAGGAGATCGCCCGAGGCTTCGCCGGCGACCATCGCGAGGCGCATCGTGCTGGAGGTTGCCGCGCCCGGAACCGCGGGCCCTGGGGCCGCCGCCTTCAGCGCGCGATGCCGCGCGTCGACGCGGCGAGGAAGTCCACCAGCAGCGCCACGTCGGCGTCGCCGCCTTCCACCGTGCCGGCGAGCGCGGCGATCGCCGTGCGCGCCGCCTCGAGCGTGAGGCCGTCGCGGTACAGCAGGCGGTGCATCTGCTTGACGAGCGCCATGCGTTCGCGTGAGAAGCCGCGCCGGCGCAGCCCTTCGAGGTTGACGCCGTGCACCGCCAGCGGATTGCCGGCAACGGTCATGAACGGCGGCACGTCCTGCGACACGTGGCTCTGGAAGCCGGTGATCGCGTGCGCCCCGACATGGCAGAACTGGTGGATCCCGGTAAGGCCCCCGACGATGACCCAGTCGCCCACGTGCACGTGGCCGGCGAGGGTGGCGTTGTTGGCGAGGATCGTCTGGTCGCCCACCTGGCAGTCGTGCGCGACGTGCACATAGGCCATGACCCAGTTGTCGTTGCCGATGCGCGTGACGCCGGCGTCCTGCGCCGTGCCGCGGTTGAAGGTGCAGAACTCGCGGATCGTGTTGCGCTCGCCGATCGAGAGCTGCGTCGGCTCGCCGGCGTACTTCTTGTCCTGCGGCGCCGCGCCCAGCGCCGCGTGGCTGAAGATGCGGTTGTCGCAGCCGATCGTCGTGGGCCCCTCGATGACGCAATGCGCCCCCACCGTCGTGCCGCTGCCGATGCGCACCCCCGCGCCGATGACGGCGTAGGGCCCCACCGTGACGCTGCTGTCCAGCTCGGCCCGCGCGTCGACGACGGCTGTCGCGTGGATCTTCGGGCTCACGGCGCGGCGCAGCGCAACATCACACCTGGCGTTCGGTGCACATCAGCTCGCACTCGGCCGCGACCTGGCCTTCGACGGTGGCCTGGGTGCGGTACTTGTGGATGCCGCCCTTCACGCGCTCCTGCCAGACCTCCAGGATGAGCTGGTCGCCCGGCACCACCGGGCGCTTGAAGCGCGCGCCGTCCACGCCGACGAGGTAGACCACCCTGTCGCCGCCGGCCTCGGTGCCCTTGGTGACGAAGGCGAGCATCGCCGCCGCCTGCGCCAAGGCCTCGATGACCAGCACCCCCGGCATCACCGGGCGCACCGGGAAATGACCGGGGAAGAACGGCTCGTTGATGGTGACGTTCTTCAGCGCCTTGGCGTAGACGCCCGGATCGAGCTGCAGCACCCGGTCCACGAGCAGGAAGGGGTAGCGGTGCGGCAGCGTCTTCAGGATCGCCTGGATGTCCATCGCGTTGTTGTCGGTGCCGTTGCTCATGTTGGGCGCTTGCTCCCTGCTGCCCGCGCCGCCGGCGCGCCGAGCGTACCCTCCAGCGCGCGCAGCCGCTCACGCAGCGCGTGCAGGTGCCGCAGCGTGGCGGCGTTCTTCTCCCACGAGGCATTGTCATCGAACGGGAAGGCGCCGCTGTACTGGCCGGGCTTGAGGATCGAACGGCTCACCAGCGTCATCGCCGTGATGTGCACGTGGTCGACGATCTCGAGGTGGCCGAGGATGCCCGCGGCGCCGCCGATCGTGCAATGGGCACCGATGCGCGCGCTGCCCGCCACCGCAGCGCAGCCGGCGAATGCGGTGTGCCTGCCGATGCGCACGTTGTGCGCGATCTGCACCAGGTTGTCGATCTTCACGCCCTCGGCAAGCACCGTGTCGCCGAGCGTGCCGCGGTCGACGCAGGTGTTGGCGCCGATCTCGACGTCGTCGCCGATGACGACGCTGCCGAGCTGCTCGATCTTCTCCCAGCGACCGTCATGCAAGGCGAAGCCGAAGCCGTCGGCACCGATGACGGCGCCGCTGTGCACGACGCCGCGCACGCCGATGCGGCAGCCTTCGCCGAGCACGGCGCGCGGCATCAGCACGGTGCCTTCGCCGACAGCCGCCCCGGCGCCGACATGCGCGTGCGCGGCGATGGCGCAGCCGGCGCCGACCTCGGCGCCCTTGCCGACGAAGGCGAGCGGGCCGACATGTGCGCGCGCATCGATGCGCGCGCCCTCCTCGACGACGGCAGCCGGATGCACGCCCGGCGCCGGCCGCTGGCGCAGCGCGGCGGCCCAGCGCTGCGTGAGCCGGGCGAAGGCGTGGTACGGATCGGCGCAGACGATCGCCGCGCCGCGCCCGGCGGCGACGCGTTCGGCAGCCGCTTCGCGCAACGCCGGCGCGACGATGACGCAGGCGGCGTGGGTCGTGCCCAGCTGCGGCACCAGCCGCGCCTGCGCGATGAAGGTGATGCTGGCCGCGTCGGCCGTCTCCAGCGGTGCGAGGCGCTGCACTTCCAGCTCGGCCGGGCCGAGCAACTCGCCGCCCAGGTCCCGGGCCAGCTCGCCGACGCGGTGGCCCATGCGGTGAACCTCGTGCAGCAGCGCCTGTGGCCGGCGGAGCGCGCTCGGCCGGTGCTCTACCGGGCGCCCGCGGGCTGTGCGTTGAGGGCGCGGATCACCTTGTCGGTGATGTCCACGCGCGGGCCGGCGAAGACCACTTCCTGCAGGATGAGGTCGAACTTCTCCGACTCGAACAACTGCTTGATGACCCGGTTGGCGCGCTCGACGACGCCGGCCAGTTCCTCGTTGCGGCGCTGGTTGAGGTCTTCCTGGAACTCGCGCCGCCGGCGCGTCAGATCGCGGTCCTGCTCGACGAGTTCGCGCTGCCGGCGCACGCGCTCCGCCTCGGTGAGCGTGGGGCCGTCCTTGTCCAGGCGGTCGGCGGCGGCCTTCAGGCGCGTGCCCAGCTCCTGCAGCTCCTTCTCGCGCTTGCCGAACTCGGCTTCGAGCTTGGCCTGCGCGGCCTTGGCCGGCGTGGCCTCGCGCAGCACGCGTTCGCTGTTGACGTAGCCGATCTTCAGCGCTTCCTGCGCCAGCGCCGCGCCGGCCGGCAGCAGCAGCACGGCAGCGGCAAGCGAGAGGAGAAGGGAACGCGGGTGAAGGGCGACGTGCATCATCAGAACGCGGTCCCGATCTGGAATTGGAAGCGCTGGATTCTATCGTTGCGCTGCACGCGCACCGGCACGCCCCAGCTCAGCTTCAACGGGCCCACCGGCGAGATCCAGGAAAGGCCGAGGCCGGCGGAGACGCGCAGCGAAGCCTCGTCGACCTTCTCGTCTTCGCGCCAGACGTTGCCGGCGTCGGTGAAGGCGAAGATGCGCAGCGACTTGTCGTTGCCGGTGCCCGGCACCGGGAAGTACAGCTCGGAGTTGAGGTTCAGGCGCTTGGCGCCGCCGATGTAGGCGCCGGTGGGGTCGATGATGCCCAGCGACCCCTGCTCGAGCACGCGCACGGTGCCCAGGCCGCCGCCATAGAAGTTCTTGAACACCGGAAACGGCTTGCCGCCCAGGCCGCGGCCGTAGCCCAGCTCGGCGTTGACGCCCAGCACCAGGCGCGCCGGCAGGCCGAAATACTCCTGGTACTGCAGGTTCGTGCGGGTGTAGCGCACGTCGCCGGCAAAGCTGTACTCGAAGTTCGCGCGCTGGTAGCGGCCGGCAGTGGGCACGAGCACGCTGTCGCGCGCGTCGCGCGCCCAGCCCACCGTCAGCGGCCAGGCGTAGCTCTTCTCACCGAACAGCACGCGGTAGTTGAGGTAGGCCAGCGGCAGCCCCACGGCGGTGCCGATCACCTGCCGGTCGACGGCCAGGCCGAGGTAGACGGTGTCGTACTCGGAGAACGGCACGCCGAAGGTCACCCCCAGGCGCTGGTTGCCGGCCTCGTAGGTGTCGGTGAGCTGGTTCAGCGCCCGCCCCTTGCGGTAGACGAGGTCGATCGAACGCGAGATGCCGTCGACGGTGAAGTACGGGTCGTAGGTGTTGATGGCGAGCGCCCGCTGCGTCTTGCTGGTGTTGACCTCCAGCCCCAGCGAGTTGCCGGTGCCGAAGGCGTTGTCCTGGCGGATGCCGGCGGTGAAGGTGAAGCGCTCGGCGTTGGAGTAGCCGGCGCCGACGTTCAGGCTGCCGGTGGGCTTCTCCTTCACCGTGACCAGCAGATCGACCTGGTCGGGCGCGCCGGGCACCTCGTTCGTCTCGACCTCGACTTCGGAGAAGAAGCTGATGCGCGTCAGCCGCTCCTTGGACAGGCGGATCAGCGCGCCGTCGTACCAGGCTGCCTCGAACTGGCGGAACTCGCGCCGGATGACCTCGTCGCGCGTGCGCGAGTTGCCCGAGACGTCGATGCGCCGCACGTAGACACGCCGCTCGGGCACCGCCATCAGCACCACCGCCACCTGGCCGTTGGCGCGGTCGATCTCCGGGCGCTGCTCCACGCGCGCGAAGGCGTAGCCGTACTGGCCGAAGCGTTCGGCGAACGCCTTCGCGGTGGCGGTGACGGCCTCGCCGCGGTAGGGCTCGCCCGGGCGCAGCTGCACGAGGGTGCGGAACTCGGCTTCCTTGCCGAGGTAGTCGCCTTCGAGCCGGATCGCGGTGACGGTGTAGGGCTGGCCCTCCCGGACCGAGATGGCGATGGCGATGCTCTGCTTGTCGGGCGAGATCGTCACCTGCGTCGACTCGATGGCGAACTCGAGGTAGCCGCGGTTGACGTAGAAGGCGCGCAGCCGCTCGAGGTCGGCGTTGAGCTTGCTGCGCGCGTAGCGGTCGTTCTTGGAGTACCAGCTGAACCAGCCGGTGGCCGACAGCTCCATCTGCTCCAGCAGCGTCGACTCGCTGAACGCGCTCATGCCGGAGATCGTCACCGAGGAGACCTTGGCTGCGTCGCCCTCGTTCATCGTGAAGGTGATGTTGACGCGGTTGCGCTCGATCGGCGTCACCGTGGTCGTCACCTCGGCGCCGTAGAGGCTGCGGCTGAGGTACTGGCGCTTGATCTCCTGCTCGGCGCGGTCGATCAGCGCCCGGTCGTAAGGCAGGCCTTCGCCGATGCCGTTGTCCTTGAGCGACTTCAGCAGCGGGTCCTTGTCGAACTCGCGCAGGCCGACGAAGCTGACGTTGGCGATGATCGCGCGCTCGTCGACGACGACGACGGCGACGTCGCCCTCGATGTCGATGCGCACGTCCTTGAACAGGCCCGTGGCGAACAGCGCCCTGAGCGCCGCCGAGCCTTTGTCGTCGGTGTAGGTGTCGCCGATGCGGAACGGCAGCGCGGCGAACACGCTGCCCGGGTCGGTGCGCTGCAGGCCCTCGACGCGGATGTCCTTGATGACGAACGGCGCCACGGCGCGCGCCGGCGGCACTGCCACCAGGGCCGCCGCAGCCGCGATCACGGTCACGGCGGCGCGCGCAGCGCCGCACGGAAACGCTGGAAACATCGGTGGCAGGGAACCGGAGAAGGGATCTAGTGGAACCCGAAGAGACGGGCTACGTCGTTGTAGAGCGCCACCGACATCATCAGCAGCAGCACCGCGATGCCGCCGCGTTGCAGGCGCGCCATCCACTCCTCGGAGACGGCACGCCCGGTGGCGCCCTCGAAAATGTAAACCATGAGGTGGCCGCCATCGAGCATCGGCAGCGGCAGCAGGTTCAGCACGCCCAGGCTGACGCTGACGATGGCCAGGAACTCGAGGAAGCGCGCCGGTCCCTGCTGCACCGACTGGCCGGCGTAGTCGGCGATGCTGATCGGCCCCGAGAGGTTCTTGATCGACGCTTCGCCGATCACCATGCGGCCGAGCATCTTCAGCGTGAACAGCGACGTGTCCCACATGCGCTCGAAGCCGCCGACCACGCCCTCCAGCGGCCCCTGCCGCACGAGGACCATCGCCACCGGCCCGCCGACGAAGGCCTCGATGCGGCCGACCGGCTCCTTGCCGCTGGTGTCCAGGCGCGGCGTGACGGCCAGCTCGACACTGCGGCCGCCGCGCTCGATGCGCCACTGCTGCGTGGCCGCGTCGGTGCTGCCGCGCTCGACGCCCCGTGCCGCGGCGCGGATGCGCTCGCGCAGCACCTGTGCGTCGGGCACGACGACGCCGTCGATCGCCAGCACGCGGTCACCTTCGAGCAGGCCGGCGCGCGCGGCCGGGCCGCCTTCCTTGACCTTGCCGATCACCGCTTCGGCGAACGGCGAGCCGAGGCCGATCTTGCGCGCCAGCGCGCCGTCGACCTCGCGTGGCTCGAAGCCCGCAAGATCGAGGCGCAGCGTGCGCAGGCCGCGGCCGTCGCGGTCGCTGACCTGCAGGCGCACCGGCTCGCGGTGCAGCGCCGCCTGCGTCAGGCGCCACAGCAGGTCGTTCATCGAAGGCACTTCGCGCCATTGCGGCGTGCCGTCGGCGCCGGTGCTGCCTTCCTCCGCCATTGCGCGCACCCAGTCGCCGCTGACCAGCCCGGCGCGCTCGGCGATGCTGCCGGGCACCGGAGCGCTGAGCACCGCCTTCGGTTCCTGCATGCCCAGCCAGTAGGCGCCGGCGAACAGCAGCACCGCCAGCGCCAGGTTCGCCAGCGGCCCGGCGGCGACGATGGCGCTGCGCTGCTTGAGCGTCTTGCGGTTGAACGCCTGGCCGAGTTCGGCGGCCGGCACGTTGCCTTCGCGCTCGTCGAGCATGCGCACGTAGCCGCCCAGCGGCAGCGCGCAGACGACGAACTCGGTGGCCTGCGGGTTGCGCTGCCAGCGCCACAGCACGCGGCCGAAACCGACCGAGAAGCGCTGCACCTTGACGCCGCAGGCCACCGCGACGCGGTAGTGCCCGTACTCGTGCACGACGATGAGCACGCCCAGCGTGACGATGAGGCCGATGAGGTAGGTCATGGCGGGTCCGGAGTGCGTCGGGAACGTTGGCAGCCCGTCAGGCCGCGGCCGCGGCGCGCACCGCCTGCGCGGCTTCGGCGCGGGCGCGGCGGTCGAGTTCGAGCAGGTCTTCCAGGCCGTGCGCCGCAGCGAGGCGCGGCGGCAGGCGTTCGACGGTGCGCGCGTTGACGCTGTGAATGTCGGGGAAGCGGATGGTTCCGTCGAGGAACGCCTGCACCGCCACCTCGTTGGCGGCGTTGAGCACCGCCGTCGTGCCGGGCGCTGCGGCCAGGGCGGCCCAGGCGAGGCCGAGACCCGGGAAGAGCCGCTCGTCGACGGCTTCGAAGGTGAGGCCGCGCAGGTTCATGAAGTCCAGCGCCGGGGCGCCGGAGGCGATGCGCTCGGGGAAGCTCAGGCCGTAGGCGATGGGCACGCGCATGTCCGGCGTGCCCAGCTGCGCCAGCACCGAAGCGTCGCGGCACACGACCATCGAGTGCACGATGCTCTGCGGATGGATGACGACGCGCACGTCGGCCGGCGCGAGATCGAACAGCCAGCGCGCCTCGATCACCTCGAGCGCCTTGTTCATCATCGTCGCCGAGTCGACCGAGATCTTGCGGCCCATCGTCCAGTTCGGGTGCGCCACCGCCTCGGCGGGCGTGACGCCGCGCAAGGCCTCGGGCGCGCGGCCGCGGAACGGCCCGCCGCTGGCGGTGAGCACGATGTGGTCGATGCGTCCGCCCCAGGCGGCGCGGTCCTCGGGCAGGCACTGGAAGATCGCCGAGTGCTCGCTGTCGATCGGCAGCAGCGTCGCGCCGCCTTCGGCGACCGTGCGCATGAAGAGCTCGCCGCCGACGACGAGCGCTTCCTTGTTGGCCAGCAGCAGCCGCTTGCCGGCGGCCGCCGCGGCCATGCACGCCGGCAGGCCGGCCGCGCCGACGATGGCCGCCATCACCGCGTCGACCTCGGGTGCTGAGGCGAGCTGGCAAAGCGCCTTGTCGCCGTCGAGCACTTCGGTGCGGCTGCCGCGCTCGGCCAGGGCGCGGCGCGCCTGCCGGGCGCGCTCGCGGTCGGGCAGCACCGCGATGCGCGGCGCGAAACGCAGGCACTGCGCGACGAGTTCGTCGACGCGCTGGTGGCTGCTCAAGCCGAAGACCTCGAAGCGCTCGGGATGGCGGGCGATGACCTCCAGCGTGTTGACGCCGATCGAACCGGTCGAGCCGAGGATGGCGACGCGCTGGCGCCGCGACGGGGCGGCATGCTTCGCCGGGGTCTGCGCTGCTGCGGCCATTTGCATCGTGCCTGTGCGTCGATCGGTGCCGCGCCGTGCCGGGTCAGCCCTTGGGCAGGCTCAGCAGCGCCAGCACTGCCGGCATCACCGGCAGCAGCGCGTCGACGCGGTCGAGTACGCCCCCGTGGCCGGGCAGGAGCTGGCTGCTGTCCTTGGCGCCGGCGGCGCGCTTGACGAGCGACTCGATCAGGTCGCCGAGGACGCTGAAGGCGGCCAGCGCCAGCAGCGCCAGCGCCGTCCACGCCCAGCCGTGGGAGCGCACGAGCAGCGTGTACAGGCTCGGCCCGTCGAAGGCGAAGCGGCTGTCCACCGCCACCCAGGCGCCCGCCAGCAGCAGCACGCCGGCCATGCCGGACCACACCCCTTCCCAGCTCTTGCCCGGGCTGATCGACGGCGCCAGCTTGCGCCGTCCGAAGGCCTTGCCGCCGAAGTAGGCGGCGATGTCGGCCATCCACACCAGGCACAGCATCGAGAACATGAAGTTGATGCCGACGGCGCGCGCCTCGATCAGCGCGGCCCAGGCCAGCGCCAGCAGCAGCAGGCCCACGGCCCAGCGCAGGATGCGCGGCACCTGCGGCCACGCGGCAACGCCTGTGCGCAGCACGAGCGCGCCGCCGATGCCCCACGCCGCCACCGCCAGCCACCAAGTGCCGCCCAGCCCGGCGGCCGTGCCGCCGGTGGTGGCGATGGCCCCCAGGCCGACGGCGAGCAGCAGCGCCCCCAGGCCCCAGGCGACGACGGGCGGGGCACCGTTCAACCGGCCCCATTCCCAGGCACCGGCGGCCAGCAGCGCCAGCGTCACCAGCGCGAAAGGCCACGGCCCCGGTGCCGCCAGCGCGAAGCCCATGACGGCAACCAGCAGCACGGCGGTGATGACGCGCAGCCGCAGCATCGGCGGGCTCAACAGGGCGGAGCGCTCATTCGCGCCGCGTTCAATCAGCCGCCTGCACGACCGGCGGGCGGATCATGCCGAAGCGGCGGTCGCGCTGCGCGAAGGCGGCCAGCGCGCGGTCGATCTCCTCGGCGCCGAAGTCGGGCCACAGGCAATCGGTGAAGTGGAACTCCGCGTACGCCGACTGCCACAGCATGAAGTTGCTGATGCGCATCTCGCCGCCGGTGCGGATGAAGAGGTCGGGGTCGGGGGCGAACGACAAGGCGAGGTGGCTGCTGATCCACGCCTCGTCGATCTGCTCGGGCTTCAGCCCCTCGGCCACCGCGCGGCGCGCCGCCTGCACGATGTCCCAGCGGCCACCGTAGTTGAACGCCACGGCCAGCGTGATGCGCGTGTTGTCCTGCGTCAGCGCCTCGGCCTGCTCCCAGGCTTCGCGCAGCTTGTCCGATACCGCGTTGCGGTCGCCGACGATGCGGATGCGCACGCCGTCCTTGGCCAGCTTGCCGAGGTACTTCGACACCGCCACCAGCACCAGGCTCATGAGGCCGGAGACTTCCTCGCTCGGGCGCTTCCAGTTCTCCGAGGAGAAGGCGAAGACGCTCAGGTATTGCACGCCGCGGTCGGCGAACAGGTTGACGGCGCGCACCAGCGCGTCGACACCGGCCTTGTGGCCGAAGAAGCGCGGTATGTAGCGCGAGCGCGCCCAGCGGCCGTTGCCGTCCATCACCACCGCCACGTGGCGCGGCACCAGCCCCTGGCTGCGCGGCTCGGCCTGGCCTTCGGGGACGGAGACGGAACTCATGCGGAGGGCGCGGGCCGTTGCGGCGGGAGCCAGGACCGGGGCAGGTGGGACGGCGGGGCAGGCGCGGCCGCGCTCACACCGCCATCACCTCGGCTTCCTTGCCGTGCACGAGGCGGTCGATCTCGGCAACGACACGGTCGGTGAGGCGCTGCACCTCGTCCTGCGCGCGCTTCTCCTCGTCCTCGGGCACGTGGCTGTCCTTGAGCAGCTTCTTCAGGTGCTCGTTGGCCTCGCGGCGCACGGCGCGCACGGCGATCTTGGCTTCCTCGCCGGCGTGGCGCACGACCTTCGTCAGCTCCTTGCGCCGCTCCTCCGTGAGGGCCGGCATCGGCACGCGCAGCAAGTCGCCCTGGGCGCTCGGGTTCAGGCCGAGGTCGCTCTCGCGGATGGCCTTCTCGATCTTGGCGCCCATGCCCTTCTCCCACGGCTGCACGCTGATGGTGCGCGCGTCGAGCAGGGTCACGTTGGCCACCTGGCTGATCGGCACCGAGCTGCCGTAGTAGTCCACGTGCACCTGGTCGAGCAGCCCCGGGTGGGCGCGGCCGGTGCGGATCTTGTGCAGGTCGGCCTTCAGCGCCTCGAGCGACTTGCCCATCTTGTGCTCGGCGGTCTTCTTGACTTCGGCGATGTCCATGGCGGAGCTCTTTCGTCGGGGCGGTGCGCCGCCTCGGCAGCGCAGCGGCGCGCGGGGTCAGACGTGCACCAGCGTGCCTTCGTCTTCGCCCAGCACCACGCGCTGCAGCGCGCCGGGCTTGAAGATGCTGAAGATCTTGATCGGCAGCTTCTGGTCGCGGCACAGCGCGAAGGCGGTGGCGTCCATCACCTGCAGGTTCTTGGCGATCGCCTCGTCGAAGGCGATCGTCGAGTAGCGTGTGGCGCCGGCGTGCTTCTTCGGGTCAGCGGTGTAGACGCCGTCGACCTTGGTCGCCTTCAAGACGATCTCGGCCCCGATCTCGGCGCCGCGCAGGGCCGCCGCGGTGTCGGTGGTGAAGAACGGGTTGCCGGTGCCGGCCGCGAAGATGACGACCTTGCCTTCTTCGAGGTACTGCAGGGCCTTGGGCCGCACGTACGGCTCGACCACCTGCTCGATGTTGATGGCCGACATCACGCGCGCGGTCATGCCTTCCTGGCGCATCGTGTCGGCCAGCGCCAGCGCGTTCATCACCGTGGCGAGCATGCCCATGTAGTCGGCGGTGGCACGATCCATGCCCACCGAGCCGCCGGCGACGCCGCGGAAGATGTTGCCCCCGCCGATGACCACCGCGACCTCGCAGCCCAGCTTGGTCACCTCCTGCACCTCGCGCACCATGCGCACGATGGTGGCGCGGTTGATGCCGTAGGCGTCGTCGCCCATCAGGGCTTCGCCCGACAGCTTGAGCAGGATGCGCTTGTAGGCGGGCATCGAGATCGAGGCTCCGTGGTGAGGTGGTCCGACAGTTTAAGGGGCCGGCCTCGGACGACCGGCCCCGCGAACGTGTAAATGCGCCCCCTCGGCGCGCCGGCAACGGCGCGCCAGTGCGCCGCATCGCCCCCGGCGGCAGGCCCTCAGCGGCCGCTCACTGGCCCTTGGCCGCAGCGACCTGCGCCGCCACCTCGGCAGCGAAGTCGTCCGAGCGCTTCTCGAGGCCTTCGCCGACGACGTACAGCGTGAAGCCGGCCACCTGCGTGCCCTTTTCCTTGAGCATCTGCTCGACGCTCTGCTTGTCGTTCTTGACGAAGGGCTGCGGCAGCAGCGAGACCTCCTTGAGGTACTTCTGCACCGAGCCTTCGACGCGCTTGGCGACGATCTCGGCCGACTGCGCCGCCTTGCCGGCCGCGACCGCCGCGGCGGAGTCCTCGGCTGCCTTCTCGGCGGCGATCTTGCGTTCCTTCTCGACCAGCGCTGCCGGCACGTCCTTGGCGGCCAGCGCCACCGGCTTCATGGCCGCCACGTGCATGGCCACGTCCTTGGCGGCGGTCTCCTCGCCGCTGTACTCGACGATGACGCCGATGCGCGTGCCGTGCAGGTAGTGCGCGAGCTTGCCGCCGCCGGCGTAGCGCTTGAAGCGGCGGATGGTCATGTTCTCGCCGATCTTGCCGACGAGCCCCCGGCGCACGTCCTCCAGCGTCGGACCGAAGCCGTCCTGGCTGTGCGGCAGCGCCGACAGCGCCGCGACGTCGGCCGGATTCTTCTCGGCAACGAGCGCGGCGGCGGCCTTGGCGAAGGCGAGGAACGAGTCGTTCTTGGAGACGAAGTCGGTCTCGCAGTTGATCTCGACCAGGGCCCCGGTGCTGCCGCTCACGCTGGCAGCGACGACGCCTTCGGCGGCGATGCGGCTGGCGGCCTTGCTGGCCTTGTTGCCGAGCTTGACGCGCAGGATCTCCTCGGCGCGTCCGATGTCGCCGTCGGCCTCGGTGAGCGCCTTCTTGCACTCCATCATCGGCGCGTCGGTCTTGGCGCGCAGCTCGCCGACCATGGCAGCGGTGATTGCAGCCATCGCTCAGCTCTCCTGCACTTCGACGAATTCGTCGCCGCCGGCCACGGCGGCCAGCACGTCGGTAGTGGCGTTGGCCTTGCCTTCGAGCACCGCTTCGGCCACCGCGTGCGCGTACAGCGCCACCGCCTTGGCCGAGTCGTCGTTGCCGGGGATCACGTAGTCGATGCCCAGCGGCGAGTGGTTGGTGTCGACGACGCCGATGACCGGGATGCCGCGCTTCTTCGCCTCGGCGACGGCGATCTTGTGGTAGCCCACGTCGATGACGAACATCGCGTCGGGCAGGGCCGTCATGTCCTGGATGCCGCCGATGTCCTTCTCGAGCTTGACCAGCTCGCGCTCGAACAGCAGCGCCTCCTTCTTGATCATCTGCTCGGTGCCGGCCTCCTTGGTGGCCTGCATTTCCTTGAGCTTCTTCAGCGATTCCTTGACGGTCTTGTAGTTGGTGAGCATGCCGCCGAGCCAGCGTTGGTCGACGAAGGGCATGCCGCAGCGCCGCGCCTCCTGCGCGATCACCTCGCGCGCCTGGCGCTTGGTGCCCACCATCAGGATCGTGCCGCGCCGGCTGGCGAGCTGGCGCACGAACTTCATCGCCTCGTTGAAGAGCGGCAGCGTCTTCTCGAGGTTGATGATGTGGATCTTGTTGCGGTGCCCGTAGATGAAGGGCGCCATCTTCGGATTCCAGAAGCGCGTCTGGTGCCCGAAATGGACACCCGCTTCCAGCATCTCGCGCATGGACACGGACATGGGAAATACTCCAAGAGGTTGCTTCTAGAATCCCGGCGCCGGAAAACGCATGCTCTCTTTCGAGCCTCTTTCGAGTCTCCTGTCGAGCACGCGCACCTTTGGAGGGGCCGGGTTCGCGGATTTCGCCGGCAGTGCCAGGGCGCCGACCACTTCGGTACGCCAACGAGCCCTGCAAGCGGTTCTGCGGCTCGCACCCAGCGCATCGCGCGCGAATCGAACGACATGCATCGAACGACATGCGCAATGAAACTGCGCGGCGCCAGCAGCAAAACCCGCGAAGTCTAACATGCGCGTCGCAGTCATCGGGGCCGGCATCGTCGGCGTCACCACCGCCTACGAGCTGGCTGCGCAGGGCCATGCCGTCACCGTGTTCGAGCGCCGCGCCAGCGTTGCGGCTGAAGCGAGCTTCGCCAACGCCGGCGTCGTGGCGCCGGGGTACGTCACGCCGTGGGCGGCGCCGGGCATGCCGACGAAGGTGCTGGCGCAGGTCTTCTCGCGCGACGCGGCCGTGCGCTTTGCCGGCCCTTCGGCGCTGCGCGAGTGGCGCTGGTTGTGGCGCTTCCTGCTCGCCTGCCGCCCGCGCGCCTACGCCGCCAACCGCAGCGCGATGCAGCGTCTGGCCCATTTCAGCCGCGCGCGCCTGGAGGCACTGGCCAAGCGCCTGGACCTGGACTACGAGCAAAGGCGCGGCTACCTGGTGCTGCTGCGCACGCCGGCCGAGCTGCAGCGCGCCCGGCCCGGGCTGCGCCTGCTGGCCGAGCTGGGCGTTGCGCACGAGGTCGTCGACGAGGCGGCGTGCCGCCGCCTGGAGCCGGCGCTCTCGCCCTCGGCACGCGTGCATGCCGCCGTCCGCCTGCCCGAGGACGGCGTGGGCAACTGCCGCCAGTTCGCGCACCTGCTGAAGGCCGAGGCGCAGAGGCAGGGAGCGAGCTTCGCCTTCGACACGGACGTGGCGCGCCTCGTCCCGGGCGACCGGCCGGCGCTGCGCACGGCCCAGGGCGAGGCGCACGCGTTCGATCGCATCGTCGTCTGCGCCGGCGTCCAGGGCAACCGGCTGCTCGCCCCGCACGGCCTGACGCTGCCGCTGGCGCCGGTATTCGGCTATTCGATCACCGCGCCGCTGCGCGCGCACGACGGCGGTCCCGACATGGGCCCGCGCGCGGCGCTGATGGACGAGAAATACAAGGTCGCCATCTCGCGGCTGGGCCAGCGTGTCCGCGTGGCCGGCAGCGCCGAACTGGGCGGCTCGGTCGATACGCTGCGTCGCGCGCCGCTGGCAACGCTGTACCGCGTGCTGGACGAGTGGTTCCCCGGCGCGGCTTCGATGCGCGAGGCACAGGAGTGGAAAGGCGCGCGGCCGATGCTGCCCGACGGCCCGCCGCTCATCGGCGCCAGCCGGCTGCCGGGCATCTGGCTCAACCTCGGGCACGGCTCGAGCGGCTGGGCCCTGTCGTGCGGCTCGGCCTGCGTGCTCGCCGATGCCCTGGCCGGGCGGCCGCCGGGCATCGACACGCAAGGGCTGCTGCCGGCCCGCTGGCGGGCTTGAGGCACGAGCATGGACGCCGGCGGACCCTGGCCAGTCACGGCCGACTCCGGTCCCTGGCCCCTGCACGGCGCCGCCGCCGCCAAGGCCCTGGAGGCCGAGGCATTGAGCCGGCATGCGCCGCACCTGCTGATGGAGCGCGCCGGCCTCGCGGTGGCGCGGCTCGCACGGGCGCTGGCACCGTGCGCGCGGCTGGTCGAGGTCTGGTGCGGGCCGGGCAACAACGGCGGCGACGGCTATGTCGCCGCGCGCTGGCTGCACTGCACCGGCACGCCGGTGCGGCTGGTCGAATGCGGAGCACCCGAGCGGCTGCCCGGCGATGCCGCGGCGGCGCGCCAGGCAGCCCTCGAAGCGGGCCTCGTGCCGACGCCGCTGCAGCAGGCCTGGGCCGCCGCGCCGCCGGGGGCCGGCGCGCCCGATCTCGTCATCGACGGCTTGCTCGGCCTTGGCACTTCGCGCGCGCCCGGGGGCCCGATCGCCGAGGCGATCGGCGCCATCGCCACTCGCACTGCGCCGGTGCTGGCGATCGACCTGCCCTCGGGCCTGCACCCGGACACGGGGCAGCCGCTGGGCACTGCGGTGGTCCGGGCCGCGCACACGGTGTCGTTGCTGACGTTGAAGCCGGGGCTCTTCACGGGCCGCGGCCGCGACCTGGCCGGTGCCGTGTGGTTCGATGCCCTGGGTGAAGCGCCGGCAGGTCCGCCCGCGGCCGAAGCAGCCGGCATGGGCTCGGACCGGCCGGCGCCGCCATCATCCCCGGCGGTTCCGTCCCCCTCCTCGCCGACCGCGTGGCTTGCCCGCCCGGCGCGTCGCGCGCCGCTGCCGCATGCGGCGCACAAGGGCAGCCGCGGCGACGCCTGGGTGGTCGGCGGCGCCCCGGGCATGGTCGGGGCGGCCTGGCTGGCCGCGCGCAGCGCCCTGGCCGCCGGCGCCGGGCGCGTCTTCATCAGCACGCTGGGCGCGGGCGACGAGACCGCCGGTACGTTCGACCCGGCCCGGCCCGAACTGATGCAGCGCCCGCTGGCAGCCGCGCTGGCGCAGCTGGTCGACAACGCCACCGTGGTGGCGGGCTGCGGCGGCTCGCAGGCCGTGCGCGCCGTGCTGCCCGAACTGCTGGCGCGCGCGCCGCGCCTCGTGCTCGACGCCGATGCGCTGAACCACGTCGCTGCGGCGCCGGAACTGCTGCGGCTGCTGCGCGGTCGTGCCGGGCGCGGCCTGCGTACGGTGCTGACGCCTCATCCGCTGGAGGCAGCGCGGCTGCTCGGCAGCGACAGCGCCGCGGTGCAGGCCGACCGCATCGCTGCGGCGACCGCGCTGGCCGAACGCACGCAGTGCATCGTCGTCCTCAAGGGTTCGGGGACGGTGGTCGCGGCCCCGGGACGGCTGCCGCACATCAACCCGAGCGGCAACGCCGCGCTCGCCACCGCCGGTACCGGCGACGTTCTCGCAGGTTGGCTGGGCGGGCTCTGGGCGCAGGCGCCGGCGGGCGATGCCCTCGTGACGGCTTGTGCGGCGGTGTGGCAGCACGGGCACGCGGCCGACATGGCGCTGGCGCGAAACGCCGGGCGCGGCGCGCCGTTGCTGGCGGCCGACCTCGTGGCGACGCTGGCCGCCTCGGCCTGAACGGCGCGACAGCCGCTCAGCGGCGGGTGCGCAGATGCCCGCCGGCCGCCTTGCCGGCGCGCTTGCCGCCGGCGGCGGTCTTGCCCTTGCCCTTGCGTGCAGCGGCCTTGGCGCGGCGGTCGTTGCCCTTGACGGCGGCCAGTTCTTCCTGCGCTGACGCACCGAGCGCTTCGCCGGACAGCAGCGCGGCACGCTCGCCGCGGCCGGCGCCGCGTTCGGGCCGCGCGCCGCGGCCGCGCTCGAGCAGCACCTCGGCCTCGCCGTCGCGCACGAGACGGAAGTCGATCTTGCGCCCGTCGAGGTCGACGCGGCTGACCTGCACGCGCACGCGCGTGCCGATGGCGTAGCGCACGCCGGTGCGTTCGCCGCGCAGTTCCTGGCGCGTCTCGTCGAAGCGGTAGTACTCGCCGCCGAGTTCGGTGATGTGCACGAGGCCGTCGACGTACAACGCGTCGAGCGTGACGAAGAGGCCGAAGCTCGCCACCGCGCTGACGGTGCCGCTGTACTCCTCGCCCAGGTGCTCGCGCATGAAGCGGCACTTCAGCCACGCCTCGACGTCGCGGCTGGCTTCGTCGGCGCGGCGCTCGTTGGCGCTGCAATGCGCGCCGGCGGCGTCCCACACCTCCATCTCCTGCGTCATCGGCCTGGTGTGCCGCGGCTTGCCGCCCTTGCGCACCTCGGGCTTGCGGGTCAGGTCGCTCGGCGCCAGGTGGTACCGCCGCCCCGCCAGCAGCGCCTTGATGACGCGGTGGATCAGCAGGTCGGGATAGCGGCGGATCGGACTCGTGAAATGCGCGTAGGCCTCGTAGGCGAGGCCGAAGTGGCCCGAGTTGGTGGCCGTGTAGATCGCCTGCTGCATCGAGCGCAGCAGCATCGTGTGGATCTGCTGCGCGTCGGGGCGCTCCAGCACCGCCTGCGAGATGGCCTGCATCTCGGCCGGCGTCGGGTCGTCCGACAGCGGCATCGCGATGCCCAGTGCCTTCAGGTACGCCTGCAGCGAGGCCCGGCGCTCGGGCGTGGGGCCTTCGTGCACGCGGTACAGGGCCGGGTGCTCGTTGCCCGAGATGAACTCGGCGGCGCAGACGTTGGCCGCCAGCATCGCCTCTTCGATGAGCCGGTGGGCCTCGGTGCGCACGCGCGGCACGATCCGCTCGATGCGGCCGTTGTCGTCGCAGATGATCTGCGTCTCGGTGGTGTCGAAGTCCACCGCGCCGCGGCTGGCGCGCTGCTTGAGCAAGGCGCGGTACACCTCGTGCAGGTGCAGCAGGTGCGGCACGAGGTCGGCGCGCCGCTCGGCCTCGGGCCCGCGCGTGTTGCCGAGGATCGCCGCCACTTCGGTGTAGGTGAAGCGCGCGTGCGACTCGATCAGCGCCGGATAGAACTGGTAGGCGGTGATGCGCCCGTCGTCGGCGACGAGCATGTCGCAGACCAGGGCGAGCCGCTCCTGCTCGGGGTTGAGCGAACACAGGCCGTTGGAAAGCTTCTCCGGCAGCATCGGGATCACGCGGCGCGGGAAGTAGACGGACGTGGCGCGTTCGTAGGCGTCGCGGTCCAGCGGCTCGTCGGGCTTGACGTAATGGCTGACGTCGGCGATCGCGACGACGAGCCGCCAGCCCGAGAACGCCTTCTTGCCCTTGCCGCCGTGGTGCGGCTGGCAATAGACGGCGTCGTCGAAATCGCGCGCGTCCTCGCCGTCGATCGTCACCAGCGGCACGTCGGTGAGGTCGACGCGGTGCTTGCGGTCGGCGGCACGAAGTTTCTCCGGCAATGCCGCGGCCTGCGCCAGCGTCTCGGAGCTGAAGCGGTGCGGCACCTCGTACTTGCGCACCGCGATCTCGATCTCCATGCCGGGGTCGTCGATCTCGCCCAGCACCTCGGCCACGCGACCCACCGGCTGCGCGTGCAGCGACGGCGTCTCGGTCAGCTCCACCGACACCACCTGGCCCACGGCGGCGCTGGCGGTGGCATTTTTCGGAATCAGGATGTCCTGGCCGTAGCGGCGGTCCTCTGGCGCAACGAGCCACTGGCCGCCCTCGTGCAGCAGGCGGCCGATGATGGGCGCCTTGGCGCGCGAGACGATGTCGACGACACGGCCCTCGGGCCGGCCCTTGCGATCAAGGCGAAGGATGCGCACGCGCACGCGGTCGCGGTGCAGCACCGAGCGCATCTCCTGCGGCGCCAGGTAGATCACCGGCTCGCCGGCGTCGGGGACGACGAAGCCGTGGCCGTCGCGGTGGCCCTCGACGCGGCCCTCGACCTCACCGAGCAATGCGGGCGCCGCGGCCGGGACGGGTGTCGTTGTCGTGCTGATAGAATTCTTCCCTGTACCTGCCCAGGTGGCGGAATTGGTAGACGCACTAGTTTCAGGTACTAGCGCTTAACGGCGTGGGGGTTCGAGTCCCTTCCTGGGCACCAGTCGGTTCGTGATGAAGGGCCTGCGCGAGCAGGCCCTTCTTCCTTTGCGGCGCGCCGCGATCAGATCTGGAACTTGCGCGCCAGCCCGTCGGGCCGCAGGTTGTCGTATTCCTCGAACGGCTGGTGGATCCACGGGCTCGTGGGCAGGTGTTCGACGAAGTAGTCCGGCGTGTAGGTCGACACGCCCTTCACCCAGATGACTGCGGCGCGCAACTCGGCGATCGCCGGCATGCCGCGCAGGCGTTCGACCACCGCGCGCAGGGTGTGCCCGGTGTCGGCGAGGTCGTCCACCAGCAGCACGCGCCCGGCGAGCTCGCCCTTGGGCATGGTGATGTACTTGGCCATGTCCAGGCGGCCCTGGATGGTGCCCGCTTCGGCGCGGTAGGAGCTGGTGCTCATGATCGCCAGCGGCTTGTCGAACACGCGCGACATCACGTCGCCCGGACGCATGCCGCCGCGCGCCAGGCACAGGATCTGGTCGAACTGCCAGCCCGAGGCCGCCACCTTCAGCGCCAGGCGCTCGATCAGGAGGTGGTATTCGTCCCAGGAAACGTACAGGTGTTTGCCGTCGTCGGTGAGCATCGGGGGTTCTCCTCGCGGTTCGTTCGTGCGCCCGCGCGCGGCCTTCAGGCGCGGAACGGGTGGCGGAGCAGGATCGTGTGCACGCGGTCGGGGCCGGTGGAGACCATGTCGATCGGCGCGCCGATCAGCTCCTGCATGCGCGCCAGGTAGCGGTGCGCGTTGGCCGGCAGCTGCTCCCAGTTCGTGAGCCCGGCGGTGGTGTCGCTCCAGCCGGGCAGCGTCTCGTAGATCGGCTCGCAGGCGGCGATCTCCTCGGCGTCCAGCGGCAGCACGTCGAGCACCGTGCCGCGCAGCCGGTAGCCGGTGCAGATGCGGATCTCGGGCAGGCCATCGAGGACGTCCAGCTTGGTGATGCACAGGCCCGAGACGCCGTTGATGATGATCGAGCGCTTCAGCGCCGCCGCGTCGAGCCAGCCGCAGCGGCGCGGCCGGCCGGTGACGACGCCGCGCTCCTGGCCGACGGTGGAGAGGTGGTGGCCCACCGTGCCCGGCGCGTCGATCGGCAGCTCGGTGGGGAACGGGCCGCCGCCCACGCGCGTGGTGTACGCCTTCGTGATGCCGAGGATGTAGTGCAGCAGCCCCGGGCCGAGGCCCGAGCCGGCCGCCGCGTTGCCGGCGACGCAGTTGCTGGAGGTGACGAACGGGTAGGTGCCGTGGTCGATGTCCAGGAGCGTGCCCTGCGCGCCTTCGAACAGCAGGTTGGCACCGGCGCGGTGGGCGTTGTAGAGGCGATAGCCGACATCGGCCATCAGCGGGCGCAGTTGCTCGGCCGCGCGCAGCGTGGCGTCGACCATCGGCGAAGCATCCAGCGCCTGGGCGCCGAGCACGGCCGTCAGCTCGGCGTTGTGCAACGCCACCAGTTCGCGCAGCTTGGCTTCGAAGCGCACCGGCGCCTTCAGGTCCATCACGCGCAGCGCCCGCCGCGCCACCTTGTCCTCGTAGGCCGGGCCGATGCCCTTGCCGGTGGTGCCGATCTTGCCGCCGGCGGAGCTTTCGCGCTTGGCCTCGCGGGCGCGGTCGAGCTCCACATGAAACGGCAGGATCAGCGGACACGACTCGCTGAGGAACAGCCGCGAGCGAACCTCGACGCCGATGCCTTCGAGCCGCTCGATCTCGGCGATCAGGTGCGCCGGGTCGACGACGACGCCGTTGCCGATGTAGCAGGCGACGCCCTCGCGCATGACGCCCGAAGGCACGAGCTGCAATGCCGTCTTGCGGCCGTTGATGACCAGCGTGTGGCCGGCGTTGTGGCCGCCCTGGAAGCGCACCACGCCATCGGCGTGGTCGGTCATCCAGTCGACGATCTTGCCCTTGCCTTCGTCGCCCCACTGGGTGCCGACGACGACGACGTTGCGGCCGCTGCCGCGAAGTTGGCCCGATTGCATGGCGGTGGCGTGGCGTTGTGCCTAACGGGAAGAATCAGTGGCGGCCGCGGGCCGTGCGGCGGCGGCGGTCGATGCCGCCGCGGCGATCGCCTGCAGCACCCAGCGCCCGCCCAGGTGCACCAGTTCACGGTCGCACTCGAAGGCCTGGGTCTGCGGTTCATCGCCCGGCAGCACCGCAAGCACCGTCTCGCCGGCGTCGCGCAGGCGGCGCACGGCGCCGCGCAGCGCGGCGTCCTCGCTCCAGGGGGCGCGGATGGCGCCGGCCGCCGGCGCGCCGGGCGCCACCTCGGCCAGCGCCTTCAGGTCCAGGCTGAAGCCCACCGCCGGGCGATTGCGGCCGAATACCGCGCCGACCTCGTCATAGCGGCCGCCGCGCACGAGCGCGTCGGTGGCCGAGGCGCCGTAGATCGCGAAGCGCACGCCGCTGTAGTAGCCGTAGCCACCCATGTCGCCGAGGTCGAAGCCCACGCGCAACGCCGGAAACGATTGCCGCAGGTGCGCAGCGAGCCAGCGCAACTGCTCAAGCGCCTGGCGCACCAGCGGCCGCCCGGGCAGCACGGCGGCGGCTGCGGCGAGCACCTCGTCACCGCCATACAGGCGCGGCAATGCCGCCAGGGCGGCCGCCGTCTCGCTCGCCAGCGAGGCCGTCAGCGCCTGCAGCGCCGCTGCATCCTTCTGCGCCAGCGCCTGCACCAGATCCTGCAGGCCCGCCGCATCCAGCGGCACGCCGGCCAGCACGCCGCGCAGCACGCGGGCGTCGGCCAGGTCGATCACCAACGGTTGCACGCCCGCCGCGCTGAGACAGTCCAGCGCCAGTTCGGCCGCTTCGAGGTCGGCCTCGAGCCCGGCGTGGCCGAAGATCTCGGCACCGAACTGCAGCGGCTCGCGCGAAGCGGCCACGCTGGTGGCGCGCGCATGCAGCACCGGGCCGCAGTAGCAAAGGCGCGTCACGCCTTCGCGGTTGAGCAGGTGCGCGTCGATGCGCGCTGCCTGCGGGGTGGTGTCGGCGCGCAGGCCGAGCAGGCGGCCGCTGGACTGGTCGATCAGCTTGAAGGTGCGCAGGTCCAGTTCGCGCCCGGTGCCCGACAGCAGCGACTCGAGGTGCTCGAGCAGCGGCGGCACCACGAGCTCGAAGCCGTAGCCCGAGGCGCGGTCGATGAGGCGGCGGCGCAGCGCCTCCAGGTGCCGGGCCTGCGCGGGCAGCACATCGGCGATGTGCTCGGGCAGCAACCAAGCAGAAAGCATGTGGGACGGGGCGCGTCTTGAAAACGGCATTGTAGGGGCCGACCCGAGGCGGGCCGGGCCCTCGCGGCATGCCGCGCCTTAGCGCCAGATCGCCAGCAGCACGAGCCCCAGCGCGATGCTGGCCAGGCCGACGAAGCGAATCTGGCCGTCGGTCATGGCCATCGCGCGCTCGAACATCGCGCGCCACGTGCGCGGGCTGACGAAGGGCATCAGCCCCTCGAACACCAGCACCAGCGCCACCGCGCCGAGCAGCAGGTCGCCCATTGCGACGAAAGGCGGTGAACGCCGCAGCCGCCGCGCCTTCAGCGGCGCGGCGCCGGCGCCGCCGGGGCGCCGCCCTGCATGGCGCGGAAGAAGTCGTTGTTCGGGTCCAGCACCATCACATCGCTGCGATTGCGGAACGCCGCGCGGTAGGCCTCGAGGCTGCGATAGAACTGCGCGAACTGCGGGTCGCGGCCGAAGGAATCGGCGTACAGCGCCGAGGCGCGCGCGTCGCCGGCGCCCTTGACCTTCTGCGCGTCGCGGTAGGCCTCGGCGATGATCACCTCGCGCTGGCGATCGGCGTCGGCGCGGATCTTCTCGCCCTCGGCGCTGCCGCGCGAGCGCAGTTCGTTGGCCACCTGGGTGCGCTCGGAGACCATGCGCCGGTAGACCGAGTCGGTGATGTCGGCGACGAAGTCGACGCGCTTGATGCGCACGTCGACGATCTCGATGCCGAAGGCCTTGGCGTCGTCGAGCAGGCGCTTGCGCACGTCGGCCATCACCTTGTCGCGCTCGGCCGACAGCACCGCCTGCACGGTGCGCTTGGTGATCTCCTCGTTGAACGCCGCCTGCACCACCGGCGACAGGCGCGACTCGAGGTTGCGGAAGTCGACGCCGTTGTTGCGGATGAACTGGCGCGGCTCGGAGATGCGCCACTTCACGAGCCAGTCGATCACCAGGCTCTTCTTCTCGGCGGTGAAGATGGGCCGCGTCTCGGGGCTGTCCAGCGTCTGCACGCGCCTGTCGAGGAAGACGACGTTCTGGAACGGCGGCGGCAGCTTCCACTTCAGGCCGGGGTCGCTGATGACCTCCTTGATCTCGCCCAGTGCGTAGACCACGCCGACCTGGCGCTGGTCGACGACGAACAGCGTGCTGGTGACGAACATGACGGCGGCGATGACGCCGATGACGATGAGAGCGATGCGATTCATGGCGCGGCCTCCCTCTAGCGGCCTTCGCGGTCGCGCGTGCGACCGCCGTCGCGCGAGCGGATGTCCGAGGAGGTGGCCGGCGCCGTGGGCGCCGGCTCGGCGGCCGGCGGCGCTGCCGCGGCGGTGCCGGCGCCGGCCTGCTGCAGCAGGCGGTCCAGCGGCAGGTACAGGAGGTTGCCGCCGCTGCGCGAATCGACGAGGACCTTGCTGACGCTCGTGTAGACCTGCTGCATCGTTTCCAGATACATGCGGTCGCGCGTCACCTGCGGTGCCTTCTGGTACTCGGCCAGCACCGAGCGGAAGCGCTGCGCGTCGCCCTCGGCCTGCGCCTGCACGCGCGCCCGGTAGCCCTCGGCCTCCTCGAGCAGGCGGCTGGCGGTGCCGCGCGCCTTGGGGATCACGTCGCTGGCGTAGGCGCGGCCTTCGTTGACGAGGCGGTCGCGGTCGGCGCCGGCCTTCACGGCGTCGTTGAAGGCGGCCTGCACGGGGTCGGGCACCTGCACGTTCTGCAGATTGACGTTGGCCACCACGATGCCGGCCTTCAACCGGTCGAGCTGCGCCTGGATGCTCTTCACCAGGTCGGCGGCGATCGCGTCGCGCCGCTCGTACAGCACCGAGTCGACCTTGCTGCTGCCGACGATCTCGCGCACGGCCGATTCGGCGGCCATCACCACCGCTTCGTCGGCGTTGCGGTTCTCGAAGAGGTAGGCACGGGCATCGGCGCGCCGGTACTGCACCGTGAAGCGGATATCGACGATGTTCTCGTCCTGCGTCAGCATCGAGCTGTCGCGCAGGCCGGTGGCCTGCACCACGGAGCTGCGGCCCACTTCCACCGACTGCAACTGCGTCACCGAGACCACCTCGTGCGCCTGCACCGGGTACGGCAGCCGCCACTGGAAGCCGGCGTCGGAGGTGTGGCTGAAGCGGCCGAAGGTGGTGACCACCGCCTGCTGCCCTTCCTGCACGATGAAGAAGCCGCTGCCCAGCCACACCAGCAGCGCCACGACGGCGATGAGGCCGGCGCCGATGCCGGCACTGCGCATGTCGGGTTGGAAACCGCCACCGCCGCCGCCCGAGGGGCGTTCATCCTGCCCGCGCTTGGGGCCGGGGCCGCCCTTGCCGCCGAACAGGCCCGACAGCTTCTTGTTGAAGTCGCGCCACAGCTCGTCGAGGTCGGGCGGACCCTCGTTGCGGCCGCTGTTGTAGACGAGGCCGGCGCCGCGCCGGCTTCGGGGCAGCGCTGCCGAGATCGCCAGCGCCCGGCCGGCAACGGCCAGCGCGCGCAGGCGGGCCGTGAAGGAGGGATTCGAGTTGTCAGGCATGAAAGGCCGCTGAAAAGGTCCGCTCGGATTTTCTTCAGACGGAGGCGGCGGGGGCGCCTGCCTCGGCGGATGCGGATTCTGAGGCCGGCGGCTGACGTTGCCGCAAGACGCGCACTTCCTCGGCCAGCACGCGCTTGAGCACGTCCAGGCCGCTGCCGGTGAGGGCACTGACGAAGACGCGCCGGCGGCGCACGCCGCCCGGCAGCTCGACCCGGTCTTCGGCCTCGCGCGGCTGCCGGGTCGGCTCGAGCCGGTCGCACTTGTTGTAGACGAGGACCTGCGGCACGCCGGCGGCGCCGATCTCGCCCAGCACCCGCTCGACCTCGGCCATCTGGTCTTCGAGTGCCGGGCTCGCCGCATCGACCACGTGCAGCAGCAAGTCGGCTTCGGCGGCCTCCTGCAGCGTTGCCTGGAACGCCTCGACGAGCTTGTGCGGCAGGTCGCGGATGAAGCCCACGGTGTCGGACAGCGTCACCGGCGGTGGCGTGGCGGCCTGCCCCGCGCCGCCCTCCGCGCCGCCCTCGACGCCGCCCTCCTCTGCGGCTGCCGGTGCCGGCAGCCACAGCTGCCGCGTCGTCGTGTCCAGCGTCGCGAAGAGCTGGTCGGCGGCATAGCTGCGCGCCTTGGCCAGCGCGTTGAACAGCGTCGACTTGCCGGCGTTGGTGTAGCCCACCAGCGAGATGCGCACGGTGCCGCGGCGCTCGCGGGCGCGGCGCTGCGTGCCGCGCTGGCGCTTGACGCGCTCCAGCCGCTCCAACACCCGCTTGATGCGCTCGCCGATCATGCGCCGGTCGAGCTCGATCTGCGCTTCGCCCGGACCGCCGCGGGTGCCGATGCCGCCGCGCTGCCGCTCCAGATGCGACCAGCGGCGCACCAGGCGCGTGGCGAGGTACTGCAACCGCGCCAGTTCGACCTGCAGCTTGCCTTCGTGGCTGGCGGCGCGGTCGCCGAAGATGTCCAGGATCAGCGCCGTGCGGTCGGCCACCGGAACGCCGAGATGGCGCTCGAGGTTGCGCTGCTGCGCCGGGCTCAATGCCTGGTCGAAGATGACGCCGTGCGCCGACGTCGCCGCAACCATCGCCTTGATCTCGTCGGCCTTGCCGCTGCCGACGAACAGCGCCGGGTCGGGCGCCTTGCGGCGCGCGGTGACGCGCGCCACCGTCTCGTCGCCGGCCGAGGCGGCCAGCAGCGAGAGTTCATCGAGCGTGGCGTCGAACGCCGCCCCGTTGCCGAGGTCGACGCCGACGAGCACGGCGCGCGTGGCTTCGGCGCCGCCGGCGGCCATCAGGGCTGCTCGCCCGCGTTCTCGCTCGGGTGGAAGTTCACCGCGCGGCTCGGGACGACGGTGGAGATGGCGTGCTTGTAGACCATCTGCGTCACCGTGTTGCGCAACAGCACGACGTATTGGTCGAACGATTCGATGTGGCCTTGGAGCTTGATGCCGTTGACGAGGTAGATCGACACCGGCACATGCTCCTTGCGCAGCAGGTTCAGAAAGGGGTCCTGCAGAAGTTGGCCTTTGTTGCTCACGATATGCTCCGTGTTGGTGGATGTTGGCGCTGAGCGAGGCGGCCACCTTACCACAGCGACCTGCACGCCAACCCTTCGATGCTCGGGGGCAGCTTTCGTTCCCGGGGCTGCTTCGGGCCTGAACCCGGCGTCTCAGGCGCCCTTGTTGTCGAACGGATTGCGGCTGGAGCGCAGTTCCACCCGCAGCGGCGTGCCCACGAGCTTGAAATGCTCGCGAAAGCGCGCTTCCAGGTAGCGCCGGTAGGCCGCGCTGACGTGCTCCAGCGAGTTGCCGTGGATCACGACGATGGGCGGGTTCATGCCACCTTGGTGCGCGTAGCGCAGCTTGGGGCGGAAGCGTCCCTCGCGCCGCGGCTGCTGGTGCGCCACCGCTTCGTGCAGCAGGCGGGTCAGCACGGGCGTGGGCATCTTCACCGTGGCCGCGGCGTGCGCCTGCACCACCGCCTTCCACAGCGCCGTGAGGCCGCTGCGCTTGAGCGCCGAGATGTGCAGCACCGGCGCGAACTTCAGGAACACGAGCCGCGTTTCGAGCGAGCGCTCGAGCTGCTGGCGCTGGTAATCGTCCACCGCGTCCCACTTGTTGATCGCCACCACGACGGCGCGGCCGGACTCGAGGATGTAGCCGGCGATGTGCGCGTCCTGGTCGCTGACGCCCTCGCGGGCATCGATCAGCAGCACGACGACGTGCGCATCGGCGATCGCCTGCAGCGTCTTGACGACGGAGAACTTCTCCACCGCCTCGAAGACGCGGCCCTTGCGGCGCAGGCCCGCGGTGTCGATCAGCTCGAAGTGGCGGCCGTCGCGCTCGAACGGCACGTGGATCGCGTCGCGCGTCGTGCCCGGCTGGTCGAACGCGACGAGGCGCTCCTCGCCGAGCCAGGCATTGATCAGCGTGCTCTTGCCGGCATTCGGACGCCCCGCCACGGCCAGGCGGATCGGTCGCGCGGCGCTGCCGGGCGGCTCGACGTCGGCCCCGGTGGCCTCGCCATCGGGCCCCTCGGGGCCGTCCTCAGGCGCCTCGTCGTCGCCTTCCGGCAGCAGCCCTTGCAGCGCCTCTTCGAGCAGGCTTCGCACGCCCTGCCCGTGCGCTGCCGACACCGGATGCGGCATGCCCAGGCCCAGCTCGTGGAACTCGGCCAGCGCCGGCGAGTCGGCCATGCCCTCGGCCTTGTTGACGGCCAGCACGACGCGCTTGCCTGCGGCACGCAGAAAGCGCGCGATGTCGTGGTCCTGCGCCGAGAGCCCGGCGCGCACGTCGACGACGAAGACCACCGCGTCGGCCTCGGCCACCGCGGCGCGCGTCTGGCGCGCCATCTGCGCCACCACGCCCGCGGGGCGCTCGGGCTCGAAGCCGCCGGTATCGATGACGATGAACTCGCGCTCGCCCAGGCGCGCGTCGCCGTAGTGGCGGTCGCGCGTCAGGCCGGGGAAGTCGGCGACGATGGCGTCGCGGCTCTTCGTGATGCGGTTGAACAGCGTGCTCTTGCCCACGTTCGGGCGGCCGACGAGGGCGATGACCGGTTTCATCGTCGGCGGCTTCCGGCGGTGGCAAGGCGAGCGCGCGGCGCTGCGGGCAGGCGCGTTCAGTTCGGCCTGAACGCGAAGACGCCGCCGTCACGCGTGACAACGAGCACCGTGTTGCCCGCGGCCAGCGGCGTCGTGGCCACGGCGGTGCCATCGGTGGTCATGCGCAGCTGCGTCTGGCCGCCCGCGGCGTCCAGGAAGTGCACGTAGCCGTCGCCATCGCCGAACACCAGCGTCGGGCCGGCGACCAGCATCCCCGAAAGGTTGCGGTTCATGAAGCGCTCGCTCGTCCACAGCACGTCGCCGTTGTCGGCCTTCCACGCGGTGATGCGGTCGCTGGCGTCGGCGCCGATGACGCGCTCGGCGTCGCCGCCCAGCGGCCGGGCGCCGCCGACATTGCGCGACCACAGCAGCGCGCCGCGCTCGGCGTCGACGCAACCCACCGCGGACTGGAAGGCGCGCGCGCAGTAGCGGCTGCCCTGGCGCACCGGCGGGCCGACGAGATCGGCCAGCCGCTCGACCTCGTTGGTGCCGCGCGGCGTGGCCAGCGGCACGTCCCAGGCGAGCGTGCCGCGCGTCGGGTCCAGCGCCGCCAGGCGCGGCCCCTGGCCGGCGAGCAGCGTGTCGCGCCAGGCCGCCAGCACGCCCGGCTGTGCCAGCGTCAGCGGGTCGCCGGCCTTCTGGTAGACCCACAGGCGGCGGCCGTCCTGCGCGTCGAAGGCGTGCACCACGCGGTCCACCGACATCACGAAGATGCGTTCGCCGGCAACGAACGGCGGGCTCACCACCGCCGCGGGCACGCGCTTGCGCCACAGCAAGGCGCCCTTGTCGTCGAAGGCCACCACCTCGTTGGCGCGCGTCACGACGCTGGTGAAGCGGCCGTCGCTGCCGACGCCGGCGGCGAGCTCGGCCCCCGCGTCGGCGCGCCAAACCTCGCGCCCCGACTCGACCAGCAGCGCGCGCACGGTGCCGTCGCTGGCGGCGATGAAGAACAGGCCATTGCGCGCTGCCGGCACGAGCGGAAAGCGCAGCGGGCCGCCCAGCTGCGCCAGCCACACCTGGCGCGCCGAGAGCTTGGGCTGGTAGTCCTCCAGCGGCTTGGGCTCGGGCTTGTCAGCCGCACAGCCCCACAGCGCGACCGCAGCCGCGGCCGCCAGCAGCCAGCCGGCCGCTGGCAGCGGCCGCCGGGCGCCGGGCGCGCCGGTCACTTCGCGGTCCCCGATGCGGACGCGGGCGCGGACGCTGACGGCGCGGTGCTCGCGGTCGGCGCGGACGCCGCGACCGAGGCAGCGGCCGAAGCAGCGGCCGGGGCCGCCGGCGAAGCCGTGGGCGCAGCGCCCAGCGCGGTCAGCTTGGCTTCGACGAGCCGGCGGTACTCCGTCTTCTCGCTCATCGCCGCATAGGCTGCGGTCCAGGCGTTGCGGGCCAGGTCCTTCTTGCCTTGCAGCATCAGCACGTCGCCGCGGCGGTCGGCCACCAGCGCCTCGAAGCCTTCGGCCTTGGCGGCGTCCAGCGTCTTCAGCGCCTCGTCGTACTGCTTCGCCTCGGCCTGCAGCGCGGCCAGCCGCAAGCGCGCGATGGTGCGCAGTTCGGTTTCCCTGGCGTTCTCGGCCACCCAGGCGAGCGTGGCCCGCGCGTCGTCGGCCTTGCCCTTCTCGAACTGGGTCTTCGCCGCCAGCAGGCCGGCCTGCTCGGCGTAGGCGGTGCCGGGGTAGCGCTGGCGCAGGTCGCCAAAAGCCCGGCCGGCCTTTTCCGCATCGCCGGCGGCCGCGGCGCGGTCGACTTCGTCGAAGAGGGCGCCGGCCTTCTCGGCCTGGTCGCGCTGGTAGGCCTGCCAGCCGTACCACGCCGAGAAGGCGCCCAGCGCCAGCACCAGCACCCAGGTGATCAGGTTGCCGTAGCGGTTCCAGAACGCCTTGACGGCGTCGAGCTGCTCCTGCTCCTGCAGGTCGAGAGAGGTGGCCATGGAGGGGGTCTGGCGGAGGCGAGCGGTGCGGTTGAAGACGGGCGGCAGGCAGCGGTCGCCGGCGAGAAAGCCGCGCTCCGCCGCGCGCAAAGCGGCGGATTATCCCTTGCCGGCGCGCGCCGCCGGCGGCCCGAGCGGGATGCCGGCGCGCTTCAGCGGCCGTCGAGCAGCGCCGCGGCCAGCGCCGCAGCGTCGGCCAGCGGCAGCGTCCGCTGCGCCGCGGCGGCGTCGCGCAGCGGCTTCATCGCCACCGCTCCTTGCGCCAGTTCGTCGGCGCCGAAGACGAGCGCGAAGCGCGCGCCGCTGGCGTCGGCGCGCTTGAACTGGCTCTTCATGCTGCCCTGGCCGTCCTTGGTCGCCGCATGCATGACGATGGCAACGCCGCGTTCGCGCAGCGCGGCCAGCAGCGGCAGCACGCGCGGCAGCGCCGCCGCATCGGGCACCACCGCATAGGCGTCGGGCTCGCCCGCCGGTGCCGGCACGCCGACCGCCGCCAGCATCAGCAGCAGCCGCTCGGTGCCCAGGCCGAAGCCGATGCCCGGCGCCGGCTTGCCGCCCAGCGTCTCGATCAGCCGGTCGTAGCGGCCGCCGCCGCACACCGTGCTCTGCGCGCCCAGATGCGGGCTCTTCCACTCGAACACGGTGAGGTTGTAGTAGTCCATGCCACGCACGAGGCGCGGATTCACCGTGTACGCCAGGCCCGCCGCGTCGAGCACGGCGCGCAGCGCCTCGAAGTGCGCCAGCGACTGGGCACCGAGGAAGTCGAGCAGGCGCGGCGCGCCGGCGACCACCGCTTCCATCGCCGGGTTCTTGGTGTCGAGGATGCGCAGCGGGTTGGTGTGCAGCCGCCGCCGCGCGTCTTCGTCCAGGCGTTGGGCGTGCTGCTCGAAGTGCGCCACCAGCGCCTCGCGGTGGGCGCGCCGCTCCTCGGGCTGGCCGAGGCTGTTCAGTTCCAGCGTGATGTCGCGCCCTTCGACGAGCCCGAACTCGCGCCACAGCGCGCGCAGCATGAGGATGATCTCGGCATCGACGTCGGGCCCCGGATGCCCGAGCGCCTCGACGTCGAGCTGGTCGAACTGGCGCGAGCGGCCCTTCTGCGGCCGCTCGTGGCGGAACATCGGCCCCATCTGCCAGATGCGCAGCGGCCCGTTGTACAGCGCGTTGTGCTCGTTGACCGCGCGCACGATGCCGGCGGTGGCCTCGGGGCGCAGCGTCAGCGCGTCGCCGTTCATCGCGTCGGTCCAGGAGAACATCTCCTTCTCGACGATGTCGGTCACTTCGCCCAGGCCGCGCACGAACAGCGCCGTCGGCTCGACGATCGGCGTGCGCAGGTTGCGGTAGCCCCAGCGCGCGAGCAGGCGGCGCATCACGTCCTCGACCCACTCCCAGCGATGCGCCTCGTCGGGCAGCAGGTCGTTCATGCCCTTCACCGCGGCCAGCGGTGAGCTTCCTGCCTTCACGGCAACCGGTTTCTCGGTCATGTCTGCTTCTGGCCCGGCGGCGCCGGGCGGTGGGGTTCTGCATCCCGGGGGCGCCGGGCGATTCGCTGGGCAACCCGGCCGTGCCGGGCCGATGGGGATCAATGCGACGCGGTGGCCGCGCCGAAGCGCTTCTCGATGTAGCGCTCGACGATCTTGTGGAACTCGGCGGCGATGCCTTCGCCGCGCAGCGTCATCGCCTTCTCGCCGTCGATGAACACCGGCGCGGCCGGTGCTTCGCCGGTGCCGGGCAGGCTGATGCCGATGTCGGCGTGCTTGCTTTCGCCCGGGCCGTTGACGATGCAGCCCATCACCGCCACCTTGAGGTTCTCCACCCCCGGGTAGCGGCTCTTCCACACCGGCATCTGGGCGCGCAGGAAGTCGTCGATCTGCTTGGCGAGTTCCTGGAACGTCGTGCTCGTCGTGCGGCCGCAACCCGGACACGCGGTGACGCTGGGGTTGAAGGTGCGCAGCCCGAGCGACTGCAGCACTTCGAGCGCCACCGCCACTTCCTGCGTGCGCGCCTCGCCCGGCTGCGGCGTCAGGCTGACGCGGATGGTGTCGCCGATGCCTTCCTGCAGCAGCACGCCCAGCGCCGTGGCCGAAGCCACCGTGCCCTTGGTGCCCATGCCGGCTTCGGTGAGCCCCAGGTGCAGTGCGTAGTCCGAGCGCGCCGCGAGTGCGCGATAGACCGAGATCAGGTCCTGCACGCCGCTGACCTTGCAGCTGATGATGATCTGGTTCGCATCGAGCCCGAGCTCTCGCGCGTAGGCCGCCGAGCCGAGCGCGGACTGCACCAGTGCCTGGTACATCACCTGCTTCGCATCGGCAGGCTCGCTGCTTCTCGCGTTCTCGTCCATCAGCGCGGCCAGCAGCTCCTGATCGAGGCTGCCCCAGTTGACGCCGATGCGCACGGCCTTGTCGTGCTTCACCGCCGCCTCGACCATCATCGCGAACTGGCGGTCGCGCTTGTCACCCTTGCCGACGTTGCCCGGGTTGATGCGGTATTTCGACAGCGCCGCAGCCATCGCCGGGAACTCGGTCAGCAGGCGGTGGCCGTTGTAGTGGAAGTCGCCGATCAGCGGCACCTCGACACCCATGCGGTCGAGTTGCTCGCGGATGTGCGGCACCGCGGCGGCCGCCTCGGGCGTGTTGACCGTGATGCGCACCAGCTCGGAGCCGGCCTCGGCCAGCGCCTTGACCTGGATCGCGGTGTCGATGACGTCCACCGTGTCGGTGTTGGTCATCGACTGCACGCGCACCGGTGCGTCGCCGCCGATCGTGACGACGCGATTCGCCCAGCGCACCTGCGCCTGGCGCGTGCGGCGTTGCGCCGGCGCGGCGGCGGCGATGGGTTGCAGCATGAAGGGCGACGCGGCGCCGTTCTCGGGAGCGTTCATGTCAGGACCGGCGAAGGGCTGCGGCGTGGTGCGGGGCGGGGGACAAAGGCTAAGGCGGGATCTCGGGAAGGCGCGCGCCGGCGCGCTACTTCAGTTCGATGCGGGCGACGTTGTCGCGCGCGCGCGGCTCCAGGTCCACCGCCTTGCCCTTGTACGACACGCGCGTCGCGGCGGCGTTGCCCACCACCATCTGCAGCGGCGCGAGGCCGTCCAGGCCGAGCGACTCGCCGGCTTCGAGGTTGCGCGAGACGAGAACGCGGCCGCGGCCGTCGACCACTTCGATCCAGGTGCGTGCGCTGCACTGCACGACGAGGTCGCCTGCCGGCACGGGTGCGGCCGGCGCGCCGCCGGCGGCGTCGGTCGGGTTCGCCGGCGCGGGCTGCGCCGGTGCCGGTGCACCGGCGGCCGAGGGGGTGGCTGCGTTCGTGCCCGCGGCCGCTGTCGCGGCGGCGGGCGCAGCCGGGGTCGCGCCGTTGCCGGCAGCAGCAGGCGGCGGGCCGAGCACCGTGCTCGTTTCGCCGCTGGGCGCAGTGGCCGAGGAACCGCCGCCCCCGACCAGCCGGCTCCAGGACCCCGCCGGCAGCCACAGCAGCACCGCTGCTGCGACGAGCAGCAGGATCGCCGCCACCAGCCACGGCCCGCGCGGCAGCCAAGCCAGCAGGCCCGGCTCGCGCCCCCCCTTGCCGGCGAACGGCTCGTTCATCGTGCCGAAGGTGCTGTCGAGCATCGACGTGTCGGCCGGCGGCAGCAGTTCCATCACCGGCTGCGGATCGGCCCTGAGCGCACGGCACACGGCCTGCGCCAGCGCGCGCGTGAAGGTCGGGCCGGGCAACTCGTCCCAGCGGTCGTTCTCCAGCGCTTCGAGCTTGCGCGGCGCCACCTTGATGGCCGCGGCCAGCGTCGCGATGTGCATGCCCTGGCGCTCGCGTGCGGCGCGCAGCAGGGCGCCGGCGCTGGCCCCCTCGCCGCGCTGGCCGCCGCCGCCTTCGTCGCGATCGGTGCGTGCCGCGTCGTCCATCGTCGTCGGAGGAGGCGCCATCGCCGAAGCCGCCTTACTCGTCGAAGCGGCCGCGCTCGTACTGCAGCGCCTCGGGCGATTGCGGGAAACGCTCGCGCAGCAGGCGGCCGAAGTCCTGCACGCCTTCCATGTTGCCCAGCCGCCGCTCGATGCGCGCGGCCAGCCACAGGCTCTGCGCCGTCACCGCTTCCGGCACCTGGTTGATGCGGCGGGCGTAGAAGCGCGCGCGCTGCAGTTCGCCGCGGCGCAGCAGCACTTCGCTGAGGTTGAACGCAGTCACCGGGTTCGAAGGATCGAGCTCGTACGAGCGCGACAGCGTGCGCTCGGCGTCGACCCAGCGGCCGGCGCGCGCCTGGCACACGCCGCGCGCCAGCAACGTACGCTGCGCCTCGCCGTAGGTGGGCAACTCGACGGCGCGCTGGAAGGTGGCATCGGCGTCGTCGTAGCGGCGCTGCTGGCAAAGGAACCAGCCGTAGTTGTGCATCGTGTCGCCGTCGCGCGGGTTCAGCTCGAGCGCACGGCGGAAGCTCTGCTCCGCCACCGCCGCATCGCCGAGGCTGGCGTAGATGAGGCCGCGCAGGTTGTGCGCCTCGGGCAGGTCGGGGCTGGCTGCCAGCGCGAGCTTCAGCTCGTCCAGCGCGGTGTTGTTCTGGCCGCGGCTGAAGTACAGCGCCGCCAGCTCCAGCCGCACGCGGGCACGGCGTTCGGCAGTGGCCGGGTCGTTGGGGTTGGCCGGCGGCGCCGCCGGGGCGCCGCTTTCGCCCGGCGTCGCCGTCGCCAGCGCCGGAGCCCCGCCGCCCGAAGTGGCGCAGCCGGCGATGAATGCGCACGACAGCAGCAGCGCGCCCAGAGCCCCGAAGCGGCGCGCGATCACGCTGCGTTCCTCGTCGCTTGCGCCGGTACGGTCGGCCGGGCCGGCGAAGGCGCGATCGGCACCACGGCGCGCCGTCCGGCCAGCCGCCTGGCCGCCTGCGTGCGGTCGAGCACCTCGCCGGCGAGCTGCCCGCAGGCGGCGTCGATGTCGTCGCCGCGCGTCCGGCGCACCGTCGTCACGATGCCGGCCGCCTGCAGGATGGCAGCGAAGGCGGCGACCCGCTCGCGCGGCGAACGCACGAGCCCGGAGGCCGGGAACGGGTTGAACGGGATCAGGTTGAACTTGCACGGCACACGCGGCCAGGCCTCGCCGCCCGGGCCGATGCCCGCAGCCAGCCGCGCCAGTGCGTGCGCGTGCTCGGGGCTGTCGTTGACGCCGTCGAGCATGCAGTACTCGAAGGTGATGAAGTCACGCGGCGCCGCGCTCAGGTAGCGGCGGCAGGCCGCCAGCAGCTCGGCCAGCGGGTACTTGCGGTTCAGCGGCACCAGCGACTCGCGCAGCGCGTCGTCGGGGGCGTGCAGCGACACCGCCAGCGCCACCGGGCAGTCTTCGCGCAGGCGGTCGATCATCGGCACCACGCCCGAGGTGGACACCGTCACGCGCCGGCGTGACAGGCCGTAGCCATGGTCGTCGAGGAAGACGCGCAGCGCCGGCACAAGCGCGGCGTAGTTCTGCAGCGGCTCGCCCATGCCCATCATCACCACGTTGTCGACGGCACGCTCGCCGGCGGCCAGGCCGCGCTGCGCGCGCAGCCGGTGCTCGGCGTACCAGAGCTGGCCGACGATCTCGCCGGTGGTGAGGTTGCGGCTGAAACCCTGGTGTCCGGTCGAGCAGAAGCGGCAGCCGACCGCGCAGCCCGCCTGCGACGAGATGCACAGCGTGCCGCGGTCTTCTTCGGGAATGAAGACGGTCTCGATGGCGTTGCCGCCGCCGACGTCGAACAGCCACTTCACGGTGCCGTCGGCCGAGACGCGTTCGGACAGCAGCGGCAGCGCGCGCACCTGCGCGTGCTCGGCCAGCTTCGCACGAAGCGACTTGGCGAGGTCGCTCATCGCGGCGAAGTCGGCTCCGCCCTTCTGGTGGATCCAGCGGAAGAGCTGCACGGCGCGATAACGCTTCTCGCCGAGCGTGCCTTCGCACCACGCTGCCAGGCCGTCGAGATCGAAGTCGAGCAGGTTGACGGCCATGGGGAGAAGAAGAACCTGGAACCGACTCGCGCTTCAGCGCGAGTACAGGTTCATGCCCGGAAAGAAGAACGCCACCTCGACCGCCGCCGTCTCGGCAGCGTCGGAGCCGTGCACCGCGTTGGCGTCGATGCTGTCGGCGAAGTCGGCGCGGATCGTGCCCTTGGCCGCCTTCTTCGGATCGGTGGCGCCCATCAGGTCGCGGTTCTTGGCGATCGCACCCTCGCCTTCGAGCACCTGCACCATCACCGGGCCCGAGGTCATGAACTTCACCAGGTCGGCAAAGAACGGCCGAGCCCTGTGCACGCCGTAGAACGCCTCGGCCTCGGCCTTGGACAAGTGCACCATGCGCGCGGCGATGATCTTCAACCCCGCCGCCTCGAAGCGCGCGTAGATCTGGCCGATCACGTTCTTCGCCACGGCATCGGGCTTGATGATCGACAAGGTGCGTTCGCTGGCCATGAAAAAAGACTCCCGAATCAAGAACTTGCAAAGCCGGTCATTCTAGCGGCCGGCCCTCGGGTGCATCGACGCCGCGCGCCGGGCCTCAGCGCCCGCCTCTGCCACCGCCACCACCCCGGCCGCCGCCACCCTTGCGCAAGTAGGCATCAGCGCCGATGTAGCCCACCGAGGTGCGCATCGGATCGGGCTGGCCACCGCCCTTGGCGTGCCCTTTGCCGGAGCCCTTGCCGGCGACCTTGCCCGTCCCCGGGCCGGTGCCCTTGCCCTGCCCGCGCGGGCCGCCTTTGCCGGGGCCGCCTGCGGGCTTGCCTCGACGGCGCGGACCGTTGTTGCCACCGAACGGGCCGGCGCCGGCGCCGGTGCCCTGGCCGCCGCCCTTGTGCCCGCCGCCTTGCGCGAAGCGCTTGTCGAAGGTTTGCTGCAGCGGATTGGGAATCGGGCCGTCGTCGGAGTACTCGCGCCTGGGCTGCCGGTCGCGTTGCAGGGCCCGCTTGTCGTAGGTCTGCTGCAGCGGGTTGGGGATCGGACCGTCCTCGGGAATGTCGCGCCGCAGGGCGCGTTCCTGCTGCAGGGCGCGGCGATCGAAGGTCTGCTGCAACGGGTTCGGGATGGCGCCGAAGTCACCTTCCTCCGGATGCGGCGCGTCCGCCGCGCCGCCCGCGGGCTGGTCTTCGCCGCCGGCGCGGCCGCGCCGGCGCCGGTTCGGCCGCTCGATCGGCACCAGGTGATGCACCTGCCGCTCGGCGCGCTCCTGGCGCTCGAGATAGGCAGCCGGCGGGCCGTCCTCGAAGGCGGCTTCGCGCGCCAGGCGCGCTTCGGTGGTGTCGCCGGCGTCAACCGCCCGCGCCGGTCCGGGCCCGCGACGCGCCTGCGGGCCACGCCGCGGCTCGTTGTTGTCGCGCGCGCGGCGCTGCTGCCGCTCGGCACGGCCGCCGGCACGCGGCCCGTGGCCGCCCGGCGCCTGCGGTTGCGCCGCGGCAGCGCCGGGCGCGGCGCCCGAGGCAGCCCCGGGCGCGCCTTGCTGCGGCCGCGGCGCTCCTTGCGGCTTGGCCGCCAGCCGGCGCAGCGCACGCACGTCGCCTTCGCTGAGGTCGACCCAGGCGCCGCGCTTGAGGCCGCGCGGCAGCACCACCGAACCGTAGCGGATGCGGATCAGCCGGCTCACCGCGTGCCCGGCCGCCTCGAAGAGCCGGCGCACCTCGCGATGCCGGCCGTCGGTGATGACGACGCGGTACCAGTGGTTCACGCCTTCGCCGCCACCGTCCTCGATGCTCTTGAAGGCGGCGCGCTGGCCGTCGACCTCGACGCCTTCGAGCAGCAGCGCCTTCGCTGCATCGTCCAGCGTGCCCAGCGAGCGCACCGCGTACTCGCGCTCGACGCCGAAGCGCGGGTGCATCAGCTGGTTGGCCAGTTCGCCCGAGTTGGTGAACAGCAGCAGCCCTTCGGTGTTGATGTCCAGCCGCCCGACCGACTGCCACTTGCCCTGCGGCAGGCGCGGCAGGCGGCGGAAGACGGTAGGGCGCTGCTGCGGGTCGTCGTGCGTGACCACCTCGCCGGCCGGCTTGTGGTACGCGAGCACGCGCGCCGCGGGCGGCGCGATGCGCACGCGCACCGGCTTGCCGTCGACGGCGATGCGGTCGCCGTGCGAGATGCGCTGGCCGGTGTGCGCCGGCTGCCCGTTCACGCTGATGCGGCCCTCGGCGATCATCTGCTCGAGGTCGCGGCGCGAGCCGACGCCGGCCTGCGCCAGCACCTTGTGCAGCTTGGGGGCGTCGCGTTCGGGCGCGAGCACGCGGCGAGACGGCTCGGCGCCCGCCGCCCCCGCCGCGGCCGCCGGCGGTTGTGCGGCGGACGCTTCGGAGAACGCGGGCGGTGCCGGGGGCTCCTCGGCACCGCCAGCGGACTCCGGCGACAGGGGCTGCGGCGCTTCACCATGCGGCACATCGCTGCCGATTGCAGCGATGGATGCCGTCCGCGTCGGCTGCCCCTCGCCCGCGTCTTGCCGCTCGGGGCCGACTGCCGTGATGTCGGCGGCGGCTTCAGCGGTCGCAGCGGCTTCAGCGGTCGCAGCGGGCGCAGCGGATGCGGTCCCGTCAGCGCCGCCGCCTTCAGCGGCTTCGTCGAAGGCACCGGAGAGGACTTCGGCGAACAGCTCGTTGGCCAGCGGCGCCGGCAGGCCGGCCGGCGCTGCGGCCGGCCCGTCGTGCGACGCGCCCGGCGCACCGGCATCGCGCCGCTCGCCACCGCGGCGGCCGCGGCGGCGGTTGCGGCCTCGCCGGCGCTCGGACTTGTCGCGCGCAGCCATATCCTGGCCGGCGGCGGACTCCTGTGCTGGCGCGGGCGCAGCGCCCGGGTCGGCCGCGGGGGGCGGCGGCGCGGGCGGCAAATGGTCGGCGTCGTCTGGGTTCATGCGCGGATGTCGTCGGTCAGGAACGGGGTTGATCGGGGGTGGCAGCCTCTCCGGTGGCCTCAGGCTCAACCTCAGCCTCAGCCTCAGCCTCAGCCTCAGCCTCAGACTCAGCCTCGGCCTGGGCCTCAGCCTCAGCCTCAGCCTGGGCCTCAGCTCGGGGCGCGGCCGCGGGCTCGGCGTTCTGCCCGTCCAGCGGCAGGGCCGCTTGCGGCTCGTCGTTCAGCAGCGGCGCGGGTTGCAGCGCCGCCATCGCCGCGGGGGCATCGCCTTGCGGCCCGGTGAGCGGGGGCAGCTGGTCGAGGCTCGCCAGGCCGAGGTCGTCGAGGAACTGCCGTGTCGTGGCGTAAAGCGCCGGGCGGCCGGGCGCCTCGCGAAAGCCGATCGCCTCGATCCAGCCGCGGTCTTCGAGCTGCTTGACGATCTGGCTGCTGACGGTGACGCCGCGGATGTCCTCGATGTCGCCGCGCGTCACCGGCTGGCGGTAGGCGACGATGGCCAGCGTCTCCAGCGCCGCGCGCGAGTATTTCGGCGGCTTCTCGGGGTGCAGCCGGTCGAGGTATTGGCGCATCTCGGGCCGGCTTTGCAGCCGCCAGCCCGACGCCAATGCCACCAGCTCGACGCCGCGCGCCTGCCAGTCGTTCGCAAGTTCGTCGAGCAACGTGCGCAGCGTGTCGGCGCCGATCTCGCCGTCGAAGAGCGCGCGCATCTCCGCCAGCGGCATCGGCGCGTTGGCGCAAATGAGGGCGGTCTCGAGAACGCGCTTGGCCTCGCTTGTGTTCATGAACCTCGGCAGTGCATTGCCCGGCGGTAGGCGCGGGCGGTGGGGTGGCGCAACAGTGGTCGCAAGGCTGTTCGGTCCGGTGCTGCCCCGCGCGCACGAAGCGGCTGCGGCGCTGCGCCCGGGCACTCTGAACGGCCGCGAAGGTCCGAAGGGCCTGGGTGCGGTGGCAACGCGAAGGACCGGGCAACCGGGCCCGAAGACCGATTGGCTGGGTGGCCAAACGGCCGAAAGCGGGTTGGCTCGTCGATCCTGCCGCTGCCACCCTGGCATGGGGGTCTGGCGGTGACGGCTGCGTTCGAGGCACTGGCCTCGCTGGCTCGCGCAGCGGCGTGAAGCTCAGTCGGCGGGCATTGTAGCGCCAGCGACCTTCGCCCACGCCTGCGCGAAATCCCTTGGCGGTTCGGCGGTGAAGACCAGCACCTGCCGCGACCGCGGATGCGCCAGCTCCAGCCGCACCGCGTGCAGCGCCTGGCGCGCCAGGCCCAGCCCCGGGCGGCCGCCGTAGAGGACATCGGCCACCAGCGGCCAGCCGCGGCTGGCCAGGTGCACGCGGATCTGGTGCGTGCGGCCGCTGTGCAGCGTGCAGCGCAGCGCACTCACCGCCGCAGCAGGGCCTGCGCCGCCACCCGCGCCACCCGCGCCACCCCCCGCGCCACCCCCCGCGCCGCTACCGGCGCCGCCACCCGCCCCGCCTTCCTGCGCGACAAGGGCACGGGCCACGCAGCGAACGTCGGTGTGCGCTTCGCGCCCGCCGCTGCCCACCGGCACCACCGCCATGCGCGTGCGCGAACGCGGGTCGCGGCCGATCGGTGCCTCGATCGACAGCGCCGGGGGCACGTCGCCCCAGGCCAGCGCGAGGTAGCTGCGGTGCACGTGCCGCGCGGCGATGTCGCGCACCAGCGCCGTGACGGCCGGCAGCGTCTTGCCCACCAGCATCAGGCCCGAGGTGTCCATGTCCAGCCGGTGCACGATGCCCGCGCGCGGCAGCGCCGCTGCGCCGGGATGGTGGGCCAGCAGGCCGTTGAGCAGTGTGCCCGACCAATGCCCGGCGGCCGGATGCACGACGAGGCCCGCCGGCTTCACCAGCACGAGGAGGTCGTCGTCCTCGTGCACGATATCGAGCGCCATCGGCTGCGGCGTGAAAGCACGGCTCTCTTCGGTGGGGACGAGCTCGAGCGCCACCCGGTCGCCGGCGCGCAGCCGCCGTGCCGGCACGCGCGCCACCGCATCGCCGATCTGCACGTGGCCGCCCTCCACCAGATGCTGCAGATGGCTGCGCGAGAACTCCGGCGCCAGCGCCACCAGCACCTTGTCCAGGCGCTGGCCATGCTGTCCGGGGGAGACCACGGCATGGCGGCGCTCGAACGCAGGCGTGTCGTCGGCGCCTTCGCTGCCGGCATCGCGACCGGCATCGAGTTCGACCTCGTCGCCTTCCGCCACCGCGAGCGCGGCCTCGGGCGGGACCGGCTCCCTATAATCCGCCGCCTTTTGCGCTCCCACCTTCGCGCTCCCACCTTCCCTTGCTTTTCGCCGCTGCATCGAACCCGTGACCGTGCCTGCTCTCCTGGTGCTTTCCATTGTGCAGGCCGCGTTCCGCCGCCGCGCCGCCTGCGCGCTGGTCGCCGCGACGTGCGCGCTGCTGCTGGCAGCGGGCTGCAGCTCGGCGCCGAAGAACGAATCGCCCGATGCGACCGCCGAGCGCCTGTACCGCGAAGCGCGCGACGACATCGAGGCCGGCTCGTACGACCGCGCCATCAAGTCGCTCGAGCGCGTCGAAGGGCTCGCCGCCGGCACGCTGCTGGCGCAGCAGGCGCAGATCGACCTCGCCTACGTGCAGTGGAAGGCCAACGAGAGGGCTTCGGCGCTGACGACGATCGAGCGCTTCATCAAGCTCAATCCGTCGAGCCCGGCGCTGGACTACGCGATGTATCTGCGCGGGCTCATCAACTTCAACGACAACCTCGGCTTGCTCGGCTCGTTCGCCGGGCAGAAGCTCTCCGAGCGTGACCAGCGCGCCTCGCGCGACGCCTGGCAGTCCTTCAAGCAGCTCGTCGACCAGTTCCCGCAGTCCAAGTACACGCCCGACGCGAAGCTGCGGATGAACTACATCCTCAACTCGCTGGCCGAGTACGAGGTGCACGTGGCGCGCTACTACTACCGGCGCGGCGCCTATGTCGCGGCGGCCAACCGCGCGCAGCAGGCGGTGGCCGAGTTCCCGCAGGCCCCGGCCGGCGAGGAAGCGCTGTTCCTGATGATGGCCAGCTACGACAAGCTCGGCCTGGAGCCGCTGCGCGAAGGTGCCGAGCGCGTGCTCAGGCGCAACTACCCGCAAAGCGCCTACCTCCGGCGCGGCGCCGGCGACTACGACCGCGCCTGGTGGCAGCTCTGGTGAGGCGCGCCCCGCGCGCTCAATGCGCGGCGGCCAGCGCCGCGAGCCACTCGAGCGCCTCGGCTTCGCCGGCCAGCGGCGTCATCGGCGGCAGCGCTGCCATCAGCTTGCGGCCGTAGCCCATCTGCCGCAGGCGCGGGTCGGCCACCACCAGCAGGCCGCGGTCGCTCTCGGTGCGGATGAGACGCCCGGCGCCCTGCTTCAGCGACACCGCCGCCTCGGCGACGAAGTAGTCGCTGAAGGGGTCGCCGCCGCCGGCGCGAAGCTGCTTCACGCGCGCTTCGACGAGCGGGTCGTTGGGCGGCGGGAACGGCAGCTTGTCGATGAGCACGCATTGCAGCGCATCGCCGGGCATGTCGATGCCCTCCCAGAACGACGCCGAGCCGACGAGCACCGCGCCGCGCCCGTCGCGGTAGCGCGCCAGCAACGCCCGCCGCGGCTCGCTGCCTTGCACCAGCACCGTGAGCTGCGGCGCGGCGGTGCGCAGCGCCTCGGCGATGAGCGGCAGCACGCGCAGCGTCGTCGTCAGCACGAAGGTGCGCCCGCCCAGCGCCGCCGCCAGCCGCGCCGCCAGCGCGCCCACCGCCGCCGGGTGCGCGGCGTCGTTGGGCTTGGGGAACGGTGAAGGCACCCACACACGGGCGTGGTGAGGGTAGTCGAACGGGCTGCCGACGACGAGCCGGCGCGCATCCTCCAGGCCGGTCTGCGAAGTGAACCAGGAAAGCGCCGCATCGGCGCCCAGCGTCGCCGAGGTGAAGATCCACGACTTCGGCGCCCCGGCGCGCTGCTCGTCGAGCATGGCCCGGATGTCGAGCGGCGACTCCACCAGCCGCGCCTGCTGCGGCGACAGGTCGATCCAGCGCACGCGGCCCGCCTCGGCCTCGGCCTCGAAGTGCCGGGCCAGCGCGGCGAGGGTGCCGCAGCGCTCGGCCAGGCGCGCGAAGTCCGGCGCCGCTTCGGCCACCTCGGCCAGCACGGCCGCGGCGGCTTCGGCGGCCGCGGCCAGCGCGTCCAGCGGCGCTTCGAGGCGGCCCTCGGCGGCACGTTCCTCCCAGCGCAGCTTGAGGATGCCGCGCACTTCGCGCAGGGCCCCGGCGCAGGCCAGCCGCAGGTCGCGCGCCGCGCGGTCGATCGCCGCGGCCCGCTCGGCCCACGGCTTCAGGCCGCGCGCATGGCGCAGCCCTTGCGCCAGCAGGTCGCGCGCCAGGTCGATCGCCTGCCCGGTGGCCAGCGTCGTGCCGAGGAACTGCACGCCGGCCTCGACGAGCTGGTGCGCCTCGTCGAACACCGCCGCCTCGACGCTGGGCAGCAGCTCGGCCACACCGCTGTCGCGCAGCGCCAGGTCGGCGAAGAAGAGATGGTGATTCACCACCACGAGGTCGGCGGCCATCGCCTCGCGCCGTGCCTGCACGACATGGCAGTTGCGGTACTCGGGGCAGTCGATGCCGAGGCAGTTGTCGCGCGTCGAGGTGACCAGCGGGATCACCGGTGAGCGCTCGTCCAGGCCCTCGACTTCGGCCAGGTCGCCGGCGCGCGTCGCCGGGGCCCACGCCGAGACCCGCTGCAGCGCGCGCACGGCGAAGCGGTCGGGCAACTGTGCGTCGCTCTCGGCCTGGCGCAGGCGGTGCCGGCACAGGTAGCTGGCGCGGCCCTTCAGCAAGGCGCGCCGCACCGGCACGCCGAGCTGGTCGACGAGCCGGGGCAGGTCACGCAGGAAGAGCTGGTCCTGCAGACTCTTGGTGGCGGTGCTGACCAGCGCGCGCCGGCCCGACAGCAGCAAGGGCACGAGGTAGGCGTAGGTCTTGCCGACGCCAGTGCCGGCTTCGGCGACGAGCGCCTCACGGCGATCGAGCGCGTGCGCGATGGCCTCGGCGAGCGCGTTCTGCGCCGCGCGCGGCAGGAAGTTCGGGTCGGCCGCAGCGAGCGGCCCGGCGGCAGCGAAAGCGGCGGCCACCGCCTCGGTCAAGGCCGAGCCGCTGTCGCCTTCTTCGGGTTCGCCGCCGGCAGCGGCGGCCGGCGGCTGACCGGCGGACAACGGCATCCGAAGCGGCGAACGGCGGCGCGCGGTCCGTCAGGCCGGCTGCGGCGGCTCGAGCTCGGCTTCCAGGCGCGCGATCTGGTCACGCAGCAGCAGGCGCCGCTTCTTCAGCCGCCGCACGGCCAGCTCGTCGCCGGGGCGCTGGTCGTCCGCGTTGCGGTCGATCAGTTCGTCCAGATCGGCATGCTCCATGCGCAGTTCGATGAGGCGGCGCTGCGGCGAATGCAGGTTCTGGTCCATGGCTTCACGCTCTCCGGCTGGGGCCACGAGGAAGGCGGGACGGCGCCCGCGAGCGGCAGTTTATATTCGCCCGCATGGCCACTTCCCCCGCCGCGACGGCAGCCGCGAGTTTCCGCTTCAGCGCGGCCACCGGCCTGCACCGCGGCGACCGTGCCTACCAGCAGGACCAGGTGGAGGTCATCGCGCACCCGAAGGTGCAAGGCTCGGTGCTCGCCATCGTCGCCGACGGCATGGGCGGCAAGAGCGGCGGCCGCAAGGCAGCCGACCAGGTGCTGCTGACCGGCCACCAGGTCTACGAGCGCTTCGCGCCGCTTTCCGACGACCCCGCCGAGATGCTGCGCCAGCTCGTGCTGGAGTCGCACCTGATGATCAAGCTGACGGCCATCACCTCCGAGGAAGAGCCGCACAGCACGATCGCCGCCTTCTGCGTCAGCCCCACGCTGGCCTGCGACATCGTCCATGCCGGCGACTCGCGCGTGTACCACTTCCGCGGGGCCGAGATGATGAAGCGCACCATCGACCACAGCTTCGTGCAGCGGCTCATCGACGAAGGCAAGATCACCGAAGAGGTGGCCAACACGCACCCGCAGGCGAACCTGCTCACCGGCTGCCTGGGCACGCAGGCCGACCCGCCGATCACGCTGTGGCACATCGACCGGCTGGAGTTCGGCGACACGGTGCTGGCCTGCAGCGACGGCCTGTGGCACTACTTCACCCCGAAGGAGATCGGCGCCATCGTGCACGCGCTGCCGCCGCGCGAAGCCAGCGAGATGCTGGTGACCAAGGCGCGGCAGCGGGCGCGCGGCGGCGGTGACAACCTCTCGGTGGCGCTGGCCCGCGTCGACCCGCTGCGCGCCGAGCGCGCCGCTGCGCCAGGCGCCGGCGCCCTGCCGACGATTCGCGCCTCGTAGCAGCGCGGCGGCCTGGCTGGCCGGCAGTCCTCCCGGCGGGCGCCCCGGGTGCGGCGTTCAGCGGCTGGCTGCGCTCGCCGCAGCGCCCGGCAGCGGCAACGGCAAGGGGTCGCTGCGCCGGCCCGAGGCAGCGCGCTCGGCCTGGCGGCGCTCGACGCGCGCCCTGGCCGCATCGCCTTGTTCGCGGCGGCGCTCGGCCTCGCGGGCGCGTTCGGCGGCCTCTGCCTCGCGGGCCGCAGAAGCCGCAAGCGATGGGCTCGACGCCGTCGGCGCCGCAGGCCGCTGCGGCCTGATGCGCACTGCCGGCGCCGAGGCCGCCGCGTGCGGCGGCACGGCCGCAGCCGGGTGCGCCGCGGCGGCGGCGCTCGCCGCAGCCGCCTGCTTCTGCGCCACCTGGCGGCGGCGCTCGTCGGCCCTGGCGCGCCGGTCGGCTTCCTCCAGCCGCAGCTCGCGTTCGCGCAGCGGCGCCAAGGCGTCGCGGCGGCGGCGGCGCACGTCGTCCAGGCAGGCAGCGGCCGCGAAGCGCTGGCGGCAGGCCGCCTCCTCGCCGGCCAGCGCCTGAAGCAGCACCCGCCGGTGCTCGGCGATGGCGGCACGCTCCTCGGCGACGGACGCCGCGGCCGATGCCGCCGAGGCCGCGCGCACGGCCGCGCCGTCGCCGCTGCCAGGCTTGCCCGCGGCGATGGCCGCAGCAGCGCAAAGCCCCAGCAGCAGGGGCACGCCGCCCAGCGACCGCGGCGCCCACCGGCGCGCGCGGGTCGGATGGCACCGGCTCTCGAGGGACATCGCGCGTTCGCTCACGTCAGCGAAGTGTCCACGTCGCGCCGCGCCAGGGCAAGGAACTGCACCGACTGCATCTCTGCCAGCCGCGAGACGGTGCGCGGGAACTCGTGCGCGAGCGGTCCTTCGGTGTAGAGCTGCGGCGCAGGCACCTCGGCCGAGATGATCAGCTTGACGCGGCGGTCGTACAGCACGTCGACGAGCCAGGTGAACCGCCGCGCCTCGCTGGCCAGGCGCGGGCTCATCTGCGGCACGCCGGAAAGCAGCACGGTATGGAAGCGCGACGCCAGTTCGAGGTAGTCGTTCTGCGAGCGCGGGCCGCCGCAAAGCGTCTTGAAGTCGAACCACACCACGCCGCCGGCGCGGCGCCGGCTGCGGATCTCGCGGTGCTCGATGTGCAGCAGCGGGTCCTCGTCGCGCGCCTCGGCCAGTTCGTCGAAGGCCTGCTTGAACGCCGCGTCCGCCGCGGCGCCGAGCGGCCAGTGGTACATGCGCACGTGCTCCAGCGTGAGCTGCCGGTAGTCGGTGCCGGCATCGACGGCGACGATCTCCAGGTTGGCCTTCAGCAGCTCGATCGCCGGCATGATGCGGTCGCGGTGCAGCCCGTTCGGGTACAGCGCGTCGGGGTGGAAGTTCGAGGTCGTGACGATGCTCACCCGGTTCGCGTACAGCGCCTCCAGCAGGCGGTGCAGGATCATCGCGTCGGTGACGTCGGCGACGTGGAACTCGTCGAAGCAGACGAGGCGGAAGCGCCGCGCCATGCGCCGGCCGAGTTCGGCCAGCGGGTTCACGGTGCCCTTGAGGTCCTGCAGCTCGCGGTGCACCTCGCGCATGAACTCGTGGAAGTGCAGCCGCGTCTTGCGCGTCAACGGTACGCTGCGGAAGAAGCAGTCCATCAGGAAGCTCTTGCCGCGGCCGACGCCGCCCCACATGTACACGCCGCGCGGGATCGGCGGGCGCACGAGCAGCTTGGCCACGGCGTTGCTGCGCCGCGCCTTGTAGTCGACCCACTCGTTCTCGCAGCGCTCGAGCGCCGCCACCGCGCGCAGCTGCGCCGCGTCGCTGTTGTAGCCGCGCTCGGCAAGCGACGCTTCGTAGACCTCGCGCACGCCCACGGCCGTGCCGCGCCTCAGAAGTTCAAGGTGCGCTTGTCCACCGCGAGCGCGGCTTCCTTGGTCGCCTCGCCGAGCGAGGGGTGCGCGTGGCAGATGCGCGCGATGTCCTCGCTGCTGGCCTTGAACTCCATCGCCACCACCGCTTCGGCGATCAGTTCGCTCGCCATCGGCCCGACGATGTGCACGCCCAGGATGCGGTCGGTCTGCGCATCGGCCAGGAACTTGACGAGGCCGGTCGTGTCGCCCAATGCCCGCGCGCGGCCGTTGGCCGCGAAGGGGAACGTGCCGGTCTTGTAGGCGGCGCCGCGCGCCTGGAGCTGCTGCTCGGTTTCGCCGACCCAGGCGATCTCCGGGCTCGTGTAGATGACCCAGGGGACCGTGTTGAAGTCGACATGCGGGTGCTGGCCGGCGATGCGCTCGGCCACCGCGACGCCTTCTTCCTCGGCCTTGTGCGCGAGCATCGGCCCGCGCACGACGTCGCCCACCGCCCACACGCCGGGCAGATTCGTGCGGCACTCGGCATCGACGACGACGGCACCGCGCTCGTCGAGCTTCAGGCCCACGGCCTGGGCGCCGAGTCCGGTCGTGTTCGGCACGCGGCCGATGCTGACGATGAGCTTGTCGACCTCGAGCACCTGCGCGGCGCCCTTGGCGTCGGTGTAGGCGACCGTGACGCCCTCCTTCCGACCCTTCTTCGCAGCGCTGACTTCGCCGACCTTGACGCCGAGCTCGATCTTCAGACCCTGCTTCGTGAAGGCCTTGTGCGCCTCCTTGGCGACCTGCGCGTCGGCAGCGCCGAGGAAGGTGGGCAGCGCTTCGAGGATCGTGACCTCGGCGCCGAGGCGCCGCCACACCGAACCCATCTCCAGGCCGATGACGCCGCTGCCGATGAGGCCGAGCTTCCCGGGCACCGCGCCGATGCGCAACGCGCCGTCGTTGCTGAGGATCGTCTCCTCGTCGAACGGCGCGCCGGGCAGCGCACGCGCGCTCGAACCGGTGGCGACGATGACCTGCCTGCCGACCAGGGTCTCGTCTGCGGCGCCGGCAACCGCGATCTCCCAGCCGCCGCCCTGTTCGGCCGACGCCGCCTTCACGAACGAGCCGCGCCCGTGGAAGAACGCGACCTTGTTCTTCTTGAAGAGATAGAGGATGCCGTCGTTGTTCTGCTTGACGACGGTGTCCTTGCGGCCCACCATCTTCTTCACGTCGATGCTGAGCTTGTCCAGGCCGATGCCGTGCTCGCCGAAGTGCCGGCCGGCGTGCTCGTAGTGCTCGCTGGACTGCAGCAGCGCCTTGCTCGGGATGCAGCCGACGTTGGTGCAGGTGCCGCCGGGCGCCGGGCCGCCCGAGGCGTTCTTCCACTCGTCGATGCAGGCGGTGCTGAAACCCAACTGCGCGGCGCGGATGGCCGCGATGTAGCCGCCGGGGCCGGCGCCGATGACGACGACGTCGTATTGCTTGCTCGCCATGATGTGCCGCCCGCTCCTCAGATGTCGAACAGCAGGCGGGCGGGGTCTTCGAGCGCCTCCTTCATCGTCACCAGGCCGAGCACCGCCTCGCGGCCGTCGATGATGCGGTGGTCGTAGCTCATCGCCAGGTAGTTGATCGGCCGCACGACGACCTGGCCGTTCTCGACGACGGCACGGTCCTTCGTGGCGTGCACGCCGAGGATGGCGCTTTGCGGCGGGTTGATGATCGGCGTGCTGAGCATCGAGCCGAAGACGCCGCCGTTGCTGATCGAGAACGTGCCGCCGGTCAGCTCCTCGATGCCGAGCTTGCCGTCGCGCGCCTTGACGCCGTACTCGGCGATCTTCTTCTCGATGTCGGCGAAGCTCATCTGGTCGGCATTGCGCAGGATCGGCACCACCAGGCCGCGCGGGCTGCCCACCGCGATGCCGATGTCGAAGTAGCCGTGGTAGACGATGTCGTTGCCGTCGACGCTGGCGTTGAGCACCGGGTACTTCTTCAGCGCCGCCACCGCTGCCTTGACGAAGAAGCTCATGAAGCCGAGCTTCACGCCGTGCTCCTTCTCGAACTTCTCCTGGAAGCGCTTGCGCATCTCCATCAGGGGCGCCATGTTGACTTCGTTGAACGTCGTCAGGATGGCGTTGCTCGATTGCGATTGCAGCAGCCGCTCGGCGACGCGCGCACGCAGGCGCGACATCGGCACGCGCTGCTCGGGACGGTCGCCCAGGTTGATCGCCACCGGCGCAGCCACCGTGGGCAGCGGCTTCGCGGCCGCGGGTGCCGCCGCCGCGGCAGAAGCGGGCGCAGCGGCCTTCGGTGCCGTGGCGCCGGTGGCCAGCGCGGCGAGCACGTCGCCCTTGGTCACGCGGCCGTCCTTGCCGGTGCCGGGCACGCTGCCCGGGGCCAGCTGGTTGTCCGACATCAGCTTGGCCGCCGCGGGCATCGCCACGCCGGCCGCCTTGCCGCCCGCCGTGGCCGCCGCCGCGGCACCCGGAGCCGCCGCCGCGGCGGCCGGCGCGCTCGCCTTCGCCGCCGGCTGCGCACCCGCCTTGGCCTCGCTGTCGATGCGCGCGATCACCTGGTCGCTGACGACGCTGCCGCCGCCGGCCACCACGTGCTCGGCGAGCACGCCGCCCGCTGGCGCCGGCACTTCGAGCACGACCTTGTCGGTCTCGATCTCGATCAGGATCTCGTCCATCGCCACGGCTTCGCCGGGCTGCTTCTTCCACTGCAAAAGGGTTGCTTCGGCCACCGATTCGGACAGCTGCGGCACCTTCACTTCGACGATCGCCATTTCTCGGTTCTCGGTTCTGTCTTGTCTTGCGACGTTCACTTCGTCAGCACGAAGCCCTTGAGCTTGCCGAAGGCCTGCTCCAGCAGCGCCTTTTGCTGCTCGACGTGCAGGTGCGCGTAGCCCACCGCCGGCGAGGCCGACGCGGCGCGCCCGGCGTAGCCGAGCTTCTGGCCGTCGCTCATGTTCTCGTGGATCTGGTGCTGGATGAAGAACCACGCGCCCTGGTTCTGCGGCTCGTCCTGGCACCACACCACCTCGGTGGCGGCGGGGAAGCGCTTCATCTCGGCCGCGAAGGCCTTGTGCGGGAACGGGTAGAGCTGCTCGACGCGCACGATGGCCACGTCCCAGGCCTTCTTCTCGTCGCGCTTCTTGATCAGGTCATACGCCACCTTGCCCGAGCAGGCGATCACGCGCTTGACCTTGTCGCCCTCCACCTCGGTGCGCGAGGGGCCGATCACGGTGCGGAACTCGCCCTTCGTGAACTCGGTGAGCGGGCTGGTGGCGTCCTTGGCGCGCAGCAGGCTCTTGGGCGTGAAGATGATCAGCGGCTTGCGGAACTGCCGCACCATCTGCCGGCGCAGCAGGTGGAAGATCTGGCTCGCGCTGGTGGGCTGCACGATCTGCATGTTGTTGTCGGCGGCCAGCTGCATGAAGCGCTCCAGGCGCGCGCTGCTGTGCTCGGGGCCCTGGCCCTCGTAGCCGTGCGGCAGCATCTGCGTGAGGCCGTTGCAGCGGCCCCACTTGACCTCGCCGCTGGCGATGATCTGGTCGAGCACGACCTGCGCGCCGGTGGCGAAGTCGCGGAACTGCGCTTCCCTGATCACCAGCGTGTTGGGCTCGGCCGATGCATAGCCGTACTCGAAGCCGAGCACCGCCTCTTCGGAGAGGATCGAGTCGATGACGCCGAACGGCGCCTGCCCTTCGGCCACGTGGCGCAGCGGCGTGTAGACGCCCTCGTCCCACTTCTCGCGCTTCTGGTCGTGCAGCACCGCGTGCCGGTGGGTGAAGGTGC